>DASVNI010000157.1:0-28376 GCA_036383935.1 Gemmatimonadaceae bacterium | reverse complement strand
CCCATGCGCTTCACGCTGCGCTCCATCCGGCGGAGGATCGTCTCCGCGGTGAAGACGCGGCCCGTCCCTGCGCAGGTGGGGCACGCCTCGGTCATGCTCTGCAGATGACTCTGCCGCACGCGCTGGCGGGTCATCTCGATCAGACCGAGGTCCGACACCGCGAACGCCTTGGTGCGCGCGCGATCCCGGCCGAGGTGGGCGCGCAGCTCCTGGAGCACCTTGTCGCGGTTCGACTTGGTGTCCATGTCGATGAAGTCGCACACGATGATGCCGCCGACGTCCCGCAGGCGGAGCTGACGCGCGATCTCGCGCGCCGCCTCGAGGTTCGTCTTGAGGCTCGTCTTCTCGGGATCCTTCTTGCCGACGAAGCGCCCCGAGTTCACGTCGATGGAGACGAGCGCCTCGGTCGGCTCGATGATCAGGTAGCCACCCGAGGGGAGATCACAGCGCCGCTTGAAGAGGTCGCGGATCTCGGCTTCGATCTCGGCCTTGTCGAACAGCGGCGTCGTGGCCTCGTAGAGGACGATCCGCTCCGTCAACTCGGGCGCGATCCCCTTGAGGTACTCGATGATCTCGTTGTAGACCTGCTTCGAGTCCACCGTGACGCGCTCGACCTTGTCGCTGAAGATGTCGCGGATCAGTCCGCGCGCGAGCGAGGTCTCACGGTTGAGCAGCGCTGGTGCGCGGACGAACCGCTGCTTCTTCTTGGTTCGGTTCCACGTGTTGATGAGCGTCGTGAGCTCGCGCTCGATCGTCTCGGGCGTCACGTCTTCGCCGACGGTACGGACGATCACGCCACCGGAGTCCTCCGGAAGCATGCCTTCAACCAGAGCGCGAAGTCGCTTACGCTCTTCGCGATCTCCGATCTTGCGGCTCACGCCGACGCGCGAGGCGAACGGCATGTAGACGAGGAAGCGGCCGGCCAGTGAGACCTGCGCGGTGACGCGCGGCCCCTTGGTCGAGATGGGCTCCTTGCTCACCTGAACGATGAGCTCCTGGCCGCGCTTGAGCACGTCCTGGATGGGCGGCGCGTCGCGCTCGTCGCGCTCCAGCTCGCGGAAGCTCTCCTCGCCGTCGTCGTCCTCGTCGTCCCCGGCGTTGTCCGGATAGACGAGATCGGAGGCGTGGAGAAAGGCACTCTTGTCGGTGCCGATGTCGACGAACGCGGCCTGAAGGCCGGGAAGAACTGCGTCTACCTTGCCGAGGTAGATGTCGCCCACCATGCGGCGGGCATCGGGACGATCGACGAGGAGCTCAACGAGCTCGTCGTCCTCCAGAATGGCGACCCGGGTCTCCCGCGGGGTCGCATTGATCAGGATCTCTCTTTTCATCAGGGACCGCACCAGGTGGTGCCTCCGGCGACTCGGTGGCCGTGGCGCGGTTGGTAGGAGTATGGATGGTCGGGCCACGCCACCGAGGACGGGGCTGAGGCCGGACCGAATCGGGATGGGCCGCCACGACGCGCTGCGTGATCGAACACGATGCATCCGGGCGAGTCGCGACGTTCCGTCGGACCAGGCGCCGGACGGGCGCGAGGACGACGGCGACAAGACTTGCCAGTAGCCGGAGCAACGAGCGATCGGCCGGCCGGAGCCGGGGTACCGCAGCGAACGCGACGAGCGCACTCAAGCGGCCGACGACTGCCTCGGCTGCGTGAGCGCGCGATAGGTCCCAGCGCTGACGCGAGTCGCCGCGCAGCGCCGGAAGCGAAAGAGGAAGCTGGTGTGCAAGCACTGGTGAATAGCTAACGATCGCCGGAGCGGCACGCAACGCGGACGGGGCCGCTGCGGGGGCCATCAGTCAGCGAGCTCACGCAGTAGATGCCGCGAGATGACGATGCGCTGGATCTCGGAAGTCCCCTCGCCGATCTCGCAGATCTTGGCGTCGCGCATCATGCGCTCCACCGGGTAGTCCTTGGTGTAGCCGTAGCCGCCGTGGACCTGCACCGCCTTGATCGTGGCGCGCATGGCGAGCTCGGAGCAGAAGAGCTTGGCCATCGCGGCCTGCTTGCCGAATGGCTTGCCCTGCTGCGCGAGCCAGGCGGCGTGATAGGTGAGGTGCCGGCCGGCCTCGATCTCCGTCGCCATGTCGGCGAGCTGGAAGGCGATTCCCTGGAAGCTGGCGATCGGCTGACCGAACTGCTTCCGCACGCTGGCGTACTTCACCGCCTCCTCGTACGCGCCAGTGGCGATGCCGAGCGAGAGTGCGGCGATGCCGACGCGGCCGGAATCGAGTGTCCTCATGAAGTTGACGAAGCCCTCACCCTCGCGTCCGAGCAAGTTCTCCTTCGGTACCTCGACGTCCTCGAGGATGAGCTCCGCCGTATCGGAAGCGCGCCAGCCGAGCTTGTCTTCCTTCTTACCGGCACGGAAGCCGTGCATCGCAGGCAAGGATGGCTCGTGGCCGATGCCCATCTCCTTCGCCTTCGCGAGGTCCGACGTCGGCTTGGTGACGATGAACGAGCTGATCCCCTTCGTTCCTTCGCCGGGGTTCGTCACCGCCGTGACGACGAAGATCTCGCCGACGCTGCCGTGCGTGATGAACCGCTTGGTGCCGTTCAACACGTAGCGGTCACCGCGACGAACCGCCGTCGTCTGCGTGCCCCCCGCATCGGAGCCGGCGTTCGGCTCCGTGAGGCCGAAGCCGCCGAGCACCTTGCCGCTGGCGAGGAAGGGGACGAAGCGCTGGCGCTGCTCGTCGTTGCCGAAGTGCACGATCGGCGAGGTGCCGAGCGTCGTGTGCGCCGAGATCGTGAGCCCGGTCGACGCGTCGACTCGCGCGAGCTCCTCGATGGTCATCACGTAGCTCAGCAGGTCGAGTCCGGCCCCGCCGAGCGACTCGTCCCAGGGCACGCCCATGAGCCCCAGCTCCCCCATCTTCTTCACGGTCTCCCACGGGAAGCTGCCATCGGCGTCGTGACGCGCCGCGACTGGTGCCACCTCGTCGCGGGCGAACTGGCGAACCATCTCGCGAACTGCGAGGTGCTGCTCGGTGAAGTACAGGGAGTCTTCCATGTCAGGCAGCTTCCGTTTCGTCGGAGGTTCGCACCAGCTCGAGGAATCGTTCGCCGTACTTGTCGATCTTCACCGGGCCGACACCGCGAATCTCGCCGAGGGCGTACGATGACTTTGGACGACGCACGGCGATCTCAAGCAAAGTGCGGTCCGGGAAGACGACGTAGGCCGGCACCTGCTCTTCTTTCGAGATGCGCGAGCGCAGCGCACGGAGGCGCTCGAGGAGCTGCGCGTCGGCGGGGCTGGCGACCAGCTCCACCGGTTCGCGGCGCTGCGCGCCGGGTGCCGCGCCGCGTGCCTTTCGCTTCTCGCCCGGCTTCGGCGCCGGCGCGACCTTCTGCCGCCGCGTGGCGTCGTGGGTGCCGAGGCAGTTGTCGCAGCCCCCGCAATCCTTCCCCGCGGCGGGATCGCCGAAGTAGCGGAGCACGAAGCCGCGGCGACAGCCCGTGGCATATGCGTACTGCTGCATCGCGTCCAGCTTGGAGAGCTCGTTCTTGCGACGCCGCTCGAGGGCGGACCAGTCGTAGGGAAAGGCCGACAGCGGACGGCGAGGGTTGGTGACGTGCTCACCGCCGCCCAACCGGTGCCATTCCAGGAACTGTCCGCGCTCGAGCTCCGTGAGCAGCGGCATCGTGCCGACGGCGCCGCCGAAGCCAGGCGGAAGTCCGTCGAGATCGACCGGGACCCCGTCGTTCAGCGAATCGCCTGCCACACGCCAGAGCGCACGGAGCAGTCCCAGCTCGAGGGCGCGAGTCGCGCCGAGCTCCCGCTTGATGCGATCGGGGGTGGCGAGCAGCCGCACGAAGACGCGGCCCCCGCTCTCCGGCTCGGAGCGGATCGCGCCGGCCTGGATGAGGACGCGCAACGCCGACTCCACCTCGCGATCGCTCACCTTGCCGGGGAGCGACGCGGCAATGGACGCCGGCTCGAGCGAGACTGCGCCGCTGCGGTCGGCGAGCGCGCGCGCGCGCTCGTAGACCTTCTCGACGAGCGTACGCTCCGGATACGCGCCCTTGATGAAGAACTCGTGCGTGAAGCGATCCGGGAAGGCGTGCAGCAGGTACACTTCGGATGGTTTCCCATCGCGGCCGGCGCGCCCCGCTTCTTGGTAATATGCCTCGAGCGTGCCCGGCATGGCGTGGTGCACGACGAGCCGCACGTTGGGCTTGTCGATGCCCATGCCGAAGGCGTTCGTCGCGACGATGGCGCGCACGGACTCGTTCATGAACGCGTCCTGCACCGCGTGGCGATGCGCGTCGTCCAGGCCGGCGTGATACGCGGCGGCGGCGATCCCCTCCTGCTCCAGCGTCCGCGCGATCTTCTCCACGTTGCGGCGCGTGGAGGCGTAGACGATCGCGACGCCCTCGTGCTCCCGAAGGATTGCGGCGAGTGCCGCGTCCTTCTCGGCGTCGGTGCGCGTGGGGACGACGTGATAGCGGAGGTTCTGCCGGTCGAACCCGGTGATGATCGTCTCGGGATTCTCGAGGCGAAGCTGACGCGCGATGTCCTGGCGCACGTGCGGCGTGGCGGTCGCGGTGAGCGCGACCACCTGTGGCCAACCGAGCTTCTCACGCACCTGCGCGATGCGCAGGTAGCTCGGGCGGAAGTCATGCCCCCACTCGCTGATGCAGTGCGCCTCGTCGATCGCCAGCAGCGACACGCCGACGCCGCGCAGCCGCTCGGCGGCGGTGCCGACGTCGAAGCGCTCGGGCGCCAGGTAGAGCAGCTTGATCTCGCCGCGCATGACGCGCGACATGCGCTCCGAGACTTCGGCGCTCGAGAGCGTGCTGTTGACGAAGGTGGCGGGGATGCCGCGCGCGGTGAGCGCGTCAACCTGATCCTTCATCAGCGAGATGAGCGGGCTCACGACCACGGTGAGCCCCGGCAGCACCATGGCGGGGACCTGATAGCAGATCGACTTTCCACCGCCGGTGGGCAGCACCACGAGCGTGTCGCGCTTCTCGAGTACGGACGAGACGGCGCGTTCCTGTCCAGGACGAAAGTCGGGAAAGCCGAAGCGCGCGCGCAGCATGGCCCGCGCGTCGTCGAGTGTGGGGCGAGTCGTTGTCATGCCGTCAGCGTGCGGCGAGCGAGGGCGCTCCGCACCATCCGTCCTGCGCGCACGGCGTCGTTACACCGCACGAACGAAGTGTCCGCGAGTGAAGGCGTCGTGCACGGCAGCGCGCGCAAGGTTCGGCACCTGACGTTGGCCGGCCGCGACCTGCTCGAGCATGGCGCGGTAGCCTGAGACGACCTGCGCGATCGGCTCTCCCACCACGTTGAACACGAGGTGGTAGTTGCGAATGCCGCCGCGCCAGAGGCGTGGCAGGAACTCGCCCCCTTCGACGGGCCGCGAGTGTAGCAGCCGATTGCGACACGCCGAATCGGTGGCGACGGGAAAGCGGTAGCCGGCCGGATCGGTGAGCTCGACGTTCGTGTGCTTCTGCACACAGAGATCGCGACAGGTCGTCGGCACGCGATCGAACGCGGCGGAGAGCACACAGTGCTCGATCGTCATCCCCTCCGGCCGGCCATACAGCAGCACGTCGAAGCCGTCGCCTTCCCACGGCGCCGCAACGGCGAGCAGCTCATCGGTCGTGAGCTCGACGGAGAGGGTGATGCGCCGCGCGCCGAGCCGGAATACCTCCGCCGCGGTGTGCTGGTTGAAGCAGTTGACGGCGTAGTCGGCGACGACGTCGCGACCCGCTCTGGACTGCTCGGCGACGAGGCCGAGGTGTCCGCTCAGTAGCGGCAAGCCGAGGTCGAGCCACTTCTGCACCGTGCGACGCTCCTCGGGGCGCACGATGGTCGGCGTACGCAGACGCAGCGTCACACCCTGCGCCGCGAGCTCCTCGGCGAGCGCCTTCACGCGCGACACCGGTGGAGTGGGATGCCGGAGGAAGACGTCGAGCACGACAGTGGTCGCGCCGGCGGCGGCGGCAGCGCGTGCGTCATCCAGGGTGAACACCGATGCGACGAGGTCGAACGGCAGGTCCGCATCCTTCGACTCACTGCGCGCCAACGGGTCAGACCCCGCTGGGGTCTGACCCCGGGTCGGGCGCTCGTCCGCCATGACAGCGGGTGCAGGCGAAAGCACGAGCGCCTCGTCCACGCGGGCGCGGCGTTCCGCGACCGACGCCTCGCGCGCCCAGTCGCGGCGCTGCAGCAGCTCGTCGATCGCCTGCTGGCGCAGATGATTGATCTCGCTGATCGGCAGGAACAGGCCCGGCGCGAGCGCAGCTGTCTCGAGCGCGGCGAGCACGAACGGCGTCTCGCCGAGTCGGCCGAGATGTTCGCGCAATGCAGTGTCGTCGAGTGCACGCTTCGCGGCGGGCGCGAGGTTGATCTCCGAGCGCACGGTGATCGTCTCGCCGTCCGCGACGAACACTCCCTTGAGCGGCGAGCCGGCCGAGCCGAAGAGCTTCACGTCGAGCCGAGTCTTGCGCTGGCGCACGCCGGCCGGCAGCGCGGCGTAGCTCGCCCGCGCTTTCTCGATGAGCGCAGCTTCGAAAGAGCGCACGACGCGCCAGCCGTCGCCAACGACGATACGAGGCGGCAGCACGAGTGCCTGGCGAATCGGCGGACCAGCGTCGAGCGTGCGCACCTCGGTCACGGTGAAGCCGACGGACGCGCCGCCTCGCTGCGTGGGCGACTCGAAGCCGACGCCGTCGCCGACCTGCAGCGGCGCGCTGACCTCGACGAGCAGCTCCTTCCCTCTGTGGCCCGTGACGACGCCGAGCTCGCGGCCGCGATTGTCGGGATGCTCGCGCGTGATGTACGAGCGCCCGGCGCGGCCGCCGTACATGCCGCCGGTGAAGCCTCGGCTGTAGATCTGCACGAGCGGCTCGACGGCTTCCGGGGTCGGCGCCGTGCGATCGCCCGCGGCGAGTCGATCGAGGAAGCTGCGGTAGCCGCTCGTCACGGTCGCCACATACTCAGGACGCTTCTTGCGTCCCTCGACCTTGAGGCAGCCGATCCCCGCGTCGGCGATCTCGGCGAGATGGTCCGTCGCGGCGAGATCCTTGGCGGAGATGAGGTAGCCGCGGTCGAGCTCCTGGTGCGTCTCGAGATCGGTGAGGACGTAATCCTTGCGACAGGACTGCGCGCACGAGCCGCGGTTGGCGCTGCGCTCGGAGATCATCCCCGACATGTAGCACTGCCCGCTGTACGAGATGCACAGCGCGCCGTGCACGAACGACTCGAGCCCGAGGTCCGGCACGGCGGCGCGGATCGCGCGGATGTCGTCGATCGTGTTCTCGCGCGCGAGCACGACACGCTCGATCCCCAGCTCGGCCATCACGCGGGCGCCGGTGTCGTCGTGCACCGTCATCTGCGTGGAGCCGTGAATCTCGAAGCCGGGATACACCTGCTGGATGAGGCGCACGAGCCCGATGTCCTGCACGATGGCCGCGTCGACGCCGCGATCGATCGCCTCGCCGAGGAACATCAGCGAGTCAGCGAGCTCGGCCGGCTTGGTGAGGATGTTGAGCGTGAGGTAGATGCGGCGACCGCGCTCGTGGGCGAGCCGGCAGGCCTCCGCCACCTCGTCGAGGGTGAGCTGGGCCCCCTCGTCGCGCGCGTTGAACCGGTCGGCGCCGAGATAGACCGCGTCCGCGCCGTTCGCGAGCGCCGCTCGCACGGCGTCGAGCGAGCCGGCCGGCGCGAGGAGCTCGGGGATGGCAAGGCGCGTCATAACTGTTGAAATATAATGCTTTAGGGGGCCCGGCTGCAGTGCGACGACGGGCTCGTCGGCAGAGCGATCCGCCGCTCAGCGCGGCGTGTCGTCGAACCAGTGCTTCGGCAGGAAGCGCATCAGCAGCACGACTGCCAGGATGCCCATCCCCGAGTACATCAACTTCGGCTGACCGGTCGCATTGCCGTACCCCCATACGACGATGCCGATCCCCGTGAGCACGAGTCGCCCGATGAGCAGGCGCATCACTCGGGGCGGCTGCGACGCTCGGTGAAGCGGCGCACGCCCTTCTTGAAGTCGTCCGTCGAACGCGCCTCGACGTTCGTCACCACCCCCGCCGCGACGCCGTCCTCGAAGGAGAGGGAGTCGAGCTTGTAGAACAGCCACTTGGTGAGCGCGAGCGCCGTCGTGGGCGAGCGGCTGATCTGCTGGAGCGCCGCGTCCACTTCGTCGTCGAAGGTGGCGGCGGGGACGACGCGGCTGACCAGCCCGATGCGCTCCGCCTCCTCGGCGTTGACGATGCGCCCCGTGAGCACGAGGTCGGCCGCGTGCTTCTCGCCCACGGCGCGACGAAGCATCGTCATCACCATGGCCGGTACGAAGCCGACACGCACCTCCGGGTAGCCGAGCTCCGCCCCCTCGTGTGCGAGCACGATGTCGCACGCCGTGGCCAGCCCCGCGCCCCCGGCGAGCGCGCGTCCGCGGATGGTGCAGACGACGGGCTTCATGAGCGCGCGGATCGCGAGGAAGACGCGGCCGAGCGCTTCGGCGTCCTGGCGATGGACATCGGCGCCGGCGTCGAGGGTGCGCTCGAGCGCGTCGAGATCGGCGCCGGCGCAGAAGTCGTCGCCCTCGGCGGCGAGGTGGATGACGCGAACGGACGCGTCACCCTCGAGCTGCGCGAGGGCGGCGAAGAGATCATCCGCCATCTCGCGGTCGATCGCGTTCTTCTTCTCGGGGCGCGCGAGGACGATGCGTCCGATGGCGCCGTCGCGGCGAAGCTTGACGCGATTCACTGGCGAGGGGCCTCGGGAAGTTGGAGCGCCCGTGCACGGTCGTCATCGACGTCCAGCACCATGCGCAGCATCGCGGTCGAGAACACCTTGCCCTGCGCATCCGTCTTGAGCGACAGCGTGCCGCCCCCATCGAGCGCGCCGTGGAGCAGGAAGTTGAGCGCGTTGAGGTTGGGGAGCTCGAACCGTTCGACGTCGCCGGTGATGACGCCCGCGAAGTGCTGAGCGACGCGAGCGCGCGTGAGCGACTCGGCGATGAAGGGATACCAGTCGGGACGGAGCGCGATCACGCCGACGTTGGCCGTGTCGCCCTTGTCGCCCGAGCGCGCGTGCGCGATGTCGACGAGGCGGACTTTCATGCGAGGATCTCGACCTTCGTCTGTACGACGGACTTGTCCACCAGCGCAGGCCAGTAGGCGACGATCTCTTCGACCTTCGGCCGGCCGCCGGCAAACCCGGTGACGGTGGGCGGGCCGTTGAGCACGAGGGGCGCGATCTCGCGCGTGAAGCGTTCGACCGCCTTGCGATCGTTGGATCGCACGCCGATGCGCCACTGCACTTCCGGTGCCTCGCCCGTGGTGACGGTGAGCGGCCCGTGCGTCGCGGACACGCCGACGAACTCGGTCATCACCTGGTCGAAGCGGAGGCCCATGTTGTCCAATCGCTCGCGCAGCACGCGGTCGGCCAACTGCGCCTTCTCGAGCGCGTCGGGCCAGGCGTACACGAGGGTGCCCACCGCCTTGAAGCCGGCGCGATAGGCGATCGAGACTTTCAGCTTGTCGGTCGCCGGCCGACCGGTGATGCCGAACACGCGCACGCGATTCTCGCCGTCGGGCGCGAGGTGGATCGACGCGAAGTCCGCGACGACGTCGGGGGTGATGTAGCTGTGCGGATCGCCCATCTCGTACACGAGCTGCTCGGTGACGGAAGGGACATTGATTCGCCCGCCGGTGCCGGGATGCTTCGTCACGACGAAGGTGCCGTCCGCCTTCGCCTCGACGATCGGATAGCCGACGTTGGCAAGGTCGGGGATGTTGCGCCAATCATAGAGGCAGTTGCCGCCGGAGCACTGGGCGCCGCACTCGATGATGTGGCCGGCGATGATCCCCGCCGCGAGCCGGTCCCAGTCCGTCGCGCCCCAGCCGAACTCGTGGCGCAGGGGCGCCATGGTGAGCGCGGTATCCGTCGAGCGGCCCGTGACGACGACGTTCGCGCCGCGGGCGAGTGCCTCGACGATCGGCACCGAGCCGATGTACGCGTTGGCTGAGAGCACGCGATCGCGCACCGTGGCGAGCGGCTCGCCCGACTCCATGTTGGCGAGCGGGTGGCCCTTCTCGATCAGGGCGTCGAGATGCGGCAGCAGGTCGTCGCCGGTGACGACACCGATGCGCAGCTTGCCGGCAGCACCGCGCGCGGCGGCCACGCCGAGCACCGCGCGCGCGCACGCGACCGGATTGACGCCCCCCGCGTTGGCGACGACGCGCACGCCGCGGTCGACGACTGCCGGCAGCACGGACTCCATCGCGCCGATGAAGTCGCGCGCGTAGCCCATGTTCGGGTCACGCTCCTTCTGCTTCTGCAGAATGGACATCGTGACTTCGGCGAGGTAGTCGAGCATCAGGTAATCGACCGGCCCGCCCTCGACCTGGCGGCGCGGCGCGTCCAGCCAGTCGCCCCAGAACCCCTGCCCTGCGGCGACGCGAACGATGCGATTCGATCCGGACGTCTGACTCATGCGTCGGGAATCTGGGGAAGCACGAAGGCGCCGAGGTGCGGACCAGGGTTGGTTCGCGCGGCGCGCAATGCGAGCGAGAGCACGTCGCGCGTGTCCTCGGGATAGATGATCGCGTCGACGAAGCCGCGTGCGGCGGCGTAGCGCGCGTCGAGCTGATGTTCGTAGTCGGCGCGCATCTCCTCGACGGCGCGCTGCGTCTCCGCGTCGAGCGGCTGCCTGCTCTGCTTGGCGCGCTCGATCGCCGGCCCGTGCACGGCCTGGATCGCGCTCTCGCCTTCCATCACGGCCATGCGCCCCGTCGGCCAGGAGAAGATGAAATCCGGATCGAAGCCCTGGCCCGCCATGGCGTAGTAGCCGGCGCCCGAGGCGTGGTTGACGGTGAGGACGATCTTCGGCACGCGCGCCGTGGCCATCGCCTCGACGAAGCGCGCGCCGGCGCGAATGATCCCTTCGTGCTCGGCCTCGGGGCCGACCATGAAGCCGGAGACATCCTGCACGAACAGCAGTGGGATGCCCTGCCGATCGCAGCGGTCGATGAAGAAGGCGACCTTCTCGGCGCTCTCGGCGTAGACGATTCCGCCGAAGCGCGGCTTCTCGCCGGGACGCGTCTTGATCAGGCCGCGCTGGTTGGCGATGACGCCGACCGAGATGCCGTCGATGCGGACGTCGCCGCAGATCATCTCGCGGGCGAGGTGCTCCTGGAACTCGGTGATCGCGCCGTCGTCCGCGATCGTACGGAGGATCGCGTGCATGTCGTACGGCATGCGATGATCCGCCGGCAGCAGATCGTAGAGCGCGTCGGCGGTGGCGCTGTCCGTCAGTTGGTGCGACGCGGCGAGCGAGTGCGACGGCGGAAGCTGCGACACGAGCTCGCGCAGCGTGGCGAGACACTCATCGTCGTTCTCCGCCGCGTAGTGCGCCACGCCGCTGATCTCGGTGTGCGTCACCGCGCCGCCAAGTGTTTCGGCGTCGATCGTCTGGCCCGTAGCGCCCTTCACGAGGTTCGGTCCGCCGAGCCCCATGAAGGAGGAGCCCTTCACCATGACGATGAGATCGGAGAGCGCGGGGAGATACGCTCCTCCCGCGATGCACGGTCCCATCACGGCGGCGAGCTGCGGCACACGCAGATACCGCCGCATGATCGAGTTGTAGTAGAAGATCCGGCTCGCGCCGTACTGACCGGGGAACACGCCTTCCTGATACGGCAGGTTCACGCCGGCCGAGTCGACGAGATACACGATCGGGATGCGACAGCGCATCGCGACTTCCTGCGCGCGCAGGATCTTCGTGATCGTCTCCGGCCACCAGGAGCCGGCCTTCACCGTCGCATCGTTCGCGACGACGACGACGGGCCGGCGGTGCACCACGCCAACGCCCGTGACGACGCCCGCCGCGGGTGCCTGACCGTCGTATCGGTCGTACGCCACAAGCAGGCCGAGCTCGACGAACCGCGAGCCGACGTCGCAGAGCCGCTCGACGCGCTCGCGCGCCGTGAGCTTTCCCTGCGCGTGCTGCTTCTCGACGCGCTCGGGGCCGCCACCCTGGCGCAGGCGTGACTCGAGCGCGCGGAGCTCCTCGCTGAGCTCTCGCAGTCGACTGGTCGTCACGAGGTGGTCACGCTTCCTGGGTCGTGTGCTCGGCGAACCACGCCTTGATGTAGTCGACGAGGTCCGACGTCGGCGTGCCCGGTCCGAAGAGCTTGCCCGTGCCCATCGCCTGCAGGGCGTCCATGTCCTCACGCGGAATGATCCCGCCTCCCGTGATGAGGATGTCGCCGCGCCCTTCGGCGCGCAGCAGCTCGAGCACGCGGGGGAAGAGCGTCATGTGCGCGCCGCTCAGGATGGACAGGCCCACGACGTCGACGTCCTCCTGCACGGCGGCGGAGGCGATCATCTCGGGCGTCTGATGCAGTCCGGTGTAGATCACTTCCATCCCGGCGTCGCGCAGCGCGGCGGCGACGACTTTCGCGCCGCGGTCATGCCCGTCGAGACCGGGCTTCGCTACCAGAACACGGATGGGACGCATGCGGAAAGCTAGCCGCCGCGCCGACGGCGCGGCAACTCGCGCTTGCGCGCGACGAGCAGCATCTCGCTCGACCGCCGCCGCAGCGGGCGGTCGTGCCACCCGTCGAACGCCTCCTCGACCACGAGCCCCGCGGCGAGGCAGAGCTCGGCCAACCGCGTAGCGGTGTAGAGCCGGATCCGATGCTGGCGCTCGCCGCTCCCCGAGGGGCCCTCCCAACTGGTCTCGATGGTGAGCACGCCGGACAGCGGATCGAAGCCGCGCTGATGACCGATCATCGTGCCGTCGTCGGACTTCCACCAGTCGCGCGCGAGAAAGCGCGCGACGACGCCGTCGCGGCTGCCGCCGTGCCACACCAGCGTCCCGCCCGGCGCGAGGACGCGAGCGAACTCGGAGACGACGCGTGCGTCGTCGGCGGGATCGGTGAAGAAGCCGAACGACGTGAACAGGTTCACCACCGCGTCGAACCGTCCGGTCCAGCGGGCGGGGAGCTTCCGCATGTCACCGCGCGTGTAGCGCAGTGTGGGCCCGGTGCCGCGCTCGCGTGCCCGCTCGAGCAAGTGCGCCGAGTAATCCAGCCCATCGACGCGGAAACCGGCCTCGGCGAGCAGATGCGCGTGGCGCCCCTGCCCACACGGCACATCGAGCACGCGTGCGCCCGAGGGGAGTGCGAGAATCTCCATCAGGCGCGCAACTTCGCGGCGATCGCGCACGAGGTTGAAGATCGGCTCGTACTCGAGCAGGTAGTGCGCGTCGAAGTACGACTTCCACCAGTCGGCGGTGCTCATGGCGGAAAGCTAGCCACCGCCGCAGTCCTGGCACATGGCGCCAACACAGGCTCGCTCAGACGACCGCGCTCACAACAGACACGCGCCGAGGCGCCTCGAGACCATCCGAGCGAGATCTGAAGTAGCGCTCGCGCGCGAGCTGCGGTGTCAGAAAGGTGACTGACGTGAAGCCGAACGACCGGAGACGCGCTTCGAGCGCCTCTGATGTGAAGAAAGTGATCCAGGGTTCGCCTACTTCGGCGGCGCGCTGGGCGAACGATAGGCGTGCCGGCTCCTCGTTCGGATCGGGAGGCGTCGCGAAGGTGAGCACGATCTCGGTGCCGCGGGGTAGTCGTGCGACCGTGCCCAGCACATGGTCGACGGCGTCATCCGTGAGGTACATGGTGACGCCGAGCCAGGAGAAGAACACGGGCGCATTCACGTCGACGCCGGCGGCCGGAAGCGCCTCGCGCAGTGTCGTCGTCTCGAAATCCACCGGGTCGTACACGACGTTCGGCGGCACCACGATTCCCAGCTCGGCGAGCCGCGCGCGCTTCGCCGCCTGCGTCGCGGGCTGATCGATCTCCACGATGGTGATGCGCCGTGCCCATTCGGGCTGCCGGAGCGCGAAGGTATCGAATCCCGCGCCAAGCAGCACGTACTGACGCACGCCACGCTCGACGGCGGCGGCGAGCCGATCCTCGGCAAAGCGGCTTCGCAGCACGACGTGAGCGCGAAGCTGACGTGCGCTCGGAGTCTGAACCTGTTCCGGGTGCTGCGTCAGCCGAGCTATCACCTCGGGACTGAGGATGCGCACGATGGGCTCGTCGTCGAGGACCTTCGGCTCTCCATCCAGCAGCTGGTGCGCAGCGCGAAGAAATGCGACGCCGAGCGCCGTACGACTCGCCGCGCGCTCTTCGGTCAGAAGAACACCGGTTCGCGATACGCGCCGAACACGTCCTCGAGTGCGCGACGAATCTCGAACAGCGTGCAGTAGGCGCGCGCGCAGTCGAGGATGTGCGGGAAGACATTCTCCGTGCCGCGAGCCGCCGTGCGCAGGGCCTCGAGCCGGCGATCGCACTCCGGCTGATCGCGCTCGGCGCGGCTCTTCGCGAGCCGCGCGCGCTGCTCCTCGTCGACGTGCTGCCCGATCTTCAGTGTTGGAATCGTCAGCGTCTCGTCGGTGACGAACTCGTTCACGCCGACGATCACGCGGCGATGCTGTTCGATCTCCCACTGCTGCCGCGCCGCCGACTGCGCGATCTTCCGTTGGAACCAGCCGTCCTCCAGCCCGCGCACCACGCCGCCGATCGCGTCGATCTCCGTGAACAGCGACTCGGCTTCGCGCTCGAGGCGATCGGTGAGCGCCTCGACGTAGTAGGAGCCGCCGAGCGGATCCATCACGTTCGGAACGCCCGTCTCGTACGCGAGCACCTGCTGGGTGCGCAGCGCCACCTGCACCGCGTGCTCGGTCGGAAGAGCGAGCGTCTCGTCCATCGAGTTCGTGTGCAGCGACTGCGTACCGCCGAGCACCGCGGCGAGCGCCTGATAGGCGACGCGCACCACGTTGTTCATCGGCTGCTGCGCGGTGAGCGTCACGCCGGCCGTCTGCGAGTGGAAGCGCATGAGCCAGGAGCGCGGGCTCTTCGCGCCATAGCGCTCGCGCATGTGGCGCGCCCAGATGCGGCGCGCCGCGCGCAGCTTCGCGATCTCCTCGAAGAAGTCGTTGTGGATGTCCCAGAAGAACGACAGCCGAGGGGCGAAGTCGTCGACGTCGAGACCGCGCTCGAGGCCGCGCTCGACGTAGGTGAAGCCGTCGGCGAGGGTGAATGCCAGCTCCTGTGCCGCGGTGGCGCCGGCCTCGCGGATGTGATAGCCGGAGATCGACACCGTGTTCCAGAGCGGCGCGTGCGTGGCGCCCCACTCGAAGCAGTCGACGATGAGGCGCAGCGCGGGCTCGATCGGGAAGCACCACGCGTGCTGCGCCATGTACTCCTTCAGGATGTCGTTCTGGATCGTGCCGCGCAGCTGCCGGCTGTCCACACCCTGCTTCTCCGCCGCGGCGACGTAGAACGCCCAGATGATGATCGCCGGTCCGTTGATCGTCATCGAGGTCGACACCTGGTCGAGCGGGATGCCGTCGAACAGCACCTCCATGTCGGCCAGGCTGGAGATCGCCACACCCGTCTTCCCGACCTCTCCCTCCGAGCGGGGATGGTCGGAGTCGTAGCCCATCAGCGTCGGGAAATCGAACGCGGTGGAGAGCCCCGTCTGCCCGTGCGCGAGGAGAAACTTGAACCGTGCGTTGGTGTCGCTGGCGCTGCCAAAGCCGGCGAACTGGCGCATCGTCCACAGCTTGCCGCGATACCCGGTGGGATGGATGCCGCGCGTATAGGGGTAAGCGCCCGGCACGCCAAGCCGCGCCGGATCGGCGTCGAGCACGTCCAGTGGGGTGTACAGCGCGCCGACCTCGCCTTCCGAGTTGCCGAAGCCGATCTCGCGTAGCTTGCCCTGCTCGTACGCCCGGCGCCACGCGGCGACTTCCGCGCGCAGTCGTTCCAGCTCGGCGCGATCGTCCAGGTTGGAGTCGAGCTCCTCGCGTATCGACGTCACGTCGTCCTCCCCGTCAACAGGTCCGCGCTCCGCGCCAGCAGCGCGTCGGCGATCGCGAACGGTGTCTCGCGGCCGGCCTCGAGATCGGGTAACCGCTCGTCCAGCCACGCGGCCGTCGCGGCATCGGTCCATAGTCGGCGCCGCGTCGTGTCGTCCACGACGTCCACCACGCGCTCCCGGAGGCGTGCGCGGCGGCGTGCGCGCAGCTGGCCACTCGATTCAAGATACCCGTAATGCCGGTCGAGCGCGTCGGAGAGCTCGGCGATTCCCGTGCCGTCGGTGGCCGTCGTGCGCAGAACGGGCGGTGTCCAGCGGGTCTCCTCGTTCCTCGCGGCCTCTCGCACCTGGCGCGCCAGATTGTTGCGTGACAGGTCGACGCCGTGGTGGCCGGCGCCGTCCGTGATCGCGGCGCCCGGCCGCATCCCGAGCATCAGCTCGATCTCGGTGCGCAGCCGGTCCGCGCCGGGCCGATCGCTCTTGTTCACGACGAACACGTCGGCGATCTCCATCAGCCCGGCCTTCAGGGTCTGGATGGAATCACCCGACTCGGGAACGAGCACGACGAGCGTCGTGTCGGCCGTCCGTGCGACATCGAGCTCGCTCTGCCCCACGCCGACCGTCTCGATGAGGATCCGGTCGACGCCGAACGCGTCGAGCACATCGCACACTTCGCGCGTCGCCGCTGACAGCCCGCCGAGCGAGCCGCGCGTCGCGAGCGAGCGGATGTACACCCCGGGATCGAGGGCGATGTCCTCCATGCGAATCCGGTCGCCGAGGAGCGCACCGCCGGTGAACGGCGACGTCGGATCGACGCAGACGATCCCCACCGTCAATCCCTGGGCGCGGTAGCCGCGCGCGAGGCACACCGTGATCGAGCTCTTCCCCGCGCCAGGCGGCCCGGTGACGCCGATCCGTCGTGCGCGGCCGATGCGCGGATGCAGCGCGCCGAGCAGGCGGTCGTAGCCCTTGCGATGGTTCTCGACGATGCTGATCGCGCGCGCCAGCGCCGCCTTGCGCCCCGCGTCGAAGTCCGCGAGCAGGGCGTCGTGCACGTCGCTCAGGCCTCGCCCCGCGGTGCGGGCTCGTCGTGCTCGTCGCGAATGTCGCCGACGAGCTCCTCGAGCAGATCCTCCATCGTCACGAGCCCGACGGTCCGCTGCTGTTCGTCCTTCACGATCGCGAGATGCTGGCTGCGTCGCAGCAGGCGGAAGAGCAGCTCGCTGCACGGCGTGCTGTCCAGCGCCGTGGCGACGGGGCGGAAACCCGGCGGACGCTCGCCGGCCAGCTTCAGCACGTCGAAGGCGTGCACCATCCCCACGATGTGATCGATCGACCTTTCGTAGACCGGCACCCGGCTGAACGCCGACGTCGCGAACTCCTCGGCGATCTCGCGCGCGGTGGCCGAACGCTCGATGGCGAAGATCTCGTCGCGGGGAATCATCACGTCGCGCACGAGCTTCTCACCGAACGACAAGACGCCCGTGATGATCTCCATCTCCTCGCGCTCGCCGACGCCCTCGAGCTCACCTTCGCGCAGCAGATCCTGGATCGGGTCGCGCTCGACGCCCTCCCCGCCCTGCTTCACGCGCTCGAACGGCCGGCTGACGATCCGGCTCGCGGCGACGAACGGCGTCGTGACGATCGCCGCTGCCTGGAGGAGCGGGGAGAGCAACGACGCCACCGTCGGCGCGAAGCGACGGGCGATCGCGCGCGGCAGGAGCTGGCCCACGACGATCATCGCCGCGGCGTACACGGCGAGTGCCAGGGCGAGGCGCGCAGGTTGGCGCGCGTAGTCGGTGGCGAGGAAGCCGCCGCTCAGCACGAGCACGAGCGCGACGGTAGCGCTTGCCGCGATGATGAGGCGCTGCGGACGCTCGAGGTAGGCGTGCGCCGCGCGTGAGCCACGGAGCTCCTGCTCCACCAGATGGCGCAGCCAGATGCGGCTCACCGAGCGCATCGCCATCCCGCCGGCGGTGAGCAGCGCTACGATCAGTATACAGAGCGACAGAAGGACGGCGTGCGGGCTGATCACGCGGAGGTCCCCAGCGCCGGCTGCAGGCGCTCGAAGTAGACGCGTTCGATGCGGCGACGACGCACCCGCTCGACGACCAGCTTGTACGCACCGATCTGTGCCGACTCGCCGGGACGTGGCACCCGCCCGAACGTCTCGTACACGAGGCCGCCGACAGTCGCGACGTCCTCCTGCGCGAAGTCCTGGCCGAGCAGCTCGGAAAGCTCGTCGATCGTCAGGCGGCCGCTGATCCAGAAGCGCCGGCCCTCCTCCTGCTCGATCTCGGGCTCCTCGTCGTCGTACTCGTCGTGGATCTCCCCGACGATCTCCTCGAGGATGTCTTCGATCGTGACGAGCCCCGCCGTTCCGCCGTACTCGTCGCTCACGATCGCGATGTGCGTGCGGCTCGCCTTGAACTCGCGAAGCTGCAGATCGAGCGGCTTCGAGATCGGGATGAACTGCGCCGTCCGCACGAGGGTCTGCCAGCCAAGCATCGGCTCGTCGTCATCGATGATGAAGGGCAGCAGGTCCTTGGCGTAGAGGATCCCCGTGATGTTGTCGAGCGTGTCGTCGAACACCGGAAAGCGCGCGTGCTCCGAGCTGCGCACGCGGTCGACGACCTCGCTCCACGGCGTGGTCAGGTCGATGCCGACGATGTCCACGCGCGGCACCATGACGTCGCGCACCACGGTGTCGCCGAGCGAGAAGACGCCGTGCAGCAGCGCTTCCTCGTCGCGGGAGACGTCCGCCTCGGCGGCGACCACCTGGCGGAATTGCTCGGCCGCCTCCTCGAGCTGCTCGGCGCGCTCGGCCTTCGTCGGTGGCGGGAGGAACCGCTCGAACAGCGCGTCGAGCGCGATGCCCGCTCGCAGGACGGGGGCGAGGAGGATCTCCAACGCACTCACCATTGGCGCGAGCACGAAGCCGAGCCGCGGCGCGGTGGCGAAGCCGATCGTGCGCGCAATCCCCTCGACGAGCAGCACCGTCGCGAGGGCCGCGACGACCATCGACAGGACCCCCATCAGCCTGTCGTCGCCCGTGAGGTCGAGGCCGCGCGCGATGGCGGCGCCGGCGGCGAGGTGCGCGACGACGCGTGTGAGCGAGAGCGCGCGGTGCGCGTGCTCGTCCGGCCTCAGCCCTCCGGCTTTCGTCGCCGGCGGTTCGGCCTCGGGGTCGCCCCCGAGCAATGCCCCGTCCGCCGCGGCGGCAAGCGCGGCGAGAACGACGGCTCCCGCCGCCGCGACGAGTGCGGGTCCGTTCACGCGGCTCCCAGCGCGCGCAGCAGCGCTTCCTGCCGCTTCCACATGCGCGAGTGATAGCGCGATTCGTCCTCGGGATGGTCGTGTCCGACGACGTGCAGGACGCCGTGCACCACGAGCCGCAGCAGCTCCTCGCGCATCCCTCGACCGTGCGCCTGCGCATTCTTGCGCGCCACGCTCGGCGAGATGTAGACGTCGCCGACGATCTCGCCCGCCGTGCCGACCGGCGCGAACGCGAACGAGATGACGTCCGTGGGTCCGCTGTGGCCGAGGTGCTCGCGATTCAGCGCGGCGATGCGACGATCCGTCACGAAGGCGACCGACACGGTGGCGTCACGCACCCGCTCCGCCCGCAGCACTCCCTCCGCGAGCGACGCGACTCGGTCGCGGGCGACGGGAATACGGACTCCTTCGGTTGCTACATGCACGGTACGACTCATACCGTCGCGGGCTCGCTCGTCGCGACCGCCTTCGGGTACTCGACACGAGCGTGGTACATCCCGCCCAGCACGCGTGCGAAGGCGCGCTTCACCGCGCCGATCTCGCGCAGGGTGATCGGCGCCTCGCGCAGCTGACCCTCGGCGAAGCGCTCCTCGACCACGCGGTCGATCACCTCGCGGATGCGCTCCGGCGTCGGATCGGTCAACCGTCGTGCGGCGGCCTCCACGCCGTCGGCGAGCATCACGATCGCCGTCTCGCGACTCTGTGGGATCGGTCCCGGATACGCGTACTCGTCCGGGTCGGCGACATAGCCGCTGCGCTGGCGCGCGCGCTCCATGAAGTACGTGATCTTGGCCGTCCCGTGGTGCTCCACGATGAACGCGCGGATGGTGGCGGGAAGGCCAACTTCCTTGGCCAGCTCGAGCCCCTCGCGCACGTGGTTCCGGATGATCGACGCGCTGGTGTCGGGCTTCAGCTGATCGTGCGGATTCCGCCCGCGCGCCTGATTCTCGACGAAATACTGCGGCTTGCCCAGCTTGCCGATGTCGTGGTAATACGCGCCGACGCGGCCCAGGATCGGATTGGCCCCGATGCTCCGGCACGCGGCCTCGGTGAGGTTCGCGATGGCGATGGTGTGCGCGTACGTGCCGGGCGCCTCGAGGCTCAGCCGCTGCAGCAACGGATGGTGGAGGTCGCCCCACTCGAGCAGCGTCAGGTGCGTCTCGTGACCAGTGAGCCGCTCCGCCCAGGGGAGGAACAGCATCGCCGCGATCACGCTCACGACCGACGTCGCCGTGGCGTAGATGATCCCGCGAAGGAGATACGGCGTCGGCGCGCCGGCCGCGACGCCGGTCGCCGTGACGGCGACACTCGAGACCGCGGCGACGATGATCATCCAGAGATACGACTGATCCCGTCGCAGGCTCGCGCGCACGGCAAGCGCCGCGCTCGCGCCCGACGCGAGCATGACCGGCAGCGCCGAGGGCGTGTGGTACGCCGGCTGGGCGGCGAGCAACACGGTGATCAGCGCGACGATGAGCAGGCTCACGCGGCGATCGTACAGCGCACTGACGACGACGCCGACGAATGCGATGGGGACCAGCTCCGGCGCGCCCGGACGTACCTTCACCGCCGCGAATGCCAGCACGACGAGGAGTGCGACGAGCCCGCCGAGGAGCGCCATCGCGCGGTCACTGTCGTGCAGCATCGGTCGGAACATGCGGACCGCGGCCACCATCGCCGTCAGCATGAGCAGGTTCACGATGAACGACCCCACGATCGCGTCGGGCGTCCTCGACAGCAGTGCACCGCCCAGCGCGAGCGTGGTGACGAGCGCGCAGGCGAAGAGCAGGAGCAGCCGCAGGATGAACGTGAGGACGGTCGATCCTCGCGTCATCGCGGCCGCGCCGTAGCTGCGCTCGGTCTCCTCGCGCGGGCTCATGCGCTCAGTCTCCGTCCTCCGCATACGCCTTGATGATGTCGCGCACGAGCCGGTGCCGCACGACGTCGACGTCGGAGAAGTAGTGGAACGCGATTCCGTCGATACCAGGCAGGATCCGCTCGACCTGCATCAGTCCCGACTCCTCCCGCTTCGGCAGGTCGATCTGGGTCTTGTCGCCCGTGATGACGATCTGCGAGTTCACGCCGAGCCTGGTGAGGAACATCTTCATCTGCATCGCCGTCGCGTTCTGCGCTTCGTCCAGGATCACGAATGCGTCGCTCAGCGTGCGGCCGCGCATGAAGGCGAGCGGGGCGATCTCGATCACTCGTGTCTCGAGCGCGCGCTGCACTCGCTCCTGCGGCATCATCTCGTCGAGCGCGTCGTACAACGGTCGGAGATAGGGATCCACCTTGGCCTGCATGTCGCCGGGCAGGAAGCCGAGGCTCTCGCCCGCCTCGACCGCAGGCCGTGCGAGGACGATGCGGCGCACGCGCTTGCGCGTCAATGCGTCCACGGCGGCCGCGACCGCCAGGTAGGTCTTTCCGGTCCCGGCGGGCCCGATCCCGACGACGATGTCGTTCTCGGCGATCTTCGCCAGATATTCGGCCTGCCCGCTCGTCTTGGCCTGGATGAGCTTGCGGACTCCCGGGAGGGCGATGCGTCCGTCGCCCGCCCCACCGCCCGCTGCTCCGTCCCCGCCCCCTTCGTCCTCGCTCAGCCGGAGCACGTCGTCCGGGGTCAGCTCCATGCGCTGCCGCGCTCGGTCGATCATGCGCCGCGCGATGTCGCTCGCCCGCGCGACCAGCTCCACCGGTCCCGAGATCGACATCGTGTCGCCACGCAGCGCGACTTTCACCCCCCCGAGGCGCGACAGCTCCACGAGGTTCCCATCGTTCACGCCGGCAAGGGTGAGCATGTCGGCGCCTTCCGTCGACAGCTTCTGCGTGGTCGAGTTCTCGCTCACGCCGTCTCCGTCACGCGGATGTGCAGGTCGGCGACGTCCGCCGCCGGTACCTGGCTCGGCGCTCCCTCGAACAGCGCCCGGGCGGCGGTCGTCTTCGGGAAGGCGATCACGTCGCGCAGCGAGGTCGCGCCCGCCAGCACCATCGTGATCCGGTCGAACCCGAACGCGATCCCCCCGTGCGGCGGCGCGCCGGCGCGCAGGGCCTCGAGGAGGAAGCCGAAGCGCGCCTGCGCCGTGGCTTCGTCGATCCCGAGAAGCCGGAAGATGCTCGACTGCACGCGAGGATCGTTGATTCGGATGCTCCCTCCTCCGAGCTCGGTCCCGTTCAGTACGAGGTCGTACGCCTGAGCACGGGCCTTCCAGGGTTCAGTCTCGAGCAGGTCGAGGTCCGCCGGGTTCGGCGCCGTGAATGGATGGTGGACGGCCGCGAGCGCCCCCGTGTCCGGGTCGCGCTCGAACATCGGGAAGTCGGTCACCCACACGAACGCGTTCACGCCCGAGGGCACGAGTTGCATTCGGTGCGCCACTTCCTGCCGGACGCGATCCAGCGCGGGGCTGGAGTAGCGGTCCGGGCCGGCGACGTACAGGCCAAGGTCACCCTCCGCCAGGCCTAGCCGCGCCGCGGCACCCTCAGCGAGGAACTTTGCCGCCGGCCCGTCCAGGGCGCCGTTCACGTTCTTGATGCGAAGCAGCCCGAACGCGCCCGCCCCCTTCGCGGCCGCCTCGAGCTCATCCACCTGCTTCCGCGAGAGTGCGGCTCCTCCGGGCACCCTGATGCCGCGAACGCGCCCGCCGGCGTCGAGCACCTTCTTGGTGACGACGAACTCGGTGCCGCGGAAGACGTCGCTGACGTCCTCGATCTCCAGCCCGTATCGCAGGTCGGGTCGATCGATGCCGTAGCGCTCCATGGCCTCGGCATAGGGCATCCGTCGGATCGACGCCGGCACCTCGCTGCCCGCCTCACGCCAGAGGGCCCGGATCAGCCCTTCCGCGAAGCGCATTATGTCCTCTTCGCCGACGAATGACGCCTCGACGTCGATCTGCGTGAACTCGGGCTGCCGATCGGCGCGGAGGTCCTCGTCGCGGAAGCAGCGGGCGATCTGGAAGTAGCGATCGTACCCCGCGATCATCAGCAGCTGCTTGTAGATCTGCGGCGACTGCGGCAAGGCGTAGAACTCGCCCGGATGCACACGGCTGGGCACCAGGTAGTCGCGCGCTCCCTCCGGCGTCGGCTTCGTGAGCATCGGCGTCTCGATCTCGAAGAAGCCGTTGTCGCTGAGAAACCGACGGGTCGTCTGCATCAGCCGGTGGCGGAGCACGAGGTTCCGCTGCAGCTCATCGCGCCGCAGGTCCAGATAGCGGTGGCGCAGCCGCAGCTCCTCCGCCGCGAGCTGCTCACCCTTCCCGCGCGCCACGGGGATCACGGGCGTGTCGGACGGGCCGACGACGCGCAGCGAGCTCGCGCGGACCTCCACGTCGCCGGTGCCGAGCTCCGCGTTCCGCATCGCCTCCGGGCGCTGCGTGACCACCCCTTCCACCAGCACGACGGTCTCCGCACCGAGCGAGCGCGCGACCTGCGCGAGCTCGGGAGAGGCAGCCGCGAGGTCGATCGACACCTGCACGAGCCCCGCCCGATCGCGGAGGTCGAAGAACATCAGGCCGCCGAGGTCGCGTGCTCGATGTACCCAGCCGCCGAGGCGAACGGTCGCCCCCACGTTTTCGTTCCTGAGGGCGCCGCAGAGGTGCGTGCGAAAGGTCGTGGCGAGTTCGGAGTCAGTCATTCAGTGCGGTTGGCGTGGGTGCGGCGCGACGGCGTGGGCGGCGCGCGAGACGAACGACGCGCGCATCGCGCGGCGGTTCGCGGGTGGCACGCGGCAAGAGACGCCGCCCCATCGTTCGAGGCGGCGTCGGCGTCAGCTTACTCATTCACGCGTGCGCAGGGTTCGCATCCGTATGCCGCAAATTAGCGCCATCGCAGGGTCGGGGGTAGGCTCGCTCCTCCTCGACGTCCCCCGTCAACTTCAAGTGCCACATTGTGTTCGGCACCAGACCAGCGGCCTCGGCAACCGCGCTGAGGCGTTCGGTGGCGGGGTGGCGCTCGCCGTGCTCCAACGGCTTCTCCGCCCGACTAACTTTCGTTGATGTCCGATCGCGTGAACCTCCTCAACCTCACCCCCGCTGACGCGGAGACCCGCCTTGCCGCGGCGATGGCCGAGCTCGGAGAGCCTCGGTATCGCGTGGGACAGGTGCTCCGTCGCCTCTGGGTCCGCCCCGTCGCCAGCTTCGAGGAGATCACCGAGATCCCCGTCGCGTTGCGGCACACACTGGCCGAGCGATTCTCGCTGCCGCGGCTGGAACTCATCACGCAGCAGGCATCCACGGATGGCACGCGGAAGTTCCTCTTCCGCCTCGCCGACGGCGAGGCGATCGAGACGGTCGCCATCCCGGATGGCAACCGGATGACGCTGTGCATCTCGTCGCAGGCCGGCTGCGCGCTACGCTGCGCCTTCTGCGCCACGGGGGCGATGGGTTTCACGCGCAACCTGGAGCCGTTCGAGATCTCCGGTCAGGTGCGTGAGATGCGCCTGCTGCCCGAGCCGATCGAGGTGACGAACATCGTGTTCATGGGCATGGGCGAGCCGCTCATGAACTGGAAGGCGGTCTCACCGACCCTGACGGTCCTGAACGATCCACACGGGCTGGGCATCGGCGCGCGCCACATCACCGTCTCGACGGTCGGTGTGCTGCCGGGGATCGTGGCGCTCGGCGAGCGCCCGGAGCAGTTCCGTCTCGCGATCTCCATCCACGCGCCCTCGGACGAGCTGCGTCGGCAGCTCATGCCGATCAACACGAAGTATCCGCTGCGAGAGGTGATCGAGGCGGCGAAGGTGTTCGACCGGCGGGTGACGTTCGAGTACGTGATGCTCGGTGGCGTGAACGATCAGCCGGACCACGCACGCCAGCTCGCCACCCTCGCTCGCGAGTGCCGCGCCTTCGTGAATCTCATCCCGCTGCACCCCGGCGGCTCGCAGGGATTCGTGCCGACGCCGTCGGCCGAGATCGCGCGATTCGCGCGGCTGATGCGCGAGCGTGGGGTGGAGGTCGCCGTGCGGAAGAGCCGCGGCATGGACATCGCCGCGGCGTGCGGGCAGCTACGGGTAGAGCGGATCGGCCGGCGGACGCCACGAGCTGCCGACCAGCACGGAGATGTCCAGGTAGCGTGAGCTGTCGCGCCGCGCACGCGTGTGCGCCGGCGCCATCACCTTCGCGACCGCCTCCGCCCAGGCAGGATGTCCGGACAGGTCGAGCACGAGCGTCGTGTCCATCGTCGGCCCGACCGTTCCCAGCTCCACCACGTCGAATCCGCGATCGCGCAGCAGCTGCGTCGCGCGTCGCGCGAGGCCGCGCGTCTTCGTGGTGTTGAGCACCTGCACGCGAATCCGTGCACCGTTCGGCGCGCGCACCTCGTCGTGACTGGTCACCGACGCCAGCAGCGGCGTCGGCCCGCCGCGCGAGTGCAGCACGACGCCGCTCGCGCCGAGCACGGCGAGCAGCAACACGAACCCGACGGCCACATAGGCCCGCTTCATCGCACGCTGTTCCACAGCACCACCGCTTCCGGATAGAGTCGCATCCCTTCGCGCAGCGACCATTCGAGTCGCGCCCGAACGACCTGGCGGAACGTCGCCTCGAAGTCGTACGGCGCCTGCGCGGCGAGATACGCTCGATCCGCGCGCGAGAACTTCCGCCCCGGCTCGAGGTAGTCCGCCATGTAGAGCGCACGCCCGAGCCGGCCCCACTGGGCCGACCCCACCGTGTGGTACCGCACGGCGTCGAGCACCTCCGTGCGCCGCTCGCCGTCGCGCCGCAACTGCTCGGCCGCCGCCGGGCCGTGCAGCATCTCGATCGCGTACCCGGGCGAGTCACCGCCCAGCTCGCGCAACAGCGAGTCGGGCGCGTCGCGCAGCGCGTCGTGGTAGCGCCCCGCATCGTGCCACGCAATTCGCTCTTCAGGCGGGAGCGAGAGCTTGACCGCCCACTCGTCGAGGAGCGCGGTCACGCGCTGTATATGCTGGCGTCGCTTCTCGGTCACCTGGGCCCACTCGGGAAGCTCGACGTCCGGCGTCGCGCGCGTGCTCATCGGTCGTCGCCCAGGATGGTGCGGAGCTCCTGCAGCTCGCGCTGCCAGAAGTCGCGCTTGGGCAGGCCGGGATGTGGCAGAGTCAGATGCGTCTCACTGATGTGACGGTCGCCGTAGCGCACGAGATCCAGGTCGATCGTGCGCGGCGCCCAGCGTGCCGCGCGCACCCGCCCGAGCGCGGATTCGATTCCGTGCAGCGCGCGCAGAAGCGCCATCGGCTCCATGCGAGTGCGGACGGCGATCATCTGGTTCAGATACGGAGGTTGCGCCATGGCGCCGAGCGGAGCGGTCTCCTCCACGGACGACAGCGCCTCCAGGCGCGTCGCGGGAAGGAGGGAGATCGCCACCCTGGCGCGGTCGAGATGCGCGGCCCGGTTCCCGACGTTGGATCCGAGCGCGACGTACGCGCGCTCACTCACGCGTCCGTTCCACGACGATCTCGGCGTAGGACAACGGCCCATCGAGCATCACGTGCGGCTTGCGCACGGCCACGCGCGCGTGCCGGACGTCGGGCAGCACGACCGCGCGGTCGGCGATTGTCGTCGCGACCTCCTCGAGGTAGTCCAGCGGCTCCGCCGCGACGACGTTCGCCGTCATCTCGTACAGCGCGCGGTAGTCGAGCAGCGCGGCGTCGTCCGGTCGCGTGACGGCGACGTCGATCTCGAGCGGCTGCGGATGCACGCGCTCGTGCGACAGGATGCCGATGCGCACGTGAAAGCGCATCCCGACCAGTGAGATGACCACGGGTCAGCGCACGTTCGTGATGCGACGCGTCAGGTCTTCGAGGTAGATCGCGACCGAGCGCAGCTCCTGGGTCGCTCCCTCGAGCTCCCGCAGGGCCGTGGCCTGATCGCGCGCAGTGGCCGTCACCTGCTCCGCGCCGTCGCGGTTCCGCCACGAGATCTGTGCGATGCGCCGCACGCGATCGCTCAGCTTCGAGAACTCCAGCTCCTGCTCGCGCGACGTCATCGCGATGCGCTGCGCACCGGTCGCCGCACTCGCCGTCGCCTCGACGATCATATCCAGCGCGCCGCGCGCCTGCTCGGAGAGCGTCTCGACGTCCTGCACGACGGCCTCGCCGCGCGACATCTGCAGCGCCACGCGTCGCATCTGCTCCTCGAACGTCAGCACGATGTCGCCCGCCTCGTCCGACGCGACGGCGCTCTGCTCCGCGAGCTTCCGGACCTCTTCGGCGACGACGGCGAAGCCCTGCCCCTGCTCACCCGCGCGGGCCGCCTCGATCGCCGCGTTCAGCGCGAGGAGGTTGGTCTGGTCGGCGAGCTCGCGGATCACGGCGATGAACTCGGTGATCCGGCGAACGCTCGTCGCCAGCTCCTGGATCTGCGCGCCGCTCTCTCCGACGAACACCTTGGCGCCGACCAGACGCTCGATCGCCGTGGCGATGGTGCGGCGGTGCTCCGTCGCGATCTCCGTCGCGCGCTGACTCGCGTCGGCGGCGGAGCTGCCGTCGTGCACCACACCCTGCGTCGCCTCGTGCAGCGACTTCGTCACCTCGAGCGACCGGCCGACCTGCTCGCCCTCCTCGGCGATGCCGCGCGCGATGTCGTTGATCGTGCGCGCCACCGACTCGCCGCCGCCGCGCAGCGCACGCGCCGAGTCGGTCAACGTGTCGAGCTGCTGGCTGACGCGATTCATCGCTTCCAGCAGCGGGCGGCGCAGGTCGGAGATGTGCAGCGTGGTGGCGAGCTGCGTCGCGAAGCGGCGGATCAGCGCCACTTCCTTCGGCGTGTACGCGTCCGGCTTGTGATGCTCGAGCTCGAGGATGCCCACGTTGCGCTCGCCGAACCGCAGCGGGATCATGACGACGCTGCGAGCGAGCGAGTGGCCCGCGAGCACGCGTGGGTCGCGCACCGTGTCCGAGACGAGGATGACGTCGCCGAGCTGCAGCGCCTCCTTGCGCAGCGTTGCCAGCTGACCGTCGGGCTTGCGCGGTGGATCGAGATACCCGATGTCGCCCTGCCAGACGTGAACGAGCTCTCCGTCATCGAGGCGACCGATGCGGAACGTCTGCCAGTCGATGAGGCGGTGTGCCAGGTCCTGGATCCGGGCGAACGCGTCGCTGATCTGGATATCCGAGGAAACGATCTGCTCCATCGCGAGGATCTTGTTCATCTCCTCGGCGGCGATGGACTCCTCGAGGATCCGCTTGAGCAGCAGGCCGGAGAGGCCCAGCACGATCCCCACCACGACCCAGCCGATCGGCTTGAGCGTGGTCACCGTGACGAGCACGATCGCGATCGC
>DASVNI010000156.1:0-7784 GCA_036383935.1 Gemmatimonadaceae bacterium | reverse complement strand
GTAGATCCCCAGCTCGGAGATGCCGCGCGAGAGGACGGTGGTGGCGTCCAGGTGGGCGAACGCCGTGGCGGGCGCCGGGTCGGTGAGGTCGTCGGCCGGGACGTAGATCGCCTGCACCGAGGTGATCGACCCGTTGCGCGTCGAGGTGATGCGCTCCTGCAGGTCGCCCATCTCCGTGGCCAGCGTTGGCTGGTATCCCACGGCGCTCGGCATGCGGCCGAGCAGCGCCGACACTTCCGAGCCCGCCTGCGTGAAGCGGAAGATGTTGTCGATGAACACCAGCACGTCCGCCTTCTCCTCGTCGCGGAAATACTCGGCGACGGTGAGGCCGGACAGGCCGACGCGGAGGCGCGCGCCCGGCGGCTCGTTCATCTGGCCGTAAATCAGCGCGCAGGAATCGATGACGCCCGATTCCTTCATTTCGAGATAGAGGTCGTTGCCTTCGCGCGTGCGCTCACCCACGCCGCAGAACACGGACTTACCGCCGTGGCCCTTCGCGACGTTGTTGATGAGCTCCATGATGACGACGGTCTTGCCTACGCCGGCGCCACCGAAGAGACCGATCTTGCCGCCCTTCACGAACGGGGCGATGAGGTCGACGACCTTGATGCCCGTCTCGAAGACTTCCGTCTTCGGCTCGAGGTTCACGAACTCGGGGCGCTTGCGGTGGATCGGCCAGCGCGTGGCGCTTGCGGGAATCGGATCGCCGTTGTCGACCGGCTGACCGAGCACGTTCAGGATGCGGCCGAGGGCCGGAGCACCGACTGGCACTGAGATCGGGCCGCCGGTGTCGATGACTTCCATGCCGCGCACGACCGCGTCGGTGGTGCTCATCGCGACCGCGCGAACCTGGTTGCGGCCGATGTGCTGCTGCACCTCGACGGTGACGTCGATCTTCTGACCGGAATCGGTCGTCGTGTGGATCTCGAGCGCGTTGTAGAGCTCGGGCAGGTGGCCGCTTTCGAACTCGACGTCGAGAACCGGGCCGATGACCTGCACGACCTTGCCGATCTGCTTCTCTGCGATTGCGGTGGCCATGGTTATCCCTGAAGTGCCGCAGCACCGCCGACGATCTCGGCGATTTCCTGCGTGATCTGCGCCTGACGGGCGCGGTTATAGGTACGGCGCAACACGTTGAGCATGTCGCCCGCGTTGTCCGTTGCGTTCTTCATTGCCGTACGCTGCGTCGTGTAGAAGCCCGCCGTGGTCTCCACGAGCGCGCGATACACGGCATTGCGCACGTACGACGGAAGAAGGTTCGTGAGAATCTCTTCCGCGTTCGGGTACAGCAGATAGTCCTTCTGCGCCGCGCCGCCTTCCTTCTTCTTCGGCGGCACGACGGGCAGCACCTGGTCCGTGCTCGGCGGCGTGCTCATGGCCGACACGAACTTGCTGTAGACCACGTACACGCCGTCGAGCTTACCGGCGATGTAGTCGGCCATGATGCCGTCGACGATCGATGCCGCATCGGCTGCGGCCGGACGATCGCTGATGTCGAGGCGCTGGGTCGCGATGGCGCGGCCGATGTACTTGAAGTAGCCGAGCCCCTTCTTGCCGATGATGTGCAGCTCCACCTCGACGCCGCGCGCTTCGAATTCGGCGATGCGCGCCCGCGCCTCCTTGATCAGGTTGGCGTTGAACGCACCGGCGAGACCGCGGTTGCTGGTGAGCAGGATGACCGCGACCTTCGTTTGCTGCGCCGGCTGGCGGAGCAGCGGGAAGCGCTCGGCGAGCTCGTTCGAGTAGAGACTCGAGATCACGTCGGCAAGCGCATTGGCGTACGGGCGCGCGGCGACGACGCGGTCCTGGGCCCGCTTCATCTTCGACGTCGCAACCATCTCGAGCGTGCGCGTGATCTTGCGCGTGTTCTCGACGGATTTGATGCGGCCCTTGAGCTCGCGTCCTTTCGCCATTGGTTACAGACTCGCTGCCGTGAACTTCGCCGAGCCGGTCGACGCGATCTTCTTGTACTCCTCGAGCGCGCGCTTCAGGTCCGCCTCGATCTCCTTCGAGAGCACCTTCTCGGCGCGCAGACGCTCGCCGACCTGCGGAAACTGCGCCGCCACGAACTCGTGCATGCCCTTTTCCCATGCACGGATCTGGCTCACGTCCACATCGTCGATGAAGCCGTTGGTCACCGCGTAGATCGTCATGACCTGCTGCTCGACCGGCATCGGCTCGTACTGACCCTGCTTGAGCACCTCCACCGTGCGCGCGCCGCGCTCGAGCTGACGCTTCGTGGCGGCATCCAGATCCGACGCGAAGGAGGCGAACGCTTCGAGCTCACGATACTGCGCGAGGTCGAGGCGGAGACGTCCGGCCACCGAGCGCATTGCCTTCACCTGCGCCGAGCCACCCACGCGGGACACCGAGATGCCGACGTTCACGGCAGGGCGCACACCGGCGTAGAAGAGGTCCGCCTCGAGGAAGATCTGGCCGTCCGTGATCGAGATGACGTTCGTCGGGATGTACGCCGACACGTCACCGGCCTGCGTCTCGATGATCGGAAGTGCGGTGAGCGACCCACCCGGCTTCAGGATGTTCACGCCGTCGACGACCTTCGGATCGGCCGACAGCTTCGCGGCGCGCTCCAGGAGGCGCGAGTGGAGATAGAAGACGTCGCCGGGGAACGCTTCGCGACCGGGCGGACGACGGAGAACGAGCGACAGCTGGCGATAGGCGGCGGCCTGCTTGGACAGGTCGTCGTACACGCACAGCGTCGCCATGCCTTCGTTGTACATGAAGTACTCGGCCATCGCGGCGCCCGAATAGGGCGCGATGTACTGCATCGGCGCCGGATCCGAGGCCGAAGCCACGACGACGATGGTGTACTCCATGGCGCCCGCGCTCTTCAGCTTCTCGACGACGGAGGCGACCGTGGACGCCTTCTGGCCGATGGCGACGTAGACGCAGATGACGCCCGTGCCCTTCTGGTTGATGATCGTGTCGATCGCGATGGCGGTCTTGCCGGTTCCGCGGTCGCCGATGATGAGCTCGCGCTGGCCGCGGCCGATCGGGATCATCGAGTCGATGGCCTTGATGCCCGTCTGGAGCGGCTCCTTCACGGGCTGGCGGACGATGATGCCAGGGGCCTCGCTCTCCACCTTGCGGGTGAAGTTGGTCACGATGTCGCCCTGGCCGTCGATCGGACGACCGAGCGCATCGACCACGCGGCCGACGAGTGCGTGACCGACCGGCACCTCGAGCACGCGTCCGGTGCGCCGGACCTCGTCTCCCTCCTTGAGCTGGAGGTAGTCGCCGAGGATGACGGCGCCGATGTTGTCCTCTTCGAGGTTGAGGGCGAGCGCCGTGACGGAGTTCCCCGTCTCGCTCGACAGCACCTCGAGCATCTCGCCGGCCATCGCCTTCTGGAGGCCGTAGATGCGGGCGATTCCATCCTTCACTTCGAGGACGGAACCGACCTCCTCGACGTCGAGCTCATGGAGGTCAGCGGCCTCGATCTCCCTGAGGAGGATGTCCTTGATCTCGCCGGGTCGGAGCGTGGTTTCGGTAGCCATACGAAGAGGTCGGAAAGAGCGACAGATGCGGGGGTGGTCCAGCTTGTGAAAATTATCACAAGGCCGGTCGGGAAGCAACTCTCGCCCCTCCGGCATGCCTTCGGACCGCCCTGCCGAGAATAGGTCACGCGCCAGCAACTGACGGGCCTAAACTCGTTTCCATGTCTTCCGGCCTGCGCGAGCTCAGAGTCTGGCAAGAGGCGGTCAGCCTGGCCGGCGACGTCATCCGCGCCCTCCGCTCCAACGTGCGCCGCGAGACAAAAGCCGTGTCCGACAACGTCATGCTGACGGCCCTCTCCATCGGCTCGCACATCGCCGACGGCTTCGCGCGCCCCGCCGCCAGCGAGCAGAAGGAGTCCTACCTCGCCGCCAAGCGCGCGCTCTTCCGCCTCGAGAGTGAGCTCGCCGTCGCGCGCCAGGCCGAGCTGATGCCTGCCGGCGCCCTGTCCGACATCGCCGCACGATCGGCTCAGGTCGCACGCCTGCTGACGGGCTACCTCGTGTACCTCGACCGGCAGATCGCCGAGCGCGAGCAACCGACCGCGGCAGCCTCAGCCGCCTCCGGCGGAGCTACCCGCGACTCCGTCCGTGTCCCCGCGTGAAGCGGTCGACCAGGTCCACCGCACGGAGCCGCGCCAGCGAGGTCGGCTTGGTTCCGACGATTCGTTGCGCCGTGCTCGACAGATGGGAGGAGCTGGCGAAGTCGAGCACCTCGGCGACGTCCCGCACGTCGTAGCCGGGATTCTTCGCCAGCTCGGCCGCCGCAATCAGTCGCACCAGATCGATCACGCGTTTGAGGTTAGGCGCGCCTTCCGCAGCGAAGGTGCGGCTCAGATGCTCGCGCGTGACCTTCAATGAGTCCGCGAGCGCCTGGGTGCGCACGGGTCGCCCTGCCCAGCCGACGATGCACCGCCACGTCGCCTGCTGCAGCGGCGTCGAGAGCTCGAGCGGTTCGGGGGGATCGTACAGCGCCGTCGCGAATCGCGTCGAGAACGCCTGTCTGAGCACGAGGTGGCGCAACACCGTGTCGTCGACTGCTTCGACGAGGACGTCGGCGAAATCGAGCGCCGCCACCTGCGCCAGCGCAGGCGACTCCGACGCCCTGAGGGTGGTGAGCCCGAAGAAGGGAACGCTGGGGAACTCGCGCGCGAGCCGCGCGGCACGCCACGTCTCCTCCCCGGCGCCCGCCAGGTCAACGATTGCCGCGTCGACGAGCGAAGTGCGGAAGGTGTGCTCGAGCTCCTGGGGCGATTTCGCCAGGAGGAGTCGGGCGCGCCGACGTGGAAAGGCAGCACGGGCCACTGCCCGCGCACGCTCGCGGGTGGCGAACAGCACGACCGCGGGAGGAGGCGCGTTGCCGCGCGGCGGTGCGACGCGCGCACCGTTGCGCGACCCGGTCACGTTACCTCTCCGCGTCCCGGACGTTCGAGCGGCAGTCCGAGCTGTAGCTCACGCTCGCGGGGCGCCGGCTGTGCCTCGTCCACGTCCGCGTCGCCGGAGAGCGGTCCGATGATCATCTCGTGCGCCCGCGCGAGGACCTTCCGGGCGTTCGCATACGAGATCGCAGAACGTGCATCGTCGTACGATACCCACCGGCACGCCGTGATGCCCTCGGCCTGCTGCGGGTTCGTCGACGCCTGGGTCGTCTCCATCAGATAGAAATGGCAGATCTTGTGGATGAGCTGCCCGCGGAAGCGGAAATACCAGTCGATCGTTTCGATCTGACCGCGCAGCGCGAGATCGTCGATCCCCGTCTCCTCGCGTACCTCGCGCACCGCTGCGTCCTCGGCGCGCTCGCCCGACTCGAGGTGACCCTTGGGGAAACCCCAGTTCTGGTAACTGTCCCGGATCAGCAGAAAGACGGCGTGCCCTGCGTGGAGTCGGTAGACGACGCCACCCGCCGAGGTCTCGCGTTGAGCACGGGCACGAGTCATGGGTGGTCTCGTCAGGTGCGAGCAACCACGCCGCCAGGCACGCCACCGTCGTCCTGCGTGGGGCGTCCCTCCACGAACTCGCGCACGACGGGATCATCAGTGGTCTTGATGTCCTCGATCGAGCCCTCCCATCGCACACGCCCCTGATAGAGCATCGCGATGCGAGTTCCGACCGTGAAGGCGCTCCGCATGTCGTGCGTGATCACGATGCCGGTGACATGGAGCTTCTCCCGCATGCGCACCATGAGCTGATCGATGACGGCGCTCGTCACCGGATCGAGCCCCGTCGTCGGCTCGTCATACAGGATGTACTTCGGACGGAGTGCGATGGCGCGTGCGATGCCGACACGCTTCCGCATACCGCCAGAGAGCTCGGCGGGAAATCGCTCCTGCACGCCGGGCAGATCGACCAGGTCGAGCGCTTCCTCGACGCGTTGCGCGATCTCGCTCTCACTGAGCTCACCCTGCTTGCGCAGCCCCATCGACACGTTCTCACCGATGGTGTAGGAGTCGAACAGCGCGGCGAACTGGAAGACGTAACCGATGCGAGCGCGCAGCGCGTAGAGCTCACGCCGTGAGAGCTCGGGGACGTTGAGCCCGTCCACCCATACCTCGCCCTCATCGGGTTCGAGTAGCCCGACGATGTGCTTGATCGCCACCGACTTTCCGGTGCCCGAGTAGCCGATGATGACCATCGTCTCCCCCTCGGGAACGTCGAGGGTGAAGCCATCGAGGACGCGCTTGGGTCCGAACGCCTTGTGAACGTTCTTGAGCTGGATCATGAACAGCTGTGATCGGTGAGCGGTTGTCGGCCGACCGCGGGCCGACTCCTGACCCTGACAGCAGAAAAGTGAGGCGAAAGCAGGCTGGGTGCCAGACCCGTCACGCCGAGCCCGTCCGTCGACTCCCGGGCGTGAAAAAGGGGCGACCGCTGGCCGCCCCTTTCTTACCGCGTCTACGCCGGCAGCCGATTGCCGGCGCGTGGATCACGCGGCAAAGCTGCCGAGTGCGCGTCCCACATCGCCCTCGCGCAGGCGCTTCAGCGCACGATCGCGAAGCTGACGAACGCGCTCGCGCGTGACGCCGAGCATCGAGCCGATCTCCTCGAGCGTGTGCTCGCGACCTCCCTCGAGCCCGAAGTACAGGCGCAGGACCTTCGCATCGCGCGGCGGCAGCGTCGAGAGCGCCTGCTCGATCTCGTCGGTGAGGAAGCGGTTCATCGCCTCCTCCTCCGTGTCGGGCATCTCATCGGCGACGAAACGCTCGATGAGCGAGCGGTCACCCTCGGGATCCATCGGCGCGTCCAGTCGGACGTCGCTCGTGTTGAGCGCCGCGAGCGACTGCACGACATCGACGGACAGACCCGTGAGCTGTGAGAGCTCCTCGGGGCTGGGCTCACGATTGAGCTTCTGACGCAGGATCTCGCTTGCCTTGATGATCCGCGAGAGGTCGGCGGTGCGATTGAGCGGCACGCGAACCGTGCGTCCCTGGCGCGCGAGCGCCGAGAGGATCGCCTGGCGGATCCACCACACGGCGTACGAGATGAACTTCACGCCCTGGTCGGGATCGAACTTTCGCGCCGCGGTGAGCAGGCCAACGTTCCCCTCACCGATGAGGTCGATGAGCGGCAGTCCGCGGTTCTGGTATTTCTTGGCCACGGAGATCACGAAGCGCAGGTTGCGCTTCACGAGCTCCTGCAACGAATCCTGGTCGCCCGCGCGAATCTTCTTCGCGAGCTCGATCTCCTCCGTACCCTTGAGCAGCGGATACGTGGAGACCTCGTAGAGGTACTGGTCCAGGATGTCGCGCTCGGGCTCGTTGGGGGCAATCCCCGCGGGAGCCGCGCGGCGGCGTCGTGGCTTCTTAACTTCGGTCATGATGGCCTCGAACAGGTACTGCGCGTGAAAGTAAGCATCTATGAGCAGCGACGGCCGAGACGTGGCGACGGAGCAGCGGATGCCGAGTCGAACAGTGGCGCCGCAGTGCTACCAAGCCGACATCGCGCAGCGCGAGCGCACGTAGTGCACGAGTGGTTCGGTGTGGCGGCGACCCATCGTTGCCCACATGGTCATTCCGCCGCGTGCAAAATACCGGCCGAAGGACGTTTCGCTAGCCCCGATTTCTTGACACTCGATATACCCTCGGCTATTCTTCGCGGTTCCTGACGGGAACGTATTTTTGTGTTTCCAAAGGGCCCGGGGGCGTAGCTCAGTTGGGAGAGCGCTTGAATGGCATTCAAGAGGTCAGGGGTTCGATTCCCCTCGCCTCCACTGGGCCGCCAAAGTAAGCAGATGTTTTTTGCGGTCATTGGCGTGCACGTCGCGCGACGATG
>DASVNI010000155.1:0-6259 GCA_036383935.1 Gemmatimonadaceae bacterium | reverse complement strand
TGCAAGCTAATTCGCGCCGAATCGCGGGCGTACGGGGTGCAACTGCCACTCCCAGTAGTGAGTACTCGGTACCAAGTACCGAGACTGGCATACTGCCTCCCGGAATGCGGGCCAGATGCAGGAGTCAGATCCTGGGGTCAGATACCGCAGGTGTCTGACCCCGGGCTCTGACCCCAAATACGAACGGCCGTACCCAGTACCAGTACTTGGTACGAAGTACGGCCGTGTGTCCTTCAGGTAGAGTGACTTACGAGACTTCCGGGAGCCGGTATGCCAGTCCGAGTACCAGGTACTTGGTACTCACTACTGGGAGTGGCAGTCACCGCATGTCGAACACGTAGGAATTCAGATGCTGGATCGTCGTCTCCTGATCCGAAAGCCGATGAGCGAGGAGATCGCCAATTGTCACGACGCCGTGCAAACCCCGCACGTCGACGACCGGAAGGTGGCGCACGCGGCGCGTCGTCATGATCGAGCCGATCTCGTCGACGTTCATGTCCGGCGTGCAGGTGACGATGTCGCGCGTGAAGACGTCGGCGATGCGTGTCGTCTCGGGCGGGAGTCCGACGGCCACGACGCGTCGCAGAATGTCACGCTCAGTGAAGATGCCGAGCAGCGAGTTCGCCTCATCCACCACGACGACGCCGCCAACGCCGCGATCGTTCATGAGCCGCGCGGCTTCGAGCACGCTGGCGGTGGGCTGGATGGAGACGACGTCGGTGCCCTTGCGGGCCAGTAGATCGCGAACGACGGCCATGGGGCGCTCCTGAGGTGTATGCCGCGATTGTAGCCGCCCCCCCTCGGAACCGCTAGAACCGCCCTGCCACCCACCCCCACGGCTGGGTCAGTGGCGCTTGCCGTCGCCTCGGTGGCAGGCCTGGTCCACCACGACGGCGCTCGCAAGGATGAGCACGTCGTCCTCCCCCTCGGCCACCTCCACGCCGTACGTGTCGGCCAGCGAGAACCAGCGCTTCGACACCGTCGCGACCTCGCGTCCGCCGCGCGTGAAGACGTACTCGTGATCGAGGAAGTCGCCTTTCGCCTCGAGATCGTCGGGGCCGGGCACATCCACCGTGAACCGGTGATGCAGGAGGGCGAAGAGCTCCTGCTTCACCACGGCCGCGAGCGCGCCACTCCGATGGATCTCGTAGGTGGGCGAGAGCTTGAACACCTTCTGTTTGATGAGCGCGAGCTCCCGTCCGTCCGGGTCCTTGAACGAGAGCTGTCCGCCCCAGCTGATCGCCTTCCCATCGACGAGATAGAGCTCGCGGCCCTCGTCGTCGCGGATGACGTAGTCGTCGCCCCAGGACAGCAGCTTCTGTCGCATCACGTAGCGCACCGTCGGTCCTCATTTGCGGAGACGGAATCCACTACGGTCCCGCGCCGCCGGGAGTGACAGACAACGGGACGGTTGCGCCGCCGCGTCGTCGGCCGAGGCCGAGCGTACGGCAGCTCACCGCACTCCGGCGATGGCGCGCTTGACATGCCGGGAGACGGCGAGACAATCTGCGCTGCCGCCAGCGCCCCGAACGGCGCGGCGGGACGTCATCCGCAGCACGCGCAGCATCACCTCACTCAGGATCCGACTCGATGCGAACCCGTCTCACCACGCTCTCTCTGCACGGACTGTGTGCCCTCGTCCTGGCCGGCTGCTCCTCGGCGCCCGCGCCGCAGAGCGCACCGACGCCGGCGACCGCCGCCGCGCAGCCGGGGCGGCAGTGGAAGCCGGAAGACACGGAGTACTACACGCCGGTGCCGCCGATCGTCACGCCGGGCCAGAATGGCTCACCGCCGTCGGACGCGATCGTCCTTCTGGGCAAGGGCGGTCTCGACGAGTGGGTGCTGGCGAAGGATGGGAGCCCCGCGACCTGGCCAGTGACCGACGGCGTGGCGACGGTGGACAAGAAGGTCGGCGGGATCAAGACCAAGCGCTCCTTCACCAACTATCAGCTCCACATCGAGTGGCGCATCCCGGAAGGGATCACCGGCTCCGGTCAGGCGCGCGGCAACAGTGGCGTCTTCCTCGCCTCCACCGGCCCGGGCGACATGGGCTACGAGCTGCAGGTGCTCGACTCGTACAACAACAAGACGTACGTCAACGGCCAGGCGGGGAGCATCTACAAGCAGAACCCGCCGCTCGTGAACGCGATGCGTCCCCCCGGGCAGTGGCAGGCGTACGACGTGATCTGGACGGCACCGACGTTCAACGCGGACGGCTCGCTCAAGACGCCGGCCTACGTCACCGCGCTGCACAACGGTGTGCTGGTGCAGAACCACTTCCAGCTTCGCGGTCACACGCCGTACATCGGACTGCCGAAGTACACCGCGCACGGCCCGGCGCCGATCATGCTCCAGGCGCACGGCGATCCGAGCCCGCCGATCAGCTTTCAGAATATCTGGATCAGGCCGCTCAACTGAGTGAGTTGGTGAGTTGGATAGTGGGCTAGTTGGATGGATGGTGGGTTCATTGGAAACGGCCTCGGGAAGCTCCTGCCTCCCGAGGCCGTTGCTCACTAGCTCATCAACCGACTCACCATCTCACTATCCAACTCACCAACTCACCAACTCACCAACTCACCAACTCACCAACTCACCAACTCACCAACTCACCAACTCACCAACTCACCAACTCACCAACTCACCTTCAAGGCCTATCCACCGGCAGCCCGCTCGGCACGCGCACCGGCACCGAGCGGGAGAGATCGCGCGCCGCGTCGTCGGTGAGTGCGCTCATGTACGCCATCAACTTGTCCACGAGCGCGTCGGTGAGGACGACACCGGCGATGATCGTGTCGCGCTGCTGCAGGATGTCGGGCGCATTGCTGACCAGCGTGAGACGCAGCAGGGGCTCGAGCCGAGTGGGATCGAACGCGAGCAGCTTGAGGTCGGACTCGCTGTAGTGCTCGACGAACTCCCGCAGCGAGGCGATCGATCCGTCGTGGCCATAGGGACCGGTGAGCTCCACGTTGCGCAGCGGCGATGTGCGGAAGCGATATCGATCGTCGGTCAGCCCGGTCACGTTCATGCGACCGAAGTCGTCGTGCAGGCCGATGCCGTTGCCCTCACCAGGGCCAACCTGCGCCACGGCTACGTTGTGGAACTGGTCGTCGCTGAACGTCGCGCCGTTGTGACAGAGGGAGCACTTGAGCGTGAGAAAGGTCTGCGCTCCGTCGAGCTGCGGCATCGTGAGCGCGGCGTCGTTGCCGGCGAGAAAGCGATCCCACGGCGAGTTGCGCGTCGAGAACTGATCGACGAGGAATCCCCCGATCGCATTGGAGGCGTGGGCGAATGTCATGTCCTCGACCCGCGTGCCAGGATAGGCGGCCGCGAAGAGCCCGCGATACTCGCCGATCGCGAGGAGCCGCTTCATCAGGGCGGACCAGATCCCCTGGAAGTCGGCATCGTCGATGGGCGCGAGCTCGTTCCCTGTCCCACCCCTGGCGCGCATCTCGTCGCGATTGGTGACGGGGAACAGCCCCAGCGCGGAGACGGGCCCGAACTCGAACACGCGCGTCATCTCAGGCGTGAGCTGCGGCCCCGCCGGTGTGATGAACTTGCCCGCGGCGTCCACGGCGACGCGACCGTCCCAGAAGAGGTGACGCATCGCCGACAGATTGAACAGCGACGGCGCATTGCGCGGGATGAAGACGCCGGCCGGATGCACGCGGGCCGGTCCCAATCCCGTCGCGCCCTGACCGACGGAAAGGCTCCGGCCATCCCCCGTCGCGAACGCGGGGAGATGGCAGGTCATGCAAGAGATGTCGCGATTGCCACTGAGAATCTTGTCGAATGCGAGCGCCTGCCCGAGCTTCACGAGCGCGGGCCGGACCCGCGGTGGCGCGGCGAGCGGCACGATCCCGCGACTCGCAGCGAGCTGGCGGACGATCTGCGGGAGCGTGCTGACGGGAAGCGCCGCGGCGACGCTCGATGTTGGTGCAGTGGGCGGCAGGGGCCGCGGCTCAGGGCGTGAATCGTCGCACGCCGCGAGTGGGATGGCGGCGATGACGAGAGCGGCGGACAGCAAAGGTCTGCGCATCACGGATCGGCTCCGGGCCATGCACGACTGATCGCGGAGGAGTGAGCGGCCGCCGATGGGCCGCCCGCGAATCTCATCCGCGATTGCGTGTTCGCACTAGAGATTGCGTTGCCAGAACGGCGACGCAAGCACACTCGTCACCAGATCTGCGCGCGGGTTCCCTCACCCCGCACCATCGGATCGCCCTCCTTGCAGCCGAACGCCCTGGCAAACTCTGGCATGTTCGACAGCGGGCCGTTCACGCGGAAGCGTCCTGGTGAATGCGGGTCGGTCGCCAGCAGCAGGCGCGCGGACTCGGGACGGAGCACCGATAGTCGTGCCTGCGCATAGGCGAGGAAGAACCGTTGTTCGGGTGTGAAGCCGTCGATCGGCTCGCGACTCTTCCCCTCGAGGGCGCGCTCCAGCGCCTCGTAGGCGAGTGAGACGCCGACGACGTCGGCGATGTTCTCACCGAGCGTGAGGCGGCCATTCAGGTGCATCGTGTCGATCGCGACGTACGAGCTGTACTGATGTTCGACGACGCTCGCCCGCGCGCGATAGCGACGCGCATCCTCCGGCGCCCACCAGTCGCGCACGTTCCCCGCCGCGTCGTACTGGCGTCCGGCATCGTCGAAGCCGTGCGACATCTCGTGTCCGACCGTCGCGCCGATGCCGCCGTAGTTGGCGGCCTCGTCGTACGCCGCGGAGAAGAATGGCGGCTGCAGTCGGCCGGCGGGGAAGACGATCTCGTTGAGCTGCGCGCTGTAGTACGCGTTCACCGTCGGCGTCGTCATCAGCCACTGGTCGCGATCCACCGACCGGCCGATCCGCATCACATCGTGCTGGAACAGCCACGCGCGCGTGCGTCGCACATTCTCGGCGTACGGCACCGGCGCGATGTCGAGCCCCGCATAGTCGTTCCACGAATCGGGGTAGCCGATCTTCTGTCCGAACGCGTCGAGCTTGCGGAGCGCTTCGGCCCGTGTCGCCTCGCTCATCCAGTCCGCGTTGCGGATCCGATCGCGCAGGACACTGCGCAGGTTCGCGACGATCTCCCCCATCTTCGCTCTCGCTTCCGGGGAGAACTCGGTCTTCACGTACTCGCGGCCGAGCGCATCGCCGAGCAGCTGGTCGGTCGCGACGAGGCAGCGCTTCCAGCGCGGCTGCTGCTCCCGCGCGCCCGTCAGCATCGAGGCCAATCGGAACGACTCGTCGGAGAAGGGCGCGCCGAGCTGCGACGCGCTCCGATTCACCACCGTCCAGCGCAGGTACGCCTTCCAGTCGTCGAGCGGGCGCGTCGCGAGCTCCTTGCCCAGCGTGGCGAAGAACTCCGGCGTGCCGAGGTTGACCGCGTTCACGTTCGCCAGGCCGACTTCGGCGAGATAGCGTCGCCAGTCGAAGCCGGGCGTCAACGCGTTCGCCTGCTCGACGGTCATGGGATGGTAGCGCGAGTTCGGATCGCGCATCGCGACACGTGAGATCTGCGACCGCGCCAGCGACGTCTCGAGCGCGAGGATGTGCTGCGCTCTCGCCTCCGCGACCGGCGCCGGATCACCGGCGAGCGAGAGCATCGCCGTGACGCTGGCGACGAGCCGATCGCGCGTGGCCGTTCCCTCCGTGTCGGCGCGCAGATAGTACTCGCGGTCGGGCAGGGTGAGTCCCCCCTGCGAGGCATTTGCCATCACGTTCGCCGCATTCTTCGCGTCGGCGACGGCGCCGAAGGAGAACGCGCCGCCGTAGCCGAGCGTGTGCAAGCGCGCGATCTCGTCCTGCAGCGCGGTGCGATCGCTGATCGTCTCGATGCGCGCGAGCTCGTCTGCGATGGGCTCGATCCCCGCGCGCTCCACCGTCGCGGAATCCATGCAGCTCGCGTAGAACGTTCCGAGCTTGCGCGTGCTCGAATCGGGCGAGGTGGCGGCCTGCGCGGCGGCGCGCTCGGCGATTCGCTTGAGCACGAGCGTGTTCCGCTCGCTCAGCTCGTTGAACGTGCCCCAGCTCGCAAACGCGGACGGGATCGGGTTTCGCTCGATCCAGCCGTTGTTGGCGAACATGTAGAAGTCTTCACAGGCGCCGTATCGGCGGTCGACGTTGTTCGGATCGAGGGGACGGGTGGGAGCGGACTGGGCGCCGAGGGGGGCGGCGATCAACACAGAGAGCGCGAGCGTGCGAATGTGTGACATGCCTCACCAATCCGAGTCGTCGAGCGAATTTAGGCTCCACCTCCCGTCTTGGCGCGATCGGCTC
>DASVNI010000154.1:0-5986 GCA_036383935.1 Gemmatimonadaceae bacterium | reverse complement strand
GATTCGGCGTGCGTACGGCTGCAATTGATGGCGTCGCAACCATTTGGATGCGCGCGCTGTCTGAAACCTCTCGGAAGCCACGTCGTAGTGCCGACGCTGGAGGGATCCCTACACCCTCCAAACGTCTGTATTCACCGTTTGCCCGAGAGCTCTCCCATGAAGTCCACCCTCGCCGCCGCGCTCGGCCTGCTTCTGGCCGCCGGCACACTCCCCGCCCAGGCCCCTGCTCGTGGTGCGCCCGGAACTCCGCCGCCCGCCGGCAACGGAGAGATCAAGGGAACCATCGTCGATGAGAAGAGCAGCGCACCGGTGGCGCGTGCTTCGGTCTCGGTGAGGGCGAAGGCCAGTGGTGCACTCGTGGCCGGCGCGATCGCCGGCCCGACGGGTGTCTTCCGTGTGCAGGGGCTCCGGCCAGGCGCCTACGCAGTGCGCGTCACCTTCCTCGGCTTCGCCCCGAAGACGCAGGAGGTCGCTCTCGCGCCGGACAAGCCGATCGTCGATCTCGGCACGGTGCAGCTCTCTCGCGTCGCCGCCACGCTGGGTGCGGTCGAAGTCGTCGAGAAGGAGGACGCCGTCACCATCGAGCCAGACCGCAACTCGTATCGCGCCAAGGACGTCGCGCCAGCGGCGACCAACGCGAGCCAGGTGCTCGAGGCGACGCCGGCCGTCACCGTCGACGCCGACGGCAAGGTGAGCCTGCGGGGCAACGAGAACGTCGCGATTCAGATCAATGGCCGTCCCGCGCCCATCTCGGGCGCGCAGCTCGGCGCGTACCTCAAGAGCCTCCCCGCTGGTCTGCTCGATCGCGTCGAGGTCATCCCCAATCCGTCGGCCAAGTACGACCCGGAAGGAATGGCCGGCATCATCAACATCCAGCTGAAGCAGAACGTCGATCTCGGCGTCAGCGCCGGTGTCACCGTCGGCGCGGCAAACAAGGACAAGTACAATACGTCCGGCAACCTGGGCTATCAGGCGGGGAAGCTGACCACCTTCTCCAACCTCGGCATCTTCAGCGACGACCGGGACGTCACCGGCATCAACGACCTGCTGCGCTACGGCCAGGGTGACGTGCTGATGTCGGCCACGAACCAGGGCATTCTCGGCAACAACACCTTCAAGGGCCAGAACTTCGGCACCAACGTCGACTACAAGCTGAGCGCACGCAACGTCCTCTCGAACGGGATCTCGATCAATCATCGCCGCTCGACCGACGACTCGCGTGCCGACTACTCCGAGCTCAATGGCTCGGGCACGTTGTTGGAACGCTATTACCGTCCGCGCGAGAACGAGTCGAAGGGGCTGAACGTCGACTACACGAGCGCGTTCAAGCGCACGATCGAGCCGCGCAAGAACGAATTGTCGGCCGAGGTCCGCTTCAACCGGTCGCACGACGAGGACCTGACGAACCTCTGGCGCGAATCGGCGTCGTCCGATGGCGTCTCGACGGGCACGCAGATCCAGCGGGAGCGCGACAACACGGACGCCATCACGAAGAGCGTCACCGGCCAGACGGACTACACCCGCCAGCTCGGCGGGACCAAGCTGGAATCAGGCCTGAAGTCGACCGCGCGCTGGCTCGATCGTGACTTCTCCGTCGTGAAGGACTCGCTTGGCGACGAGAACTGGGTGAACAGTAGCCTGAGCAACGCCTTCACCTTCAACGAGCAGGTTCACGCGGCGTACGCCGTGGTGAGCCGTTCGCTCGGCAAGGTCGACGCGCAGGCCGGCCTTCGTGGGGAGTACGCCAATCGCGACTTCCATCTCGCGGATAAGAGCTACCCGTACCACTACACGAGCTTCTTCCCGAGCGGAGTGCTGAGCTTCAATCTGACGCCGTCGAGCCAGGCGAAGGTCAGCTACTCGCGCCGCATCCGGCGCCCCGGCACGCAGGAGCTCAACCCGTTCCCCACCTTCTTCGACGTCCAGAACGTCTTCCTCGGCAACCCTTCGCTGAATCCGGAGTACACCGACGCGTACGAGCTGGGCTACAACAAGAGCGGCAAGTTCGGGTCGCTCCAGCTCTCGCCCTTCTACCGGCACACCACCAACGTCATCCGCTTCATCATCAACACCGACGACGTGGTCGATGGCCGCGACGTGACGACGATCAGCTTCAAGAACATGGCGAAGGCCAATTCGTGGGGCACCGACATCAACGGCTCCTTCCGCCTCGGCAAACGGTTCAGCGGCTTCGCCGGTGGCAACGTCTTCAAGATCGTCACGGAGGGTGGCTCGACGACGTCGGTCGCCGGCACGGACGCGGTCACCTGGTCGGCGCGCGTGAACGGCACGGCCGAGGTCACGCCGACCTTCTCGATCCAGGCGTTCCACATGTACCGCGCACCGATGAAGGTCGAGGGAGGCCGGTTCTCGAAGATGCAGTTCACCAACATCACCTTCAAAAAGAAGGTGGACGGGGACAACAGCTCGCTGAGCCTGCGCCTCTCCGATCCGTTCAACACGGGCAAGTTCCGCGTCCAGGCGGGCACGAACGGGCAGACGCAGATCACGGAGCGCACCATGGGGAACCGCGCCGCGTATCTGACCTACCAGTGGAACTACGGCCAGACGCCGCGCATCCGTCAGTCGCAGCCGCAGGAACAGCCGCAGCAGGGTGGCGGGTTTGGAGGGGGGTGAGGCGGGTGATGGTTTTCGGTTGACGGTTTTCAGTTAACGGTTGGCAAACGGCCTCGGGAGCTCCTGCTTCCCGAGGTCGTTTCGCGTTTCCGTAACTGAAAGTGCAGATCCCTCGACTCGCTGCGCTCGCTCGGGATGACACGGAACGGGGTCAGAGCCCTTGGGCTCTGACCCCAACCGACGCCGTCCCGCATCCCCGCATTCCCGCATTCCCTCACTCCCTCACTCCCTCATTCCCTCACTCCCGTCCCCTCGAGCTCCTCGATAACGACCCGCAGGTGCTCGCGCTGCGCCGAGGGCACTTCGCCCGAGTCCACGGCGACATCGCGCACGAGGATCAACCGTCGCCAGAGTGCGCGAACGAGCTGGAAGATCCGCGCGCGCTCGTGGGTGAGCAGCTCGCAGCGCAGCTGCATGCGCTGCACGACGTCGATCTGACGTCGCAGCAGCTCGGCCAGCTCGCGTGTTTCGGCGTCGTCGGGCGCTGCCTCGAGCGCGCCGAGCTGCGCGACGAGTCGATCAAGTTCGGCGGCGCTCCCATGATGGGCGAGCGTGGCGATCTCGCGCTGGCCCTCCTCGAGGCGCGCACCAGCCACGCGCGCGGCGCGCGCGGCATCGCGTCCGAGCTCGATGGCGCTCGCGGGAAACGTCGACACCACTTCGACGATCGCGCGCACGTGATCGGCTGCATCGTTCGCGCGTGGCGGGCGAACCTCGCCGGCCCGAGCGCTCAGGAGCGCTGCAAGGTGGGGCTCGTCCCATCCGCGCGACGGTGCCGTCGAGCCGAAGAGGAGTCGGAGCGCGTCGGGCCAGCTCGCACCACGTGAGCGTGCCCAGCGCATCGCGAGTCCGACGGCGAGCGCCGTGCCGGCCAGCATCAATGCCTCCACGCCGAGAAAGACGCGGCGTTCGTCGGCCGAGAGTGGTGCGTTGGTTGCCGCTTCGTACCACTCGCGCGCGAGGATCAGCGCAGGGAGTCCGACGGTGAAGGCGCTCACCGCCACACGCAGGCGCCGCGCGGGGCGCGGAAGCATCGTGTAGAGATCGTTCGGCCGCCGCAGCGACGCCGGCCACCACATTCCCCACCACTCGGGGGGCCAGAACGAGAGCCGCGCGATCTCGCGCAGGGGGAGCTCGCCACGACCCACGTTCCAGACGTGCACGGCGAAGCCGAACGGCACGAGCAACGCGATGAGCAGCAGCAGCGCCGCATCGCCGAGCGAGTGAGATGGCCGGACCGCGAGTGCGGTCCAGAGCATCGCCCAGAGCACGGCGTACGGTCCGAACGCGGGAAGCTCGTGGGCCGGCGCAACGGCCATCGTACCCTCGCCTCCGCCGGCGCGCGCGAGTGCCGCGCCCAGCTCGCGCGCCGACGGCCACCGCTGCGCGGGATCCCGCGCCAGGCACCGCATCACGACGGCCGCGAGCGGCGCCGCCGCGTCGGAGACGAGCGGCGCCAGTGGCGGTGCGCTGTGCGCGATGCGTCGCCGCATGATCTGCACGGCTTCACCACCGGAGAATGGCTCGCGTCCCGCGAGCATCGTGTAGCCGACCGCGCCCAACGAATAGATGTCGCTGCGCTCGTCGACCGTGCTCGCGCCGAGCACCTGCTCGGGGGACATGTAGTGCGGCGTGCCGATCGCCGCACCGGTCGCCGTGAGGTGCTCGTCGCTCGCGCCCACCTTCGCGACGCCGAAGTCGGCGAGCACGGCGCGTCCGCTGTCCGCGTCGAGCAGGATGTTCGCCGGCTTGATGTCCCGGTGCACGATGCCGCCGCGATGCGCGCTCACGAGTGCGTCCGCCAGCTCGCTGAGGATCCTGTGCACCTCGTCGGCCGGGATGTACCCCTCGAGACGCAGCCGCTCGGCCAGCGAAGTGCCCCGGACGTAGCCCATGACGAAGTACCAGATCCCGCCCACCTCGCCGAAGGTGTGGAGCGGCACGATGCCGGGATGCGAGAGCTGCGCGGCGATCCGCGCTTCGCGCCGGAATCGCTCGCGCCCGTCGTGCGCCTCGGCCAGCTCGGGGCGCAGCACCTTGATGGCGACGAAGCGCTCGAGCGATCGCTCACGCGCCAGGTAGACCGCACCCATGCCGCCCTGACCGAGCTGCCGCACGATCTCGTACTGCTGACCGAGCGCCAGCTCGAGCATGTGCTGGAGCGAGCCTTCGCTCGCGGGCGAACTGGGAGTGTTCACGGCGAAGGCACGGGCTGCGGCAGCCACTGCGGCCCGCGCCCGCGGTACGCTCGCCGAATCCGCGCCCGCCTCGAGCAGCGAGGTGAGCTCGGCGCGCATCGACGGGTCGCCCGCGCACACGGCGTCGATGAACTCGACGCGCTCGTGCGCGGGACGCTCCATCGCCTCGGCGAAGAGCGTCTTCACCCGCTGCCAGCGTGCGTCGCTCACGTGCCGGCCAGCTCGCGGCGGAGCCAGGCGCGCGCCAGTGCCCACTCGCGCTTGACCGTTGCCGGGGAGACGTCGAGCGCTTCGGCCGTCTCCTCGATCGTGAGCCCACCGAAGTAGCGCAGCTCGACGAGTCGTGCCTGCTCGGGATCGAGCTGAGCGAGTCGCTCGAGCGCCTCGTGCAGCGCGAGGAGATCGACGTCGTCGGTCTCCTGCGCGCCGCCATGCGCCGCGCCGGCGAGCGTGATCGGCACGACGCCCCCGCCACGCTTGGCGGTGAGCCGCGCCCGCGCATGGTCGACGAGGACGCGGCGCATCACCGTGGACGCGATGGCGAAGAAGTGAGCGCGGTTACGCCACTCCACGCGCCGCTGATCCACCAGGCGGAGGTAGCTCTCGTGCACGAGCGCCGTGGCCTGCAGCGTGTGCTCACCTCCCTCGCGGCGCATCGCCCGCTCCGCCTGCCGCCTCAGCTCGTCATACACCGCCCCCACGAGCCGGTCGGCGGCCGACTGGTCACCGCGCCCCCAGGCGAGGAGGAGGCCGGTTACGTCGGCCACCTCCGCATCGGGTGACGGCGGCGGCGTGGGGGCGGTGGGGTACGGTCGGTCCATGAGCCAGGCTGCGGGGATTCTCGCGTGGGGAGGGGCGGGTAAGCGCCGACGCGCCGTCCACCCAAATCACTACACGGGAGCACTCCTCAATGTCGCAGGCGCTCCAGACTCCGCCAGTCGGAGAAGGGCCGGAGGCCGTGGCTTCGGGGGGGTGGGGCGGGGTGGGGAGAAAGCTCAATCGGTAGTGAGGACGTGCCCGTGGGCGCAAGTACGCCTTGAGCCGATCGCCCGGAGAGGGGATGATGCGCCTACATTTGGGCCCGGCTCACGGATTGGTGAGGCATGTCACACGTTCGCACGCTCGCGCTCTCTGTTTTGATCGCCGTGCCA
>DASVNI010000153.1:0-8861 GCA_036383935.1 Gemmatimonadaceae bacterium | reverse complement strand
GGACGCGCGCATCGTGCTCATGGCCGGCGTCGTCGTCGGCGCGTTCGCCAACGCGGCGATCATGGTCGCCCTCGCGAACGCACAGTACAACGTCGTGCGCGGCGCGCGCTGGTGGATGATGGGCTCCGTGAGCGACGCGAGCTGGCCCCAGGTACGGCTCGCCGCAACGTGGGTGGCGGCGGGCATCCTCGTGCTGCTCGCCCTCGCGCGCGCCATCGACGTGCTCGCGCTCGGCGAGGACACCGCGGCGGGACTCGGCGTGCGCGTCGCGCGCGTCTCGCTCTCGGTCTACGTCGCCGCCGCGCTGCTCGCCGCGGGCACCGTCGCCGCTGCGGGGCTCGTCGGATTCATCGGCCTCCTCGTGCCGCACCTCGTGCGAATGGCCGGCGCTCGCACGCATCGCGCGATCATCGGCGCGTCGGCGCTTGCCGGCGCCTCGCTCGTCGTCGCCGCCGATCTGATCGCGCGTGTCGCGCGGCCACCCGCCGAGCTGCCGCTCGGTGCGGTCACGGCACTCATCGGCGTGCCCTTCTTTCTCACTCGCCTGCGGAGGCTCGCGTGATTGCCTTCAACGGCGTGTGCGTCCGCTATCGCGGCGCACGCCTCCGCGCGCTCGACGACGTGTCGCTCGACGCGCCGCGCGGACGGCTCACCGCCGTCGTGGGCCCGAACGGGAGTGGCAAGAGCACGCTCGTACGCGCCCTCATCGGCCAGGTGCCCCTCGAGGGTGGCGCCGTCGCGATCGATGGAGCGCCGCTCGCTGATGCTGATCGACCTGCACTCGCTCGGCGTCTCGCCGTCGTCACGCAGCGCGAGGAGCCCGCGTTTCCCCTCGGTGTGCGCGAGTACGTCGCACTGGGCCGATATCCGCACCTGGGCTTGTTCCGTGGCGCCGGCACGTCCGACATCGACGCGATCGACCGCGCCGTCGAGCGAACGGAGATCGGGCCGTATCTGCACCGCGCGATCACCGAGATCTCCGGCGGCGAGTGGCAGCGCGTTCGGCTCGCGCGCGCCCTCGCGCAAGGGGGCGAGGCGCTCGTGCTCGACGAGCCCACGACCTTCCTCGACGTCGGTCACGAGATGGCCGTCTTCGAATTGCTCGCGCAGCTGGCGAGCGACGGTCAGGCCGTGCTGCTCGTGAGCCATCAGCTCAATCTCGTCGCGCGCTTCGCGCACCACATGGTGCTCATGCGGCAGGGCCGCGTCGTCGCTGCCGGCGCTCCCGCCGACGTCATGCAGGGCCGCGTCCTCGAGAAGGTCTACGACTGGCCACTCGTCGTCACCCGAGATCCGGCCGTCGGCGCGCCCACGCTCGTTCCTCTTCGCGCCCGCCCTCGCGGCTGACGCTTTCCCATTACCTCTGGTTCGATCGATGACTCTCGGATTTCGTCTCACTGCGCTCGTGCCGTTCTCGGCACTCCTGCTTCCGCTCGCCGCAGGCGCCCAGCAGACGGCGCGCGACACGGCGCGCGTCGCGCCGGTCGTCGTCACGGCAACGCGCTCGCCCGTCGGCGCGGACCGCGAGCCGTCGTCGGTCACGGTCGTCTCCGGCGACCAGCTCCGCGCCGAAGGGATCACGACGGCCGCCGATGCGCTGCGGGCCGTGCCCGGCCTCTCGCTCGTGCAGACGGGATCGTACGGCGGCGCGACCTCGCTCTTCATCCGCGGCGGCGAGAGCAAGTACGCCAAGATTCTCGTCGACGGCATTCCGGTGAACGATGCGGGTGGTGCATTCGATCTCTCCACCCTCTCGATCGACAACCTCGAGCGCATCGAAGTCGTGCGCGGACCGGCGAGCGTGCTCTACGGCTCTGACGCGATGGCCGGCGTCGTCCAGCTCTTCACGCGCCGCGGTGGTGACGGCGTGCGCGGCGATGCCTCGCTCCGCGCCGGCGGGATGGGAACCCGCGATGGCGACGTCGCCATTCGCGGCGGCGACCAGCGCGCGCACTACTCGTTCGGCGCGGCGCGCCAGCGCACCGACGGCTTCCAGCCGTTCAACAGCGGATTCCGGCAGGGCAGCGGCAGCGCGTCGCTCGGCACCACGCTCGGCAACTTCGACGCTACTCTCTCGGCGCGCTTCACCGATCGCGAGCTGCACTTTCCGACCGACGGTGCGGGGCAGGTGGTGGACAGCAACGCCGTGCGCCGCGACGATCGCCTCGCGACCGGACTCGATGCGGGCCTTCGTCTCACGGACCGGGTCGCGTTGCGCGCCACGCTTGCCTCGTACGACGTCCACGGCATCACCGACGACCAGCCCGACGGCCCCACCGATCAGAGCTACGCATACACCACCGCCGAGCGTTCGCGCCGGCGTAGCGGCGACGTGCGCCTCGAGCTCGCGCTTCCCGCCTCGGCGCAGCTCACGCTCGGTACGCAGATCGAGCGCAAATGGCAGGAGTCCGTCACGCGGAGCAACTTCGGCGACGACGCTCCTCCCGCGGCCACGCGGCGCAGCACCGGCGGCTATGCACAACTGCTGCTCCAGCCGGTCGATGGATCGACGCTCGCGTTGGGTGGACGCTTCGAGCACAACGAGCAGTTCGGCGACTTCTGGACGTACCGCGCGGCGGGGAGCGCGCGCGTCGCGCCAGGCACGCGTCTCCGCGGCAGCGTCGGCACGGCGTTCCGTGAGCCGACCTTCCTCGAGACGGAGGGGAGCGGCTATGTGATCGGCAATCGCGCGCTGAATCCGGAGCACGCGCTCAGCGTCGACGCCGGCATCGAGCAGAACATCGGCGGTGTGGCGGTCGTCGGCGCGACGTATTTCGCCAACTCCTTCCGCGATCTCATCGACTACAAGTACTCGGCGACGGAGCCGAACTACTTCAACGTCGCCCGGACGCGCGCGTCGGGGCTCGAGCTCGAGGGTCGCGTGCAGCTGCCCAACGGCGTGCGTGCCGACGCCGCGTTCACGCACCTGAGCGCGCGCGTCGACGATCCCGGCACCAGCACCGAAGCCACTTCCGTCTTCGCGCCCGGCGCGAAATTGCTGCGGCGCCCGGCCAACACGCTCGACCTGGGAATCGGCTATCGCGCGTCGGTCTATGGTGTCGAGCTGCGCGCCCTTCGCGTCGGCACGCGAGAGGACCTCTACTATCCGCCTGATTTCTCGGCGACCCAGCGCGTCACGCTCCCTGCGTACACGCGAGCGGATCTCTCGGCCGACGTCCGCCTCGTTCCGGCGCGGGCCCGCGACGGCGTCACGGCCACGCTCCGCATCGAGAACCTCTTCGACGCGCACTACACCGACGCGGCCGGCTTCAACTACGATTTCAGCCGGACGGACGAGGCCTCCATCCGGCAGACCGGCTATCGTGGTGCCAGCCGGCGCGTACTGGCGGGAGTGCGCCTGGCGTTCTGACGGGTGGGCAACCGGTGCAACGTCCTGTTGGGCGCTGCACCGGGGTATCTTTCCACCATGGCGCTGCTCGCAACAGACGCGATCGTCCTCCACTCGTTCGACTACCTGGAGTCCTCGCGGATCCTGCGGCTGGTCACGCGTGAGGCGGGCGTGCGAAGCGTGCTCGCGAAGGGGGCGCGCCGCTCCTCGCGCCGCTTCGGCAGCGCGCTCGATCTGTTCGTCCAGGGGAGCGCGCAGCTCTACGCCAAACCGGGCCGCGACCTCGATACCCTGAGCGCGTTCGACGTCACGCAGCAACGCGCCGAGCTCGCCGAGGACCTCGGCCGGTTCGCCGGCGCATCGGCGGTCGCCGAGCTCACCCTCCGCTTCGGCCGCGACGCCGCCGATCCGGCCCTGTTCGATGCCGTCGCCCTCGCACTCGACGGCCTCGCGCGCGCGCCGCAGGAGAGTGCGCTCGCGACGACGCTGGCCAGCGCATGGCACATCGTGGCGGAGCTGGGATTCGGCCCCGCGGTGGACGTCTGCGCCGAATGCCATTCCGCGCTCCCCGCCGACGCGACGGTCATGTTCAGCCATCCCTCCGGCGGCGCGCTCTGCGCGCGCTGTGGACGGCTCGCACCGGCGGGGCGCGTGCTGCCCGCCGAGGCGCGCGGCGCACTGCGCGACTTCCTCGCCGGCCGCCACGACGTGTCGCTCGACGAGGCGTCGGGGCGCGCGCACCAACGTCTGCTCCGCGAGTTTCTCACCGAGCATCTCGCCGACGGCCGGCCGCTCCGCGCGTTGGAGCTGTGGGAGCAGCAGCGATGGTGAGACACCCATGATCCTCGGCACCGCCGGTCACATCGACCACGGCAAGACGTCGCTCGTGCGCGCGCTCACCGGCGTGGACACGGACCGTCTGCCCGAGGAGAAGCGTCGCGGCATCACGATCGACCTCGGCTTCGCGCCGCTGGAGCTCGACGGCGTCGGCACGCTCGGCGTCGTGGACGTCCCTGGTCACGAGGCGTTCGTGCGCACGATGGTCGCCGGCGCCACGGGGATCGATCTCGCGCTGCTCGTCGTCGCGGCGGACGAGGGCGTGATGCCGCAGACACGTGAGCATCTCGCGATCCTCCGTCTGCTCGGCGTGCGCGCCGGCGTCGTCGCACTCACGAAGTCAGATCTCGTCGACGACGAGTGGCTCGCGCTCGTGCGCGACGATGTGCGCATGGCCGTAGCGGATGGCCCCCTCGCCGACGCTCCGCTCGTCGCCGTCTCGGCCGTGACGGGGCAGGGAGTTGAGGAGCTTCGCGGTGCGCTCGCGTTTGCGGCGAGTCGAGTGCCCGGACGGGCGACGGAGGATCTGTTCCGGATGCCCGTAGATCGGGCGTTCACCATCCGCGGGACGGGGACGGTCGTCACGGGCACCGTGTGGTCGGGAACGCTGCGGCGCGACGCGACCCTTCGCCTCTTCCCATCCGGCGACGCCGTGCGCGTGCGCGGCCTGCAGGCGCACGGCCATGCGGTCGAGCGCATCCACGCGGGCGAGCGTGCCGCGATCGCCCTCGCCGGCGTCGAGCTCTCGCGCGTGGGGCGCGGTGCGGTGCTCGTCGCCGGCGACGCCTGGCGTCCTTCCACCGTGCTGCGCGCCGACGTGGCATTGCTCGACGACGTCGCGCGGCCCGTGGGACCGCGCAGCCAGCTCCGTCTGCATCTCGGCACGAGTGAGGTCGGCGCGCGCCTCGTCGCGACAGGCGGCTCGCTTGCCCCCGGCGAGCATCGGCCGGCACGCATCATCGTCGACGAGCCTGTGGTGGCGCGCACGGGCGATCGGTTCGTGCTGCGCGGCGGATCGCCGTTGGGCACCGTCGGGGGAGGCGTCGTCACCGACCCGCTGGCGCCACAGCGCGCGCGCGCCTGGTCACAACGCGCGGACTCCGTGGCGGACGCGCTCGAGCACTTTCTGCGCGAGGCGGCGCTATCGGGCCTCGACGTCGCCGAGCTCCCCGTTCGCCTGGGCGTCAGCGGGAGCGAGCTCGCCGATCTGCTCGCGTCCTCCAACGCGTGGCGCGTGGAAGACCGATTGTATGCGCCGAGCACGAGGGAGCTCGTCATCGAGCGGATTCGTACGACGCTCGCCGAGTACCATGCCGCACATCCGCTCGATCCCGGAGCGCCGCGCCAGTGGCTTCGCACCCGGGTTCGCGTCGCGGACGCCGTCGTCGACACCGTGCTCGCCGAGCTCGCGTCGGCGGGGGAGCTGGTGCTCGAGCAGGGGGACGTACGCCTCGCCGCCTTCTCCGCCCGGCTCTCGGATCGTCAGCGCGCCCTCGCCACCGAGTTGGTCGGGAAGCTGACCGCGGCGGGCCCCGAACCGCCGACGGTCGAGGAGCTTGCCGGCTCGCTCGGCACACCCCTCTCGGAGGTTGTCTCGGTCAGCCGCTTGCTGGCTCGCCAGGGCGAGCTGGTCGCCGTCGAGGCTAACCGTTATTTCACGCGATCGACGGTGACGGAGCTTGTGACTCGCGTCCTCGATGGGATGTCTGTTGATGGGGAGTATGGACCAGCTGAGCTGAGGGAGTTCGTCGGTCTCTCCCGCAAGTTTCTCATTCCCTTCCTGGAGTTCTGCGACCGTGAAGGCTACACGGTCCGCAATGACCTCGGCCGCCGGCGACGGGGCACAGAAATAGCAAGGTGAACTGTCGTAAGTTGTGGTGTATTACTGATATGCGACGTCTGCAACATCGGCCGCATCGAGAGCTCGATTCCCACCCGTCACAGGAGCAGCACCAGGATCCTGTCTAGTCAAACGGAGCAGCCATGTACCACCGCTGGGCAGCACTTACGCTCGTGCTCGCCCTTTGGTGCTTGACGCCAAAGTCAGCGTCGGGGCAGTCGGACTCACAACCTGAGCAGCAGCAGCCCCGAGGGCGTAAGTCAGGGAGCCTCGGACAGAACTTTCCGAATCCCTTCAGTCCTGACACCCGCATCCCCTTCGGCATTGAATGCGCCGATGGGACGGCGGAGCACGTCGTGTCCGTCCACATCTACAACGTCCTCGCGCAGCTCGTCGCCGTGCCCGTGCTCGAGGGCCCGGAAAAGGCGGCCGAGAACCTCCGGTTGCCCTGCGGCAACTTCGTGGCGTTCTGGGATGGACGGGTACGCAGCACCGGGCGCCAGGCAGCCTCGGGCATCTACATCTACGAGCTCGTGGTGGACGGCGAACGGACCGCCAAGAAGATGATCGTCGACAAACGATGAGCGCTGGCGACAGCCAGTCTATCCGAAGCGCCCAGGCGGATCGCCTGGGCGCTTCGCGCATTCGGCCGCTGTCATCCCGAGCGAGCGGAGCGCTCCCGCTGTCATCCCGAGCGAGCGGAGCGAGTCGAGGGATCTGCACTTCGAGCTTCGACGCCTCAATGAACTTGCGCCGCTTCGGCAGCCTGCCGACGGCACGCGGCGCCGCATCGGCATCTTCGGCTGCCAGGGCGGCGCAACTGATGCGGCACCGCCGTTGCCCAATAGACGTCTGCTCGACCAGGTCCCGTCCGATATTTCATTCACGAAACAACCTGAACGATAGATTCCGAGATGATCAATCCCGATCGGCTGACCGTGAAGTCGGGCGAGGCGCTCAACGAGGCGATCGCTGAGGCGCGCCGACTCGGCAACCCCGTCGTCTACGACACGCACCTGCTTCAGGTGCTCCTGGGGCAGGACGAGAGCATCGTCGTCCCCGTCCTCCAGAAGCTCGGCGCGAGTGTCACCGCGCTGCGTGAGTCTCTGCAGCGCGAGATCGCGCGCTACCCCAAGCAGAGCGACGCGCAGCCCACGATCTCGCGCGAGCTCACCGCCGTGTTCGACCAGGCGGAGAAGGAGGCCCGCGCGCTCGGCGACGAGTACGTCTCGACCGAGCATCTGCTCCTCGCGCTCGCCGCGTCGAAGGGTGGCGAGGCGCGCGCGTTGCTGGCCGACCAGAAGGTCTCGCACAAGGCGCTGCTCGAGGCCATCGAGGCGGTGCGCGGCTCACATCGCGTCACCGACCAGACGCCGGAGAATCAGTACCAGTCGCTACAGAAGTACACGCGCGACCTCACCGATGCGGCCCGTCAGGGCAAGCTCGATCCCGTGATCGGGCGCGACGAAGAGATTCGGCGTGTCGTGCAGGTGCTCTCGCGCCGCACGAAGAACAACCCCGTGCTCATCGGCGAGCCCGGTGTCGGCAAGACAGCCATCGTCGAAGGACTCGCGCAGCGCATCGTCAACGGCGACGTGCCCGAGAGCCTCAAGAACAAGCGGCTGCTCTCGCTCGACCTCGGTGCGCTGATCGCCGGCGCGAAGTTCCGCGGTGAGTTCGAGGAGCGGCTGAAGGCCGTCCTCAAGGAGCTCACCGAGGATCCGAACCAGTTCGTCGTCTTCATCGACGAGCTGCACACCCTCGTCGGCGCCGGCAAGGCCGAGGGCTCGATGGACGCGGGCCAGATGCTCAAGCCCATGCTCGCGCGCGGTGAGCTGCGCGTCGTCGGCGCGACCACGCTCGACGAGTATCGCAAGCACGTCGAGAAGGACGCTGCGCTGGAGCGACGCTTCCAGCCGGTCTACGTCGGTGAGCCGTCGGTCGAGAGCACGATCGCCATCCTGCGTGGGCTCAAGGAGCGTTACGAGGCGCACCACGGCGTGCGCGTCACCGACGGCGCGGTCATCGCCGCGGCCACGCTCTCGCATCGCTACATCGGCGATCGATTCCTTCCCGACAAGGCGATCGATCTGTTGGACGAAGCCGCGAGTCGCCTGAGAATCGAGATCGACTCGATGCCGCAGGAGATCGACGAGGTGGAGCGTCGCATCATGCAGCTCGAGATCGAGCGCACGGCGCTGAAGAAGGAGAAGGATCCTGCGTCGGTCGAGCGCCGCGAGATCATCGAGCGCGAGCTCGCCGAGCTGAAGGAGCGTTCCTCGGCGATGAAGGCGCAGTGGCAGCAGGAGAAGGACACGCTCGGTGCCGTCGGAAAGATCAAGCAGCAGATCGATCAGGCGCGTGTCGAAGCGGAGCAGGCGTCGCGCGTTGGCGATCTCGCGAAAGCCGCCGAGATCTCCTACGGTCGCATCCCGCAGCTCGAGCGCGAGATGAAGGACGCCGAGGCGAAGCTCGCGAGCCACGACGGCCGTCCGCAGTTCCTCAAGGAGGAGGTCGGCGCCGAGGACATCGCTGAAGTCGTCGCGCGCTGGACGGGGATTCCCGTCTCGCGGATGATGGAGGGAGAACGCGAGCGTCTGACGAAGCTCGATCAGGAGCTCGCGCATCGCGTCGTGGGACAGGAGGAGGCGGTGCACGCCGTCGCCAACGCCGTCCGGCGCTCGCGTGCAGGACTCCAGGATCCGAACCGTCCGATCGGCTCGTTCATCTTCCTCGGACCGACGGGCGTTGGTAAGACCGAGCTCGCGCGGGCGCTGGCCGGATACCTCTTCGAGAAGGAAGAGAACCTCATCCGCATCGATATGTCCGAGTACA
>DASVNI010000152.1:0-2150 GCA_036383935.1 Gemmatimonadaceae bacterium | reverse complement strand
CGCTCGTCCGCGACGGCGCCCTGCCACACCTCCGGCGCCAGATACGCCGGCGTCCCCACCATCGTGCCGGTCTGGGTGAGGTGCTCGTTCCCCGCTTCCTCGACGCGCAGCCGGGCGATGCCGAAGTCGAGCAGCTTGATGAAGTCTGGCTCGGCCTCGCCACGCGTGAGGTAGAGATTGTGCGGCTTGAGGTCGCGGTGGATGATCTTCGCGGCATGAGCCTCCTCCAGCGCCGCGCACGCCTGCATGATCAGGTGGATGGCGCGAGCTGGTGGCAGTGGGCCGAACCTCTCCACCACCGTCGCGAGATTCATCCCCACGAGGTACTCCATCGCGATGTAGTACAGGCCGTCGTCGCTCGCGCCGAAATCGAAGATCTTCACCACGTGCGGGCCGCGCAGATGTCCCGCCGACTGCGCCTCGAGCTCGAACCGGCGCACCATCTCCGGACCGGGAGCGGTGCCGACGCGCAGGATCTTGAGCGCCACCTCCCGGTTGAGACGCTGGTCCCACGCCAGCCAGACCTCACCCATCCCGCCCTTCCCGATCGGCGCCTCCAGACGGTACCGCCCGATGCGCCGCGCACGATACAGCTGCTCGTGCGCGCTCCACACGATGTGGCCGGTGACCAGTCCGATGAACGACGACGCCACCACGAAGACGTAGTTGCTGGCGAAGACGATCAGCGACTCCGCGCTCAGCCACTCGCTGCGAGCTTCGGGCGACGCGAGGGCGCCGACACCCATGACGAAGGGGAATGCGAGCGCGATCCTTCCGTAGGTCTTGAGCGCGCGCCGCCAGTGCGAGGGCACCAACGTCGCTCGCACCAGCGCCACGATGGAGATCCCGTGCATGTACGGGCTGCGAATCCCCCCGAGGTGCACCGCCATGATCGCGATCGTGACCGCGGCAAGCGCATAGCACAGGTTCTGCAGCCGGAAGAGCCGCGGCACTGACATCGCACCATGCCGGCTGGCGGCGCGATACACGCCGTAGAACGCCAGCGACACCGCGACGCGATAGCCGAGGAACAACGCGAACGGCGCGCTCGGATACGCCACGAAGCACATGTACACGTCGAGCGCCGTGAACGTCGGCCAGATGTAGAGGCCGAGTCGCATGGCGCGCGCCACCGTCCGACGCGCCGCGCTGTCGTCCGTCGGCGTGAATACGACGCTGGGGGTGTGGCTCATGCGCGCCCTCGACTGAGGGGAGACTCAAGAAGCTGCACCGGACTGCCGCCGGAGCAATAGGGAGAATCCCGCTGCGTACGCCGGCGCGCTTGTCGGCTGCCGCGCGTCGTCAGACCGAAGGCGGCGACAGCTCCACGAGCACGAAGATGTTTCCGTACAGGTCGGCCACATGCGCGAAGCTCGCCCCGGCCGCGCTCTCGATCGGCCGCACGATCGCGGCGCCGGCCGCCGCCGCGCGGGCGACCGCGGCGCGCACGTCCGGCGTGTAGAACACGGCGAGCGGTTCGCCGCCGGTCTGATGCCCAACGCGCGACGCCGTCTCGCCCTCGGCTCGCAGGAACCACACGCCGGCACTGCCGTCGGGACCGAAGCCGACGTGCAGGTACCGGTCGCCGGTGGGACTGGGCGCGTCGAACAACACCCGCGCGTCGAACGCGGCCTGATAGAAGGCGAGGGACTCGGCGTAGTCCCGAATGAGCACGACCATACGACCAAGTGTGAGCGGAGGCGCCGAAACGGAAGGATCGAGAGTGATGGTCATGTGGGTTGTAGAGATGTCTTTCCGCAGTAGCCGTGTCTGACTGTATGTGCGCTGTGCGGTCGTTTAAAGTGCTACGGCGCAAATCGCGTCGCTGAGCGCATCCCTCCTTCCGCTGAAACCGTGGCGTACCGTCGCATCCCTGCCCTCCTTTCCACGTTCACTCTCTTTTCCCTCCTCCTCACCTCCAGCTGCAAAGGCTCCGAAGGCGCAGATGGAGCCACCGGGCCAGCGGGCCCGCAAGGCGCGGCCGGCGCCACCGGCGCGACAGGTCCGATCGGCCCGGCTGGCCTCTCCGGTGTCGAAGTCGTCAGCCCTCCGGCAGCGACCAACGTTGGCCCGGGAAGCATCGTGACCGTCACCGTGGTTTGCCCCACGGGCAAAGTGGCTATCGGGGGTGGCTTCCGCTCCAACACTAC
>DASVNI010000151.1:0-18113 GCA_036383935.1 Gemmatimonadaceae bacterium | reverse complement strand
GAGCGTCCGTGTGCCGCGCCGCGCGGACACGCTGACCTACACCGGAGCGCCCATCGTGTATGGCATCGGCGTGCCGCGCGAGGCGCCACACGCCGCGGCGGGTGCGCGATTCCTCGCCTTCCTGCTCGGGCCGGAGGGGCGTGCGCTCCTCGGCGCGCACGCGGTGGACGCGCTGCGCCAGCCGGAGTTCATCGGCGACTCGGTGCCGTCCGTACTTCGCCGCGCGCGTCAGTGACAGCGAGCGCCCCATCGGTCCGTACGACGCACCGCGCGGCGACCACCGGCGTGGTCGCGGGCTCCCTGCTGTTACTGCTCCTCCTCGCGCTTCCCATCGTGGCGCTGGTGCTGCGCAGCGGCCTCGCGGGGCTCCAGCAGCTCGGCTCGGACTCCGAGCTCCGTGCCTCGCTCTGGCTCACCGCGCAGACCGCCACGCTCGCGACGCTGCTGACCGTCGTTCTCGGTACGCCGCTCGCCTACCTGCTGGCGCGCGAGCGGCTGCCCGGCGCGTCCGTGGTCGGCGCGCTCCTCGATCTCCCACTGCTCCTCCCGCATCCGGTGGCGGGAATGGCGCTGCTGCTCGCCTTCGGTCGCGCCAGCCCTGCCGGTGCCGCGCTCGGCGCCTTCGGCCTCGCCGTCGTGGGCTCGCGGACCGGTATCGTGCTCGCGATGCTGTTCGTCGCCGCGCCCCTCTACGTGAGCGCGGCCCGTGAGGCGATCGCGCGCGTGGACGAGCGCTACGAGTCCGTCGCGCGAACGTTGGGCGACTCCCCGGCACGCGCTGCCTGGCGTGTCACGCGACCGCTGGCCGGCCGCGGACTGCTCGCCGCCGCCGTCGTCATGTGGGCGCGGGCCGTCAGTGAGTTCGGCGCGATCGTCATCCTCGTGTACAACCCGAAGGTGGCGAGCGTGTTGAGCTACGACCGGTTCACGAGTGAGGGGCTCGACGCCGCGCTCCCCGTCGCTGCCGTGCTCGTCATCCTCGCCCTCGTGCCCCTTCTCGCGCTGCGCACGCTGCGCGCGAGCGCGCTGTCCAACGGGCCGACGCGGTGATCCGGGTCGACGGGCTCGGCGCGCACGCCGGCGACTTCGCGCTGCAGGACGTCAGCTTCGAGTTGCAGCAGGGCGCGTGGGGGATCGTCCTCGGACCGGCGGGGGCAGGGAAGACGACTCTCCTCGAGACGATCGCCGGCGTGCGACCCGTCGACGCGGGCAGCGTCACGCTCCGCAATGTCGACGTCACGCGCACGCCCGCTGAGCAGCGCGGCGTGGGGATCGTCTATCAGCACGCGTTCCTCTTCCCGCACCTCTCCGTCGAAGCGAACGTCGCCTACGGCACGCGGGATCGTGCCTACGCACTCGAGGTCGCGCGCCGGCTCGGCGTTGGCACGCTGATGAAACGCGCCGTCGGCAACCTCAGTGGCGGGGAGCGGCAGATGGTCGCCATCGCGCGCGCGCTCGCACCGGAGCCCGACATCCTCCTGCTCGACGAGCCCTTCGCCGCCGTGGACCCGCGCAACCGGACGCGGTTGCGGCGCGAGCTCCGCAGCATGCAATGGGAGCAATCGCTGACCGTGCTCCATGTGACCCACGACTTCGGCGAGGCGGGGACGCTCGGCGATCTGGCCATCCTGCTCGAGGGCGGACGACTGCTTCAGGCGGCCCGCCCCGAGACGCTCTTTCGCCGCCCGCCATCGGCGGCGGCCGCGGAGTTCCTCGGCGCCGAGAACGTCTTTGCCGGGATGACGATGCCGATCGAGTCTCCCACCGCGGACGAGCTGGGCGTCATGCTCTTCCGCTCTGGGACGCTGACCCTGGTCGGCGTGGCCGATTCCAGGACGGCGACGCACGCCGTGATCCGCGGCGAGGATGTCGTGCTCTCGGTCGGGCCCACGGCGCCCTCGTCGGCGCGCAACGCGCTGGAAGGAGTGGTGGCGGAGGTCGTCATCCACGGCGCGCTCGCTCGCGTGACCGTGGACATCGGAGAATTTCCCCTCGTGGCCACCGTGACGGCTGGGTCCGTCTCCACGCTGAGACTGTTGCCCGGCTCGCGTGTGGTGGCGACTATAAAGGCGACGGCGGTGCACCTCTGCTGAGGCGGAGGGCCGCCATTGTTGCTCGCTCGACGCGCGAGGCGTCTTAAGAGCCGAGGCCGGCACTTCGTCGCCTCCCAGTCTTCTCCGCCCCACACCGATGTCCCAGAGAAAGATCGCGGTGATCGCCGGCGCGGGGCCTGCCGGCCTCACAGCTGCGTTCGAGCTTCTGTCTCGCACCGACGTGCATCCCGTGGTGTTCGAGCGGACGCACGCCATTGGTGGCATCGCGCAGACGTACAACTACAAGGGCAACCGGATCGACATCGGCGGTCATCGCTTCTTCTCGAAGGATCAGCGGGTGATGGCCTGGTGGTTCTCGATGATGCCCCGCCAGGGCGCGCCGGCGGCCGACACCCACGAGCTGGGGCACGACATCGACTACGTCACCGAGGCCGTGGTGCGGCGCTTCGCGCCCGAGCTGACGGACGACAACGAGGGCTTTGCGGGCGGCACGGCGGTGGCGGCGGGGGTGGCGATGCGCGAGGAGCGCCGCGTCGCCCCGGACCCGGAGACGCAGGACGAGGTGCTGCTGCACCGGCCGCGACTCTCCCGCATCTACTACAAGCGGCACTTCTTCCCGTATCCGATCGGGATCACGCTCACCGTCGCGCGGCGGCTTGGCCTGCTGAACACGGCGCTGATCGGCATGAGCTACATGAAGGCGCAGCTCGCGCCGAAGAAGGACGAGACCTACCTCGACGCCTTCTTCATCAACCGGTTCGGCCAGCGCCTCTACGAGACGTTCTTCCGCGACTACACCGAGAAGGTGTGGGGCGTGCGCTGCGACCAGATCCGCGCCGACTGGGGCGCGCAGCGCGTGAAGGGGCTCTCCCTCAAGAAGGCAGTCGTACACGCGGTCAAGGACCTGCTTTCCAGCGACTTCAAGAAGGCGCAGCAGGAGCGTGAGACGAGCCTCATCACCCGCTTCTTCTATCCGAAGTACGGGCCCGGTCAGATGTGGGAGATCGTGGCCGGCGAGATCACGAAGGCCGGGGGCGAGGTTCGCCACGGCTACTCCGTCGTCGGGGTCTACACCGAGGACGGGCGTGTCACCGAGGTCGAGGTCGAAGAAGTCGCGACTGGCGCGCGCTCGCGTGTGGCCTGCGACTACTTCTTCTCCACGATGCCGGTGAAGGAGCTGGTGAAGCAGACGGTGCCCGCGCCACCGGCCCCCGTGCGCGAAGTCGCCGAGGGGCTCGTGTATCGCGACTTCCTCACCGTCGGGCTCCTGCTCAGGAAGCTGCACGTTCAGGTGAAGGGCTCCAGGCCGGCGACGTCGGTGGAGGACAACTGGATCTACGTGCAGGACGGCGGCGTCCAGGTGGGACGCATCCAGGTGTTCAACAACTGGAGCCCCTACATGGTGGCCGACCGGAAGAACACCGTGTGGATCGGGCTCGAGTACTTCGTGAACGAGGGCGAGAAGCTCTGGAACATGGCCGACGCCGATCTCATCGAGCTCGGTACGAAGGAGCTCGAGCGCATCGGCTTCATCAAGCGCGACGACGTCCTGGACGGGTGCGTGCTCCGGATGCCGAAGGCGTATCCCGCCTACTTCGGGACCTACGATCGACTCGACGTCGTGCGCGAATGGGCGTCCGGGCTGCCGAACATGTTCCTCGTGGGTCGCAATGGCATGCACCGGTACAACAATCAGGACCACAGCATGCTCACCGCGATGATGGCGGTGGACAACATCGTCGAGGGGCGCACCGACCACTCCAATCTGTGGGACGTGAACCTCGACATGGTCTACCACGAGGAAAAGTCAGAGGCGCAAGAGTCGTAGGGCATGCGTCTCGTCGTCGTGGTCTGCGTGGCCGCGCTCGTCGTTGTCTTCGAGCGCGGCCGCCTCTCGTCTCGGCTCGATGGCATCCGGCGCGCGCTCGAATCGTCGCGCGCTCCGCTCGTGCTCGGGCTCGTGTTCGGCGCAGCCGTCTGGTGGTCGTGGGGACAGGTGCACCCGTCCGGCCTTCTCCACGACGAGCTGGCGTACGTGCTCCAGGCGCGGCTGTTCAGCCATCTGCGCTGGACGGCGCCCGCGCCCCCGATGCCGGAGTTCTTCGCGCAGCCGCACGTGCTCGTCGATCCCGTCGTCGCGTCGAAGTATCCGCCCGGCCACTCGCTGCTCCTCGCGCTGGGTGATCTCGTCGGACTCCCGGCGCTGGCCGTCGCCGCGCTCGCGGCGCTGCGCGCCGGACTGACCTTCGCTCTCGCGCGCCGGCTCACCAACGGTGCCGTGGCACTCGGCACCTGGGTGCTGCTCTTCCACGGCCAGTCGCTCTACTTCGCCGCGAGCTACTTCTCCGAGACGACGAGCGGCGCGATGCTGCTCGTCGCCTGGTACGCGCTGCTGCGCTGGCACGAGGAAGGTGGACGGGGCTGGATGGCGCTCGTCGCGCTCGCCGTCGGCTGGTGCGCCATCACGCGGCCGTTCAGCGCGGCGCTGTTCGCCGTGCCGATCGCGTTCGTCGTGCTCCGGCAGCTTCTGCGCACGCGCCGGTGGAGAGAGCTCGCCGTCGGCATCGCCGTGGGCACCAGCGTGCTGGCGATCCTGCCACTCTGGAGCGCGCGCACGACGGGCGACTGGCGCGTCTCGCCGGTGGCCGTGTACATGCGCGACTACATGCCGTTCGACCGGCCGCACTTCGGCTACGACTCCACGCCGCCACGTCGCACGCCGCCACCGGATCTCGCGTTCGTGAATGCCTCGCTCGACTCGGTGCAGCGCGCTCATACCCTCGCCGCGGTGCCGCAGATCGCGAAGGAGCGCGCGGGATTCCTCGCTCTGCAGAGCTGGTGGGACCCGCGCGTCGAGGGCGGCCTCGCGCTGCTGGGGCTCGCGACGGCGCCGCTCGCCGCGCTCGTCGGCGCGGCCTCGGTCGTCATCCTCTTCGTCGGCTACCTGGCGCACCCCACCTGGCCGAGCTGGACGATCTATTACATGGAGACCGCGCCGGTGCTGGCGTTCTACGCCGTGTGCGGCTTCGCCCTGTTGCTACGCGTGCTGGCGCGCGAGCCGCAGCGCGCGTGGGAATGGGCTCGCGCTCCCCGCGCGGCGTTCGCGCTGGTCGTCGCGCTGGTGTTCTGTCTCCCCATGCTGCGCGTCGAGCTACGGTTCGACCGACGGCAGCACCTCGGGAATGCGAACTACCCGGGCCGATTCCGGCAGGCCGTCGGCCAGATCCCGGACCGGTCGATCCTGTTCGTGCGCCACGCCAAGTGGCACGAGGGGCACTGGAGCCTGGTCGAGAACGACCCGGACTTCGCGCGCTCGCGCGTCTGGATCGCCTACGACCGCGGCGACTCGGCGAATGCGGCGCTCCTGCGCAAGGTGCCCGATCGGAACGCGTATCTGTTCGACGAGGCGCACGTGTCGATCAACCTGTATCGGCCAGGCGCGTCGATCGCTGTCGTCCCGTGAGCAAGATCGCGATGTTCGTGAGCAACTACCTGCCTCACCCCGGCGGGCTCGAGGTGATGGTGTGGAACCTGGCGCGCGGGCTCGCGCGCCGGCACGACGTCGTGCTCGTCACGTCAGCCTATGATGGCGTGCACGGGGTCAGCAACGAGGATGGCATGACGGTGCATCGCTTGCCGGCCGTGCACGTGACCGAGCGCTTCGGCGTGCCTTACCCGGTGCCCGCCGGCCCCGGGCTCCGCGCCGCGCTGCGCGATGTATCGGGCGCGCAGATCGTCCACTCGCACGGCGCGCTGTACGCCCAGTCCATTCTTGCGCGCTCGCTCGCGCGCCGCGCCGGCACGCCGTTCGTCCTCACGGAGCACGTGGGGTTCGTCCAGTACCCGAGTGCCGCGCTCAACGCGATCCAGCGCGCGGCGTGGACGGCCATCGGGACGCCGCTCGTCCGCAGCGCCGACGCGGTCGTCACGTACAACGCTCGCGTGCACGACGAGCTCGAGCGCCGGAGTGGGCGTGGCGTGCGCTTCGTCGGCAACGGCGTCGACATCGACCGGTTCGGGCCCCGCTCGTGCGACGAGCGCCGCGCGCTCCGCCGCAGCTTCGGCCTCCCCGAGGAGGGCGTGCTCGCCCTCTTCGCCGGCCGCGACAGCGAGAAGAAAAACCTCGACGTCCTGTTGCGCGCCGAGCGCGCGGGCTACACCCTCGTCGTGTGCGGATGGCAGCGTAACCTCACGGGACAGGCGCTCGTCGATCTGGGCGTGGTGCCGTACGCGCGGATGTCCGACCTGTTCGCGTGTGCCGACGTGATGCTGCACCCCGCGTCGGGCGAGGGCTTCCCGCTCGCGGTCCAGGAAGCTGTCGCGTCGGGACTCCCCGTCGTGCTCCTGTGGGACGAGGGCTATGCGCGCTGGATGCCGCGCACGCTCGTCGAGGCGTGCGATTCGCCCGCGCAGGTTCCCTCCCGCATGGAGGAGCTCGCACGGGATCCGGCGAGACGACAGGCGCTGGGCGAGGCCGGGCGCGCCTGGGCGGAGTCGCAGTGGAACTGGGACGCCACGGTGAAGGCCTATGAGCGGATCTATGACGATGTCGCAGACGACGCACTCCGTAACTGAGCCGATCGCGCCCCCCGCCACCTCCTTCTGGGGGCCGGGACAGTCCGTCGCGGTCGTCATTCCGTGCCGCAACGAAGAGCGCAGCATCGGGAAGGTCGTCGAGGACTTCCGCCGCGCGCTGCCGGGCGCGCTCATCGTCGTCGTCGACAACGCGTCGACGGACGCGACGGCGCTGCGCGCCAGCGAGGCCGGCGCCACCGTGCTGCACGAGAGCCGTCGCGGAAAGGGATTCGCCGTGGTGCGCGGCTTCCGCGCCACGCGCGACGCCGACTTCGTGGTCATCGTGGACGGCGACGACACGTATCCCGCTGAATCGGTGCACGCGCTGCTCGACGGGCTCCGCGCCGGCGCCGACATGACGATCGGCACGCGACTGACGAGCTTCGAGGACGGCGCCTACCGGCCGGGCCACACCTTCGGCAACCGGCTGTTCATCGCCCTCGTCCGTGTCCTCTTCGGCGTGCAGACGCGCGATCTCTTCTCCGGCTATCGCGCCTTCACGCAGCGCTTCCTCATGCTGTCGCCGCTCATCGCGCAGGGCTTCGAGCTCGAGGCCGAGCTCTCGATGCAGGCGCTCGCCGGCTCGTTCGTCGTCACCGAGGTGCCGGTGCACTATCGCGCACGCGGCGAGGGAAGCACGAGCAAGCTGAGCACCCTGCGCGACGGCTATCGGATCCTGATTGTGCTTCTCGCCTTCTTCCGCGACTACCGGCCGCTCACCTGCTTCGGCGTGCTGGCGCTGGTCATGTTCCTCCTTTCGGCGGTGTCCGGTGGGGTGGTCGTCGGACAGTACATCGAGACCGGTCAGGTGCTCCGCGTGCCCATGGCGATCCTCTCGGTAGGGTTCGCGCTGCTCGGTGCCATCTCGATGATCGGTGGACTGCTTCTGTCCTCGCTCGGCCGACGCTCGCAGCAGCTCGCGGCGCTGATCATCCGGCAATAGTGGAAATCGATCTCGATCGGATGCGCGAGGATTTCCTCGCGGTGCAGGCGGGCAAGAAGTCACGTCACGCGGTCATGGATCGCGTGCGGCCGTCGCGATGGCAATACGATTACCTGACGCTGAGCCGGTTGTCGCGCGACGTCGAGACGCTCGTGCGCAAGGTGCCCGATGCAGCAGCCGGGGCGCGCGCGCTCGACCTCGGCGCCGACAAGAGCCCGTATCGCGACTTGCTGGTCTCGCGCGGTTACGAGGTGAAGACGCTCGATATCACGCGCGATGGCGGAGCCGACTACGCCGGCACCGCCGAAGCGACCGGGCTTCCGGACGGCAGCTTCGATCTGGTGCTCTGCACCCAGGTGCTCGAGCACTGCATGAATCCATGGGCGGCGGTGCGCGAGATTCATCGCATCCTCGCGCCCGGCGGGCACGCCATCGTCTCGGCGCCGCACGTCTGGTTCTTTCATCCGCATCCGACGGATCACTGGCGGTTCACGCAGGAAGGGATGGCGCATCTCTGCGAGGAGGCGGCACTGGTTCCGCAGGTGCTCCTCGCGCAGGGAGGAAGCGTGCTCACCCTCTGCCAGGTGCTCAACTTCCTCGCGTACGGCGTGCTCGGTCGCGCGGGCGCGCCGCTCTACGCCGCGCTCAACGTGGCGGCGTCGATCGGCGATCGCCTCGCGCCGAACCAGCTGTTCTGCCACAACTTCGCGTGCCTCGCGCGGCGCGCGGAATCGGTGCGATGACGGAGAGTGTGCGGGCGCGGATCTATCCAGAGGTGCGATTCGGCGGATTCTCCCGCCGCGACGGCACCGTCGCGTTCTTCACGCGCGTGGCGTCGCTCATCACGCCTACGTCGCGCATCCTCGACTACGGGTGCGGCGTCGGCGCGCACATCGACGCCGACGAGGCGTTCGCCGCCTCCCTCCAGCGGCTGAAGGGCAGGGGCGCCGAGGTGATCGGCGTCGACTTCGATGGCGCGGCGGCGTCGAATCCCAACATCGACCGCTTCGTCCCCACTTCGGGCGGCGCCATTCCCCTCGAATCCGGTTCGGTCGACGTCTGCGTGAGTCACTGGGGGCTCGAGCATTTCGAGGACGTCTCGCAATTCTTCGACGAGTGCCTGCGCGTGCTCGCGCCGGGCGGGTATCTCTGCCTCCGCACGCCGAACCTGCTGCACTACTCGTCGCTTGGCGCCTGGATTGTCCCGTTCCGCTTTCATCACGCGCTGCGACGGATGCTCGGCTACTTCCACACCGAGGCGGACGTGTTCCCGACGTTGTACCGATGCAATACACGCGGGCGCCTCGCGCGAACGATGCGCCGGCACGGGTTCGACGCCGAGGTGATTCGGCACCGCGGCGAATCCCACACGATCGGCGTCGGCTACGCGGCGGGGCTGGCAGGAGAGCTCATCGAGCGGGTGTCCCCTCCGGTCTTCTGGCACGAGCTACACGCCTTCGGACGAAAGCCGCCCGTGCCTGCTGCAAATCGCGCTTCGTGAGGATTCCAGGGAGCTGAGGCCCACGCGGCTCAGCGACGGAAGCGCAGCACTTGTGCCGATGGCGTCATGCCGAGTCGGAGCAGCTCGGCGTCCGAGAGCTCGTACACGCGCCCGGGGAATGAGCGCTCAAGCTGCCCGATCGCTCCGGGAGACAGCGAGTTGCGGCGCAGGACGATCGGGCGGGCGAGATACGGATCGTTGCGCACGAGATCGTCGCCGTACCACAGCGAATCCCCGTGCACGACGACGATCGGCTCGGGGCGCGATCGAACGAACGCGACGCCCGCGGCGAACGGACTGACGAATAGTTCCGTCTGCACGAGCCGCAGCGGCAGCTGCGCCACCAGGGCGAGCGTCAGGCCTCCCGCCAGCCACCGGCGTGCGCTCCGAGCACCGAACGCTGACACGAGCTGCGGCACTGCGTCCGCCGCGATCAGTGCGAGGCTTCCAAGCACCTGGAACGCGTATCGGTAGCCCCAGCCGTGTCCCTGCGTGCGCGGGAAGAACACGAAGAACAGCAGTGTGAGCACCACGCCCACGGCGAGGTCGACGATCACCGGCGGAGATTGCCGCAGCCGCAGGAATACGACCAGCGCGAGGATGGCCAGCACGGGCGCATTCCAGGTGAACAGCAGCGACAGGTTCATCCCGTGAAGGAGCATCGTGCTCGCGTCGGGCAGCGCAAAGAGCGTCAGAAGGCTCGCCTCCCCCTGCACGCTCGACCGCGCGTGCGCCAGGAAGACAAACCAGACCGCCGACGCGGCGGCATACGCGAGCACTGCTGACCCGAGGCGCCCCCACCTGCGCTCCCGCAGCAGCCGCACGAGGAACGGCGCCACGAACAGCGCGTGCGGAAAGGGACTGTGCAGCCCCAGCGCGAGCGCGCCCACGATCAGCGCAGCGGCCCACGACCAGCGATCCCCGCGCAGGGCGAGCCACAGCCACGCGATGTTCGCCAGCAGATGCGCCGGCATCGTGTACCCGCTCCCCGCCGTCACGATCACTTCGCTCGATGTCGCGAGCAGTGCGACGGCCACCCATGGACGCAGCCGTTCATCCGGCCAGATCCGTCGCGCCGCCAGCCCGAGCACGAGCACCGCGAGCCCGGTCAGCAGTGGATTGAGCAGCGTCCCTGCGCCGGCCGCGACGAACGGCGCCTTGAGCAGCGCGTACACCGGCAAGTACATCGAGCTCCACGTCCCTCGCGCCGAGTCGAAGTTCACGAAGGTCGGCGTCAGCGCCGGCCCGATCGACCGCCATGGCCACGGCACCGCCGCCTCTTGCTGACCGCGCGCGAAGATCCGCGCCTGGAAGTCGACGGTGAACTCGTCCATCGAGAAGAGCAGGTCATGCATCACGAGATGCGTCGTCGCGACGCCGAGGGCCGTAACGACGAGCGCCACCGCTCCGAGCTGCGCCAGCGTCGGCGCGCCTTCGCCCGTGTCGAGCGACAGCTGATCCACCTCCGCCCCGCGGGACCGCGCAGTTGCCCACAGCATCGCGAGCGCGAACGCGAGCAGGAGCAGCAGATGCGGCAGCTCGTGGAGCGCGTAGAGTCGGAAGTAGATGTTGAGCCAGCGCGGCTGATCGAGGCCGACGCGCACGACCCACCTCCGCGACAGCATCCCGAACGCGGCCACCACTGCTGTCAATATCGCCGCAAGGCGGAGGACGCGGCGGTCGGCGTCCGGCGCCGGCGTTGCTACAAGCACGCGAGAGCGCGCTGGTTCGTCGACGAAATCAGCTGCTGGACGACCGCGGAGCCGATGAGGGCAGGGCGGGCCGCGACGAGGATGGTTGCGTGCACGATCACGGGGCGAGAGGGGCCGGAGGAACGCGGATCGGTGCGTCCCGTCCGGCACGGCAAGGACGCATGAGTGTACGCCCGTGTTACGCCATTCCTCTCGCCCACGTCCCCGCCGCGCGGGCATATTAATCGCCCATTGTGCGGCTGAGGCCGCGCGAAGATCGCATAGCCGACCTGGACCGTCCCGGAGCAGACGTCGGACCTTGGATACTCCCCCCAACGTACGATCAGCCGTCAGCTGGACCGCGCGGCCTGCGACCCGCTACGTCGAGGCCGCTGTCGCCGTCGCCCTCGCCGCGCTCCTCTCCTTCGCGCTGAAAGCAGAGCTCGTCACCACCCGCCTCCTGCTCTTCTGGGTGGCAAGCGCCTACGTCGCCTGGCGAGGCGGCCTCTGGCCTGCCCTCTTCTCCGCTCTCATCAGCGTCGTCCTCGCGAACTACGCGACGACGCATCCCCTCGGCGTGTTCACCACGCCGACGCTCCCCGAGACGCTCTCCAACCTCGTCTACATCGGCGTCGCCACCATTCTCGGCGGCACCTTCGATCGGCTCCGCCGGTCGCGCGCCGACGCTGAGGAGGCGGCACACCAGCTCTCCATCGCCGGCGACCAGCTCCAGGACCAGGCGATGGAGCTCGAGCAGCAGCTCGAGGAAAGCCACGCGATGGCCGAAGAGCTGGAACAGGCGAACGAACAGCTCGGCGAGCTATCCGCCGAACGGGAGCAGGCGCGCACACAGCTCGAGCAGGCCGTGGACGGCATGAGCGACGCCATGCTCGTCTTCGACCCGGAGTGGCGGCTCCTCTTCGCCAACGCCGCCGCTCGCGTATTCCTGCGCCGCGTGGATCGCGACGTGGACACGTTGCTGGGCCGCATCGTGTGGGAGGAGTTTCCCCTCCTCGCCGGTAGCGAGCTTCAGAAGGCGCTTCTCCGTGCCGCCAGCGACCGAAAGTCCGTCGAGCACAGCGAGCACGATCCGGGACGCGACCTGTGGCTGCACGTGCGCGGCGTCCCGACGCCCGAGGGCGGGATCGCCACCTTCATCCAGGACGTCACGGCGGCCCGCCGCGCCGAGCTCAGTCGCGCCCAGAGTGAGGAGCGCTACCGCGCGCTCGTCGAAGCCAGCACGATCATGGTCTGGACGGCGGATCCGACCGGCGCGGTGGACGACATGCCGCTCTGGCGCGACATCACCGGCCAGCAGCGCGACGCGGTGCGCGGGCTCGGCTGGGTCGAGGCAATTCATCCTGAGGACCGCGATGCGGTTCGCGCCCGCTGGCAGGAGGCGATCGCGTCCGGGCGGACCTTCGAGGCCGACTTCCGCACGCTACTGCGCGGCGGTCGACACCACTGGTATCGCGGCCGTGCGGTGCCGATCCGCGCCGGCGGGCGGATCGTCGAGTGGGTCGGTGTGTTCGACGACACGCACGAGGCGCATCTCGAGGCCGACCGCCGGCGGGCGGTGGAGAATGCGCTCGGCGTGCTCGGCTCCTCCCTCGACTACGAGTGGACCCTCGCCGCCCTGACGCGACTCCTCGTCCCCGCGCTCGCCGACTACTGCAGCGTGGACCTCGTCGACGAGGAGGAGAGCATTCGCCGCGTCTCGACGGCGCACGTGGATCCGGAGAAGGAGGAGATTCTCCGCCGGCTCTGGGAGAAGTACCCCTACCAGTCGACCGACCGCGTGGGCGTCCCCGAGGTCGTTCGGTCGGGGGAGCCGCAGGTCATCGTCTCGGTCGACCGCGCGCAGACGGCGCGGTACGCGCGCAATCCGGAGCACGCCGCGCTCCTGAACGTGCTTGCGGCGCATTCGTACGTGTGCGTGCCGATGTCCGTCCGCGGCCAGGTGCTCGGCGCGCTCTCACTCGTCTTCTCCGATTCGGGGCGCGAGTACGTCGAGGCCGACGTCGCTGCGGCGCAGGACATCGCCGCTCGCGCCGCGGCGGCGATCGACAATGCGCGCCTCTACGCCGTCGCGCAGACGGCGAACCGCGCCAAGAGCGAGTTCCTCGCCACGATGAGCCACGAGCTCCGCACACCGCTCAACGCCATCGCCGGCTACGCCGAGCTGCTGGCGATGGGTGTGCGCGGGCCGGTGAACGACGAGCAGCTCCGCGACCTCTCCCGCATCCGCCAGAACCAGCAGCACCTGCTCGAGATCATCAACGACATCCTCAACTTCAGCCGCATCGAAGCAGGGCGCGTGAGGTACACGATCGGCGCCGTGCCGGTGAAGGATGTCCTCGAGCGGATGGAAGGGATGATCGAGCCGCAGGCGCGCGCCCGCTCGATCGACTACGAGTGTGAGAACGCCGCCGACGGGCTCGCCGTCCTCGCCGATCGCGAGAAGCTCGAGCAGGTGCTCATCAACCTGCTCGGCAATGCGGTCAAGTTCACGCCGCCGGGCGGACGCATCACGCTCTTCGCCGAGCCCGAGCCCGATCTGGTGCGCATCCACGTGCGCGACACGGGCATCGGCATCGAGACGTCGCAGCTCGCCTCGATCTTCGAGCCCTTCGTCCAGATCGAGCCGGCGCTCACGCGCACCACCGAAGGCGCCGGTCTGGGACTCGCCATCAGCCGCGAGCTCGCGCGCGGCATGGGCGGTGACCTGCGCGCGGCGAGCACGCCGGGCGCAGGCGCCACCTTCACGGTCGAGCTACCGCGCGCCGCGGCAGGGAACTAGCTCGTCCTCGTTCAGCTCGGAGCCGGCGAACACTTCTTTCGCGCGCTGTACGCCGCGCACGAGCGCGTCCACGTCCGATTCGTCGTTGTACAGGTAGAACGACGCCCGTGCCGTCGCGGAGACGCCGAGGCGCCGCATGAGCGGCTGCGCGCAGTGCTGCCCCGCGCGGATGCAGACGCCGTCCTGGTCGAGCACCGTCGAGAGATCGTGCGGATGGATGCCGGCCACGCTGAAGCTCACCACGCCGCTGCGCTCGGACGGCTTCGGGCCATAGATGCACACGCCATCGATCGCGCGGAGCCGCTCCGTCGCCAGCCGTACGAGCGCGCGCTCGTGCTCCAGCACCTCGTCGAGTCCGATGCTGTCGAGGTAGTCGCACGCCGCGGCGAGACCGACCGCGTCGCCCACGTTCGGCGTGCCCGCCTCGAACTTGTGCGGCAGCGTGGCCCACGTGCTCTCCTCGTCGCGCACGAACTCGATCATGTCGCCCCCGAACTGATACGGCGGCATCGCCTCGAGGGTGCTTCGGCGGCCGATGAGGCCGCCGATTCCCATGGGACCGCACATCTTGTGACCGCTGAAGGCGTAGAAGTCCACATCCAGCGTGTCGAACCCGACGCGCAGATGCGGCGCGCCCTGCGCACCGTCGCATACGATGAGCGCACCCACCGCTCGGCCAATCGCCGCGATCTTGTCCACGGGATTCACCGTGCCCAGCGCGTTCGACACGTGGTTGAACGCCAGGACCTTCGTGCGCGGCCCCACCAGCGTGCGCAGCGCGTCGAGGTCCACCCGGTGGTCGCTCGTCAGCGGACACACGACGAACCGCGCTCCGCGCGCGATCGCCAGCTGCTGCCAGGGGACGAAGTTCGCGTGGTGCTCGAGCGCGGTGACGACGATCTCGTCTCCCTCGCGGATGTTCGCATGTCCCCACGCCGTCGCCACGAGGTTCAGCGACTCGGTCGTCCCGCGGGTGAACACGAGACAGTCGGCATCCGACGCGCCGAGGAACCGCGCCACCCGCTCGCGCGCCTGGTGATAGCGGTCCGTCGCCCGCGCCGACAGCGCGTACGCGCCGCGATGCGGGTTCGCGTTGTCCTGCTCGTAGTACTCGCGCATCGCATCGAGCACGACACGCGGCTTCTGCGATGTCGCCGCGGAGTCCAGATAGTACAGCTCAGGGTTCGCGGCGAGCAGCGGGAAGTCGGCGCGGCGGGGATTACGGGTCGTCATGTAGTTGGCGGCTCCGAGTTGGTCGCGCTGTCCGTTGCAGTTGCATCGCTGCGGAGCGCCGCCTGCAGCACGTGCCAGGGCATGCTCGCGCACTTCACGCGGATCGGGAATCGCGCCACGCCGGCGAACGCCGCCAGCTCGCCCATCGCCCGCGCCTCCTGCTCGTTCGGGTGCACCTTGCCCGTCACGAGCGCGTGGAACTGCTCGAACAGCCGGTCGACGTCTTCACGCGACTTGCCCTTCACGCTCTGCGTCATGATCGACGCCGCCGCGCGCGATACAGCGCACCCCGCCGCCGTGAACCGGACGTCCTCGATGCGATCGTCCGTCACGCGGAGCTCCACCCGTACCTCGTCGCCGCACGACGGATTCCGTCCCTCGGCCCGGTGATTCGCCTCTTCGAGCGAACCGTAGTTCTTCGGCCGGCGGTTGTGGTCGAGGATGATCGACTGGTAGAGCTCCTGGAGGTCCGACATCGCTCGGCTAGTGCTCCGTGTAGCGCCGCAGCGTTGCCGCCTCGAGCGCCTCGCGCACCTCGACCTGCTCGATCGTCTCGAGCACGTCGGCGGCGAACGCGTACGTCAGCAGCTCGCGCGCTGCGCGCGCGTTGATCCCGCGGCTCTTCATGTAGAAGAGCGACGTCTCGTCCAACCGGCCCACGGTGGCGCCGTGCGTGCACTTCACGTCGTCGGCGAAGATCTCGAGCTGCGGCTTCGTGTCGATCTGCGCCTTCTCGGAGAGGAGCAGGGTGTTGTTCGTCTGCTTCCCATCGGTCTTCTGCGCCGCGGGATGCACGAACACCTTGCCGTTGAAAACGCCGTGCGCCGCGCCGTCGAGGATCCCCTTGTAGTGCTCGCGGCTGTAGCAGTTCGGCTCCACGTGCTCGATCCGCGTCTGGTGGTCGATGTGCTGTTCGCCATCGCCCAGATACAGCCCGTTGAGCGTCGCGCCGCATCCCTCGCCACGCAGCTCGGTGTAGATGTTCGTCCGCGACAGCGCCGCGCCGGTCGCGAAGCTGAACTGCACGAGATGGCTGTCGCGCGCCTGACGCACGTCCACCGTGCCGACGTGATAGGCCTTCGCCGACTCGCGCTGCAGCTTGAGGTGCGTCAGCGTCGCGCCGTCGCCCACGACCACTTCCGTGACGACGTTCGTGAAGTACGCGCCCCCCCCGTCGCCGATGCCGGCGTACGACTCGATCACCGTCGCCTTCGCGAAGCGATCGAGCACGATGAGGTTGTGCGGCTGCGACGTGCCCCCCCCGGTGCCGGCGCTCGCGTCGGTCACGAACAGGAGATGGATCGGCCGCGCCACCTCGACCTCGCGCGCGACGTGCAGCACCGCGCCGTCGTCGAGGAACGCGGTGTTCAACGCCGTGAACGTCTGCCCCTCGTACGCCGCCACCTTGCCGAGGTACTGCTCGACGAGCAGGGGCAGCTCCTCATAGGCGCGCGCCAGCGGCAGGAGCGTCACGCCCTCGGGAAGTCCCTCCGCGCTCGACAGCGACGCGTCGTACCGGCCGTTCACGAACACGAGCGTGTGCCAGTCCGTCGCGCCGAAGGTGAACGGCGCGAGCTGTCCCCTCGTGACGCGGCGCGCCGGTGGGGCGAGCAGGTCGAACTCGCGCTCGGCGATCGGCGCGACCGAGGTGAAGTGCCAGTCCTCGTTCTTCGTCGTGGGGAATCCGAGCGCCTCGAATCGCGTGATCGCCGACAGCTTGAGCGAGCGCGCCCATTCAGGCGCGTTCGTTCCATTCGACGACGCGATCTCCTCGAACCCCTTCAGATACGTCTCGATCACGCCACCGCCCCTTCGAGCAGCCAGTCGTAGCCCTTCTCCTCGAGCTCGAGCGCCAGCTCCTTCCCGCCCGACCGGATGATGCGCCCGCCCGCGAGCACGTGCACGAAGTCCGGGACGATGTAGTTCAGCAGCCGCTGATAGTGCGTCACGACGATCGTCGCGTTGTCCGGACGCTTGAGCGAGTTGACGCCGTGGGCAACGATGCGCAACGCGTCGATGTCGAGCCCCGAGTCGGTCTCGTCGAGCACCGCCAGCTTCGGCTCGAGCACCGCCATCTGCAGGATCTCGTTGCGCTTCTTCTCACCGCCGGAGAACCCGGTGTTCACGGAGCGCGACAGCATCGACGGATCCATCTCCACGAGCTTCATCCGCTCGTCCATCAGGTCGGCGAAGCTCATCGGATCGATCTCTTCCTCGCCGCGCGCCTTCCGGACCTCGTTGTAGGCCGCGCGCAGGAAGTACGCGTTGCTCACGCCGGGGATCTCCACCGGGTACTGGAACGCGAGGAAGATTCCCTGCTGCGCCCGAACTTCCGGATCCATCGCGAGGAGATCCTGCCCCTCGTACGTCACCGTGCCTTCCGTGACCTCGTACGCCGGATGGCCGGCGAGCACCTGGGCGAGCGTGCTCTTTCCCGAGCCGTTCGGTCCCATCACGGCATGGACCTCCCCGGCGTTCACCGTGAGGTCGATCCCGCGCAGGATTTCCTTGTCGCCCGCGGTGGCGTGGAGGTTGTGTATGACGAGCATCTAATCGAATTGCGAGAAAATGTTTACGGTTTTCGGTGAACGGTTCATGTCAGCGAGCAGGAACAGCGACGGCGTGATCAGATGCGTGTGCCGGCCGTTCACCGTGAACCGTTCACGGTCGGTCGGCTCAGCCGACCGACCCTTCCAGTGTGATTCCCAACAGCTGCTGCGCCTCGAGAGCGAATTCCATCGGCAGCTCCTTGAACACTTCCTTGCAGAAGCCGCTCACGATCATGCTCACCGCCTGCTCGGCGCTGAGCCCGCGCTGCTTCAGGTAGAAGATCTGGTCCTCGCCGATCTTCGACGTGGACGCCTCGTGCTCCACCTGCGCGGTGTTGTTGCCGACCTCGATGTACGGGAACGTGTGCGCGCCGCATTCGTTGCCGACGAGCATCGAGTCGCACTGCGTGTAGTTGCGCGCCCCGACCGCCTTCGGCATCACCTTCACCTGGCCGCGGTAGCTGTTCTGCCCGTGACCGGCCGAGATCCCCTTGCTCACGATGTTCGACTTCGTGTTGCGGCCGATGTGGATCATCTTCGTCCCCGTATCGGCCTGCTGCTTGTTGTTCACGACGGCCACGCTGTAGAACTCGCCCGTCGAGTTGTCGCCCTGCAGGATCACGCTCGGATACTTCCACGTGATCGCCGAGCCCGTCTCGACCTGCGTCCAGGAGATCTTCGAGTTCGCGCCGACGCACTTGCCGCGCTTGGTCACGAAGTTGTAGATGCCGCCCTGGCCGTTCTTGTCGCCGGCATACCAGTTCTGC
>DASVNI010000150.1:0-41900 GCA_036383935.1 Gemmatimonadaceae bacterium | reverse complement strand
CTCCTCGAGCGCGAGCCGCGCGCCTTCCACCTCGCGGTTCTTCTGCTCGACCTTCTGGTTCTGCTCCGCCAGCAGCGAGGCCTTCTCCTCCAGCTCCTCGTTGACCTGCTGCAGCTCTTCCTGCTGCTCCTTGAGCAGCTCCTCGGATTGCCGGAGCGTCTTGGCCTGTGCCTCGAGCTCTGAGTTCGACCGCTTGAGCTCCTCCTGCTGCAGCTGGAGCTCCTTCGACTGGCTCTGCAGCTCCTGCGTCAGCTTCTGCGACTGCTCGAGCAGCTCCTCCGTTCGCATGTTCGCGCTGATCATGTTCAGCACGACGCCGATCGACTCGGAGAGCTGGTCGAGGAAGGTCTGATGGATCTGGCTGAACGGGAGGAAGCTCGCCAGCTCGATGACCGCCTTGACCTCACCTTCGAACAGGATCGGCAGGACGATGATGTTGCGCGGAGGCGCTTCGCCGAGCCCCGACGTGATCTGGATGTAGTCGTCGGGAACGTTCTGCAGCAGGATCGGCTGCTTCTCCAGCGCCGCCTGGCCGACGAGTCCCTCACCGATCGCGAAGCGGTTGCCGACGTGCTTCCGCGCCCGGTACGCGTACGAGGCGATGAGGCGCAGCATCGGCGCGCCGCCATCGCTGTCCATGATGAAGAAGGCCCCATGGTGCGCCGACACGAGCGGCGTCAGCTCGCTCATGATCAAACGCGACACCGATTCCAGATCCTTCTGTCCCTGCATCATCCGGCTGAACTTCGCCAGGTTCGTCTTGAGCCAGTCCTGCTCCTGGTTGCGCTCCGTCGTCTCTTTCAGATTCCCGATCATCTGATTGATGTTCGACTTGAGCTCGTCCAGCTCGCCCTGCGCCTCGACGGTGATCTGTCGTGTCAGGTCGCCCTTCGTCACCGCGGTGGCCACGTCGGCGATGTTGCGCACCTGTGCGGTGAGCGAGTTCGCCATCGCGTTCACCGAGTCGGTGAGCCCCTTCCACGTTCCGGCGACGCCCGGCACCTCGGCCTGGCCGCCCAGCTTGCCCTCCGTACCCACCTCCTTCGCCACGCGCGTCACCTCGTCGGCGAACACACGCAGCTTCTCCACCATCGTATTGACCGTGTTCTTCAGCTCGAGGATCTCCCCTCGCGCCTCGACGGTGATCTTCTGTGACAGATCGCCGTTGGCCACCGCCGTCGTCACGAGCGCGATGTTACGCACCTGGCTCGTCAGGTTCGACGCCATGAAGTTCACGTTGTCGGTCAGGTCCCTCCACACGCCGCCGGCGCCCGGTACGCGCGCCTGGCCGCCCAGGATGCCCTCGGACCCCACCTCGCGAGCCACGCGGGTCACCTCGCTCGCGAACGAGTTCAGCTGCTCCACCATCGTGTTGACGGTGTTTTTCAGCTCGAGGATCTCGCCGCGTGCGTCGACGGTGATCTTGCGCGACAGGTCGCCGAGCGCGACCGCGGTCGTCACGTCGGCGATGTTGCGCACCTGGTTGGTCAGGTTCGACGCCATGTAGTTCACGCTGTCGGTCAGATCCTTCCACGTTCCGGCCACACCCGGCACGTTCGCCTGACCGCCCAGTCGTCCCTCCGTACCCACTTCGCGCGCCACGCGCGTCACTTCCGCCGCGAATCCGGAGAGCTGGTCCACCATGGTGTTCACGGTGAGCTTCAGCTCGAGGATCTCACCCTTCGCTTCGGCGGTGATCTTTCGGCTCAGGTCGCCTTTCGCGACCGCCGTCGTGACGTCGGCGATGTTTCGCACCTGGTTGGTCAGGTTCGACGCCATGCCGTTCACCGAGTCGGTCAGATCCTTCCACGTGCCCGCGACGCCCGGCACGTTCGCCTGGCCGCCCAGCACACCTTCCGTACCTACTTCTCGCGCCACTCGGGTGACTTCGGCGGCGAACGAGTTGAGCTGGTCCACCATGGTATTCACGGTGTTCTTCAGCTCCAGGATCTCCCCCTTCGCCTCCGCCGTGATCTTGCGTGACAGATCGCCCTTCGCGACCGCGGTCGTGACGTCGGCGATGTTTCGCACCTGCGACGTCAGGTTCGACGCCATCGAGTTCACCGAGTCGGTGAGATCGCGCCACGTGCCGCTCACTCCTTCGACGTTCGCCTGACCGCCCAGTCGCCCTTCCGTACCTACCTCTCGGGCGACGCGCGTCACCTCGGCCGCGAACGCATTGAGCTGGTCCACCATCGTATTGACGGTGTTCTTCAGCTCGAGGATCTCCCCCTTGGCTTCGGCCGTGATCTTCTTCGACAGGTCGCCCTTGGCGACTGCGGTCGTCACGTCGGCGATGTTACGCACCTGACTGGTCAGGTTACCGGCCATGAAGTTCACCGAGTCGGTGAGGTCCTTCCACGTACCGGCGACTCCCGGCACGTTGGCCTGCCCACCCAGTCGTCCTTCCGAGCCTACCTCGCGCGCCACTCGGGTGACTTCGGCCGCGAAGGCGTTCAGCTGATCCACCATCGTATTGACGGTGTCCTTCAACTCGAGCACCTCGCCGCGCGCTTCGACGGTGATCTTCTGTGAGAGGTCGCCGTTGGCCACCGCGGTCGTCACGAGCGCGATGTTACGCACCTGGTTGGTCAGGTTCGTTGCCATGCCGTTCACCGAGTCGGTCAGGTCGCGCCAGGTGCCGCTCACGCCTTGCACGTTCGCCTGGCCACCCAGTCGTCCTTCCGTTCCTACCTCGCGCGCGACGCGGGTTACCTCCGCCGCGAATCCGGAGAGCTGATCGACCATCGTGTTGATCGTGCTCTTCAGCTCCTGGATCTCCCCGCGCGCTTCGACGGTGATCTTCTGTGAGAGGTCGCCGTTGGCCACCGCCGTCGTCACGAGCGCGATGTTACGCACCTGACTCGTCAGGTTGCCGGCCATGAAGTTCACCGAATCGGTGAGGTCCTTCCATGTGCCGGCGACGTCGCGCACCTCGGCCTGACCACCCAGCTTTCCGTCCGTGCCCACCTCGCGCGCCACGCGCGTCACTTCCGACGCGAAGCTCGAGAGCTGATCGACCATCGTGTTGATGACGTCCTTGATCTGCAGGATCTCGCCACGTACGTCCACGGTGATCTTGCGCGTCAGGTCGCCCTTGGCGATCGCGGCGGAGACGGCGCTCACGTCGCGCAGCTGCACCGTCAGGTTGCCGGCCAGCTGGTTCACGTTGTCCGTCAGGTCCTTCCACGTGCCCGCCACGCCCGGTACCGCTGCCTGACCACCGAGCTTTCCTTCCGTGCCCACCTCGCGCGCCACGCGCGTCACTTCCGACGCGAAGCTCGACAGCTGATCCACCATCGTGTTGACGGTGTTCTTCAGTTCCAGGATCTCACCCTTCGCTTCCGCCGTGATCTTTCTCGACAGATCGCCCTTCGCGACCGCGGTCGTGACGTCGGCGATGTTTCGCACCTGGTTCGTCAGGTTCGACGCCATGCCGTTCACCGAGTCGGTCAGATCCTTCCACGTGCCCGCGACGCCCGGCACGTTCGCCTGGCCGCCCAGCACACCCTCGGTTCCGACCTCGCGGGCCACGCGCGTCACCTCGTCCGCGAACGAGGAGAGCTGGTCCACCATCGTATTGATCGTGTTCTTCAGCTCGAGGATCTCGCCCTTCGCTTCGGCGGTGATCTTTCTCGAGAGATCGCCCTTCGCGACCGCGGTGGTCACGTCGGCGATGTTGCGCACCTGGTTCGTCAGGTTGGTCGCCATCCCGTTCACGCTGTCGGTCAGGTCGCGCCAGGTGCCGCTCACCCCCTGCACGTTCGCCTGACCGCCCAGCCGTCCTTCCGTACCTACCTCTCGCGCGACGCGCGTCACCTCGCTCGCGAACGCGTTGAGCTGGTCCACCATTCGATTCACGGTGGATCCGATCCGGAAGAACTCGCCCTGCACCGTCTTCCCCTCGATCTCGAGCTCGACCTTCTGGCTCAGATCTCCCTCGGCCACCGCCTTGATCACGCGCGCCACTTCGCTCGTCGGCTGCACCAGGTCGGTGATGAGCGAGTTGAGCGCATCCACGCTTCCGGCCCACAGTCCACTCGCCGGACCGATCGTCGCCCGGTCGCGCATCTTCCCCTCGCGCCCGACTGATAGCGCGACGCGGTCCAGCTCCTCGGCCAACCGCTGCTGTTTGGTGGCGACGCTGTTGAAGACGTCGGCCACCTCGCCCATCAGCCGGTCGTCGCTCGTATCCAGGCGGACGCCAAAGTCTCCCGCCTCCAGCGCGCGCAGCCCCGCGAGCAGCCGCCGGATCTGCGAGTCACGCTGGTCGTCTCCTCCGTCGCCGCCATTCCCACCGTTGCCGCCGCGACGGGTGCGCGCGGGCCGCGGCGCGATCTCTCCTTCCTCGGTGCCGAGCGCCGCCACCGTGCGTCTCGGCCGACCGCGCTTCCCGCGTGTCGTCCCGTCCGTTCTCCCATTGCCGCGCCCGTTCGTCGGACGCGCCTCTTGCTCTGGAACTTCGGGTTTCTCACCGACGCCCACGGTCAGCACCTATGTGGAAAAGAGAAAAGGCCACCGGCGAAGTCGGTGGCTGCGCGCGCGGGATCGTACCGGCGGAGGGGATGCGGCACGATCGCCGTACACATCCGTTCAATAACTATGCCGAGCTCGAGCAGCATGTCGCCCGCGGAAGAGGTTACGGACGTAAATGCAAAAAGTGGGCTCCGTCACACATCAATAGTTATTGGTGTGTGACTTTCACGGCCCCAGGCCGGCGCTCTGCCAGGGAGCGCCACGCCCGTCTTATGAGCTCTCTCGCGCGCCTCAGCGCGGCAGCGTCGGCACCTGGCCGACCACGATGCGAACGGGGATCCCACCGTTCGTCGTGCGCGCCGCCATTCGGAGCGGAAATCCCAGCTGGCGCTCGAGCGCCTGATCCGGCGACAGCAGCGCGACCTGCCAGCCCGGCGCGCGCGCACGCAGCACCTTCCCGAGCTGCGCCCAGAGATCGCGCACCCGGCCACTCTCGCCGACGCGCACTCCATAGGGCGGGTTGGTCACGATCCACCCCCGATCGTGTGCCGGGATCGGCGCGGCCGAAACAGCCTGCACCGCGAACACGACGTCCTCCGTGACGCCGGCGCGTGCCGCGTTGCCGCGCGCCGCCTCGATCGCGCCGGCATCGCGATCGCTGCCGAGAATCGCCCCACGCGCCACGGGCAGCGTGGCCGCCGCCAGCTCCGCGCGCACCTCGCGGCCGAGCGCCTCGCTCGCACCCGGCCAACGCTCCACGGCGAAGGTGCGATTCGCGCCGGGAGCTATTCGTCGCGCCATCCAGGCGCCCTCGATCGCGATCGTCCCCGAGCCGCACAACGGATCGACGAGCGGAGCGACGCCATCCCACCCCGACGCCGCGAGTAGGGCGGCCGCCAGCGTCTCGCGCAGCGGTGCCTTCGCCGTCGCCATCCGGTAGCCGCGACGGTGCAGCAAGGCGCCCGACGTATCGACGCTGATCGTGCAGCGGTCGCGAAAGAAGCGCACGACGAACAGCGTCGTCTCGTCGTCGCCCGTCTCTTCATCGCCGGCGTGTTCGACGACGCGCACCCCCGGAACACTTCTTACCAGGGCGTCGGCCAGCCGCTGCGCGACCGCATCCGAGTGGTACAGCCGCGATTTCTTGCACGTGACCCGGAACCGCGCGGCGCCACCCGCGCGCATGACCGTTCCCCACGCCACGCGCCTGGCTCGGCGCTCCAGATCGGCGAAGCTCACCGCCTCGAATGAATCCAGGCGCACCAGCACGCGCGACGCGATCCGCAGTCCCGCGTTCGCGGCGATCACGCTGCGCAGGTCACCTGTCCAGCCGAACCCTCCCTCTTCCTCCACGGCCGGCAGACCAAGCGCTCTCGCCTCGGCGAGCGCCAACGCTTCGAGCCCGGGCGCGACGGCAGCGAAGCAGGCGAGCCGCGTCGGACGTGACGGAGCCGGAGGTGCCGGAGGAGCAGCGCTCCGCGTCGCGAGCCGTCGGTTGGTTGGGCGAGTCACCGGCGAACGCTAACCCCCTGCACGTAACGATGGCAGAGCATCTGACGCATACCATTCCCCGCTTGGCATAAGGGCCCACTGAATGGAGGCGGTCCTCCGAGCGATGCTTCCGGAGACGGGCGCTTTGCTTCTTCGGATGTTTTCACGCGGCCCGCTTCCTGCCTCGGAGTCGCCGCATGAGCAAGGTCATCACCAAGGCACGCGCTCGCGCTGTGCTGAACGAGCGCTTCGGCCATACCGACTTTCGCGCCGGTCAGTGGGAGCCGGTCAGAGCCGTGCTTTCCGGACACGACGCGCTCGTCGTGATGCCCACGGGAAGTGGGAAGTCGATCGTGTATCAGCTGCCCGCGCTGCTTCTTCCCGGGCTGACCGTCGTCGTCAGCCCCCTCATCGCGCTCATGAAGGACCAGCAGGACAAGCTCCACGCCCATGGTGTGGATGCGCTCGCCATGCACTCGCATCTCTCGGCCGGCGAGACGCGCGAGACGGCGCGGCAGGTCGAGGATGGCGAGGGCGAGATCCTCTATCTGACGCCCGAGCGATTCAAGGACCGCGACTTCTTCGATCGACTGCTCACCCGCACGGTGAGCCTGTTCGTCGTGGACGAGGCGCATTGCGTCAGTCAGTGGGGACACGACTTCCGTCCCGACTACCTCACCCTCGGCTCCGTCGTCGCGCGGCTCGGTAAGCCGCCCATCCTCGCCCTCACCGCCACGGCGACGGCCGAGGTCCGCGCCGACATCGCGCGACAGCTCGGCATGCGCGACCCCGAGATCACCATCACCGGCTTCGCGCGCCCGAATCTTCGGTTCGAGGTGCGACGCACGGTGAACGTCGCGAGCAAGGACGCGGAGCTCGAACGGGCGCTCACCGAGGCGACGGGCAGCGGCATCATCTACTGCGCCACCATCAAGGAAGCGGAGCGACTCTACGAGACATACAAGGATCGCTTCCCCATCGGGCTCTATCACGGCAAGATGGCGCCGGCTGATCGCAAGGCGTCGCAGAACGCGTTCATGAACGGCTCGCTCACCGCGATGATCGCCACGAACGCGTTCGGGCTCGGCATCGACAAGCGCGACCTCCGCTTCGTGCTGCACTACCACTTTCCGGGATCGGTCGAGGCCTACTATCAGGAAGCCGGCCGCGCCGGACGGGACGGCAAGCCCGCCGTCTGTACGATCTTCTATCGCGTCGAGGACTCGCGCGTGCAGTCGTACTTCCTCGGCGGCAAGTACCCCGACGTGGAAGAGGCCGCGAAGGTCGCGTTGCTGCTGGAGCAGTATCCGCTCGGCGAGCGCGTCGAGCTGGACACGCTCGCCGAACGTTCCGGGGTCGCGCGGCGCAAGGCGCGCATCGTCCTCGTCCTGCTCAAGCGGCACGGGCTCGTCCGCGAGCATCGCGGTGGCGGGTGGGAGCGGCTCCAGAGCCGGCTCACGGCGGTGGACCTCAGCGCCGACCTCACCGACTACGAGCAGCGGCGCGTGCAGGATCGCGCGAAGCTGCAGTCGATGATCTCCTACTGTCAGAGCGCGCAATGCCGTACGCGCTTCCTGCTCGAATACTTCGGCGAGGCCGCGCCCGTGGACTGGGTCTGCGGCAACTGTGATGCGTGCGACACGCAGCGCGCGTACGCCGAGCGTACACGGAGGGCCGTGGCGCTGGCGTGAGTCGCCCGGCGCTACGACACGACCTCGTTCAGTAGCGACGTCAGCGATCCGTGCTCCTGTGGCATCTCGACCGTGCGCAGCCCGAGCCGGTCGGCCATCTCGCTCACGTCACGACGAGTCCGGCGTGAACGGAAGAGCACGACCTGGCTCCCCGTCATGAGCGCCGGCCCGACGAACGCCTCGGAGCAGGCGTCCTCGTGATCGCAGTCGATGACGACGAGGCGGGGGCGCACGCGAAGGAGCGCGTTGCGCGGCGATTCGGCGGACTGCGGAAACCTGGGAGCGTGTCCGGCGAGCTCGATCGCGGCGCCCAGGAGTGCGGCGGCGAGCGGGTCTGACGAAAGCACGAGGACGGGATTGCGGCTCACGTCGACACCATGGGCCGGGGGCTGCATCGCTTCTCTGGTGATGAGGTGTGGGGCCCGGGCCAGCAAGAGGGGGACCATGCAGCCGCCCATGTCGGGGTACTCCCCCACTTGACTCGGCTGCGCGGCCGGTAAACATTCGTCGCTGGCTCGGCAGCTTCAGCCAGCGACTGCCGTTGTCCCCACTTGGTCGTCGACCTCTCCGTTCAGTCTCCGCTATGATGATGGCGCACGACTCCGGCCACACACCGCCGAGTCGCCTCGACGACGCATCGATCGACGCACTGCGAGCAGCGCTTCGCGCCTACCTGCAGGACTCGGAGGACCCGGGCAAGCTGCAGCCATCGCTGCTCCAGATCGCCGGCGAAGCCCGCGCACGCGCGATGCTGCCCGAGCAGCTCCTCGTCGTGCTCAAGGAAGTCTGGAGCGGCCTGCCCGAAGTGCGCTCGATGACCAACAGCCGCCAGCAGATCAACTTGCTGCAGCGCGTGGTCACGATGTGCATCAAGGAGTACTATAGCGCCTGATTTCCGGCGCCTCGCCCTAACCCCGCTGTCATCCCGAGCGAGCGGAGCGAGTCGAGGGATCTGCACCTCCCCACCATGATGCTCCACCGCGCATCGGCGCGTCTCGTCGCCATTCAGACCTCTCGCCTGCGGCGCATCCTCATCGCGCTGTATCTGCTCGTTGCCGTGGTCGACGCGAGCGGCAAGGCGCTCGCCGCGAATCCGCGCATCAACGAGATCGCGCGTCGTTTCGCCACCGGCCGCGCGAGCGATCAACTTCGCCACGCCGCCAGGCCGTCCGGCAACTTCGAGATCTTCCGCACCGCGTCGCGCCACCTCGTGTCGGGACAGGATCTGTACGCCGAGTATCCCGCCGAGCACACCGACCGGTTCAAATACAGTCCGACCTTCGCGCTGCTGTTCCAGCCCTTCGCCTGGCTCCCCTGGCCCGTCGCGCTCCTCGGCTGGAATCTGCTCAACGCGATGCTGCTCTTCGTCGCCGTCGAGCGCGTGCTGCCGGCGCGACGCGCATTGCTCGCGCAAGCGTTGCTCCTGCTCGAGGTGCTGCGCGGGATGCAGAACGCGCAGAGCAACGCGCTCGTCGCTGCCCTGATTGTCCTTGCCTTCGTCGCCCTGGAGCGGCAGCGGAGCTGGCGCGCGGCGCTCGCGGTAGCGCTCGGCGTGTGCGTGAAGATCTTCCCGCTCGCCGCGCTCACCTTCGCCATCCCGCGCCGGCGCGCGATCCGCACCGGCCTCGCCACCGCGGCCACAGGCGCGGCGCTCGTCGCGCTGCCGCTGCTGCTCGTGTCGCCCGCGGCGCTCGCGGCGCAGTACCAATCCTGGCGCGGCGTCGAGAGCACCGACGCGCAGCAACGGTGGTTCTCCGTCATGGAGCTTCTCCACCGCATCACCGGCGTCTCGGTCCCGAACTGGCCGATCCAGCTCGCCGGAACACTGGCGCTGCTCGCCCCGCTCGCCCTTCGGCGTGAGCGGTGGGACGACGCGCGCTTCCGGCTGCTGTACCTGTGCTCCCTCCTGCTCTATGTCGTGCTGTTCAACCATCAGGCGGAGCGTGCCAGCTACCTGATCGCCTTCACCGGGGCGACGATCTGGTTCGCCTCCGGACCAGCGGCGCCTTGGCGCCGCTGGTTGTACAGCTCGGCCATGCTCACCATTCCGCTCATGTCCACGCTCATTCCCGGCGCGTGGCTGCGCACACCGGCCGCGACGACCTATCGCCTCGCCCTGCCCTGCCTGGCGATCTGGCTCGTCGTCCAGCGCGAGCTGTTGCGGCGCGCGCAGGTCGTTGCGCGCGCCGCCCCGGCGTCAGACGAGCTTGGCGTCGATGTCGAGCTGGACGTTGCCCTTCAGCGCGGTTGATACGGGGCATCCCTCCTTCGTCGCCTGCGCGATGGACTGGAACTTCGCCGCATCGACCCCCGGCACCGCTGCCTGCACGTGGAGCATCATGCGTGTGATCTTGAAGCCCTCGCCCTGCTTCTCGATCGTGCAGTCGGCTTTCGTCTGGACGCTCGTCGCGGGGTGACCTTCCTTATCGAGCGCGAAAGCCAGGGCCATGCTGAAGCAGGCCGCCTCGGCCGCCGCGAGCAGCTCCTCGGGGTTCGACCCCACGCCGTTCTCGAAGCGTGAGCTGAAGTTGTACTGCCCGCCGATCCCCGTCTGTCCACCAAAGCTTCCCTGTCCCTTGATCCCGCCCTTCCATTCGGCGTTGGCGCTTCTCGTCGGCATCGCTCCTTCCTCGTGCGTGGTGAATACATCGTGCGGCAGCGGGCACGCTTGACGCGTCCTCCGCTGCACGGTTTATCTCCAGCCATGACGGAATCGGTGGAACATCCCCTCCCGCCGTCCGTGGCGCGCGTGCTGAGCACGTTTCGCGCCCTCGGACGTGAGGAGAAAATGCAGACGCTCCTGCACTACGCAATGAAGCTCGAGCCGGTCCCCGAGCGATTCCGTGCGCTCGACCGCGCCGAGTTCAATGTGCCTGAGTGCCAGACGCGCGTCGACCTCTTCCCGGAGATGCGCGACGGCAAGCTCTACTTCTACGCCGATCTCGATCCGCGCAAGTCACCGACCATTGCTGCCTTTCTCGCGATCCTTTTCTCGGCGATCAACGGCTACCCGCCCGAGACGACGCTCGGCATCCCGTCGGACTTCGTGCGGTTGATGATGGAGGGTATCGGCCTCGCCGGCCGTGAAGTCGGTCTGTCCGCGATGCTCACGCGCATCAAGCGCCACGCCCAGGTTGCGATGGCCCAGTGATGCGCCACTCCTCCTAGCACGACCATGACCACGACTGCGCAGACTTACGCCAACCACCGGCGCGTCTTCCCGCTGTATCATCTGTTCGCCCTGCCGATTCTGATCGTGAACGTGGTCGTCATGATGGTCGTCACCGTTCGACACCCGTCATTCTGGAATCTGTGGCTCGTGGTCGTGGCGCTCGGGCTCGTCGGTGGCATGGTCGCGAACCGCGCTTCGACACTGATCGTTCAGAATCGCGTCATCGGTCTCGAGATGCGGCTCCGGCTCGCTACCGTGCTGCCGGTCGAGCTCTGCCAGCGCATCCCGGAGCTCCATCTCAAACAGCTCGTCGGCCTGCGCTACGCCGGCGACGACGAGCTGGTCGGCCTCGTGGAGCGCTGTCTTCGCGGCGAGCTCGTGACGGCCGACGCGGTCAAACGCGAGGTGCGCCACTGGCGCCCCGACTACGTGCGGGCCTGATCGCCCGTCATTCTTTTTTTCACGCATTACTCTGCGCACGTGAGCGAGCGTCTCCTCAGCGCCTGGGCCTGGGTCCTGGCCGTCCTCCTCGTCCTTGTCGGGTTCTTCTACGTCGGCGCGGTCTGGCTCGTCACCGCACCGTTCGACCCCGGCCGCTATCACGCTGGCCGCGCCTTCCGGCAGCTCGCCGTCGTCCACGTTACTCTGTCGCGACTCTGGAAATTCGAGACGGAAGGCAGGCCGCCCGAAGGTCCACGCCGGCCCTATGTCGTCGTCTCCAACCACGAGTCGTACGCCGACATCTTCCTGGCCTGCCACTTCCCGTGGGAGATGAAGTGGCTCTCCAAGCACACGATCTTCAAGATTCCGGTCATGGGCTGGATGATGCGCATGGCGCTCGACGTGCCCGTGCACCGCGGCAAGCGCGAGAGCGGCATCGCCGCGCTCGCCGAGTGCCGCGACCGCCTCGCGCGCCGTGTGAGCGTGATGATCTTCGCCGAAGGCACCCGGTCGCCCACCGACGAGCTGCTCCCGTTCAAGGATGGCGCCTTCCATCTCGCGATCGAGGCAGGCGTGCCGATCCTGCCGATCGCCATCGCCGGCACGCGAAACTGCATGGCCAAGCACAGCTTCGCCTTCCGTCACGCGCACGCGAAGGCACGTGTGCTCGAGCCGATCCCCACCGAGGGGCTCACCCGCGCCGACCTCGGCGCGCTGCGCGATCGTACGCGCGCTACGATCGACGCGGCGCGGCGCGTGCTCCAGCGCGAGCTCGAGGCCGCGGACGCCCGTGTCGGCTGAGTCGGCAGTACCGAGTCCCCCGCGGGACGAGGCAGAGCTCGAAGAACGCCTTTCTCGCCCGACACCCGCGCTCACGCAACTCCTCTCGACCGTGCCGGGCGATCTCGTCGTGCTCGGCGCGGGCGGGAAGATGGGTCCGTCGCTCGCGCGCATGGCCAGGCGCGCCGATCCAGGACGCCGTGTCGTCGCCGTGTCGCGCTGGAGCGATCGCGCCGCCGCCGCCGCGCTCGAGGCCGAGGGCGTCGAGACGATCACCGCGGACCTCCTCGATCCGCGCGCACTCGCCACGCTCCCCGACGCACCGAATATCGTGTTCATGGCGGGGCAGAAGTTCGGCACGACAGGGAATCCCTCATCGACGTGGGCGATGAATGCCGCGGTGCCCGCCTTCGTCGCCGAACGCTACGCGGGCGCGCGTACCGTGGTCTTCTCCACCGGCAACGTCTACGCGCTCACCTCGCCGGAGCGCGGCGGCTCGAAGGAGAGCGATTCGCCGGCCCCCGTCGGCGAGTACGCGTACTCCTGCCTCGCGCGCGAGCGCATCTTCGCCGCCGCGTCGGCACGCCACGGGACGCCGCTCTCCATCGTGCGCCTCAACTACGCGCACGACCTCCGCTACGGCGTCCTCACCGACCTCGCGCTCCGCGTCGCGCGCGGCGAGCCGATCGGACTCGCCATGGGATTCGTCAACGTCATCTGGCAGGGCGACGCGAATGCATTCGCCCTCGCGGCCCTCGCCCGAGCCGCCACACCCGAGCCGTTCGTCGTGAACGTCGCCGGCACGGAGACGCATCGCGTCGCCGATCTCGCGCGAGCACTCGGCGCACGCCTCGGCGTCACACCGACCTTCGAAGGAGAGGAGGGGCGGGACGCGCTGCTCAGCGACGCGTCCCGGATGCGCACGATGCTCGATCATCCCCTGATGCCGATCGACACGCTGCTCGACTGGGTCGCGGCGTGGATCCGCACCGGTGGCCATCTCCTCGGCAAGCCGACGAGCTTCGAGAAACGCGATGGCCAGTTCTGAGCGTGCGGCAGCGCTGCGCGCTGCGCTGGGCGCCGGCACCGCCATCCCCGCGCATCCGCTCGCGCTCACCGCGCACCGCACGCTCGACGAGCGGCACCAGCGCGCGCTGACGCGCTACTACGTGGACGCCGGCGCCGGCGGTGTCGCCGTCGGCGTGCACACGACGCAGTTCGCCATTCGTCGTCCCGAGCACGGCCTCTTTCGTCCCGTGCTCGAGCTCGCGGCCGAGTCGGCACGCGAACGGCTCGGCGAGAGCGCGCGAACGTTCGCGCTCGTCGCGGGCGCGGTCGGTGAGACGGCGCAGGCCGTTGCCGAAGCGGAGCTCGCCGCATCGCTCGGCTACGATCTCGTGCTGCTCTCACTCGGCGCTCTGCGCGACGCGAGCGACACCGAGCTCGTCGCACACTGTCGCGCCGTCGCCGACGTGCTCCCCGTGTTCGGCTTCTACCTGCAGCCCGCCGTCGGCGGCCGCGTGCTCGGCTACGACTTCTGGCGAGCGTTCGCCGAGATCGAGCGTGTGTGGGCGATCAAGATCGCACCGTTCAACCGCTACCAGACGCTCGACGTGGTCCGCGCCGTGGCCGACGCGGGGCGCACCGACGTCGCGCTCTACACGGGAAACGACGACGCCATCGTCGCCGACCTCGTGACGCCGATTCCCGTCGGCGCACACGGGGAATCACGCCGGATCGTCGGCGGACTGCTCGGCCAGTGGGCTGTCTGGACACATGCCGCGGTGGGGCTGCTCGATCGCGCGCATCGCGCGGCCGATGCGGGAGCGATCGACGTCGCCCTCCTCCGCGATGGCGCCGCGCTCACGGACGCGAACGCCGCGATCTTCGATGCCGCCAACGGGTTCGCCGGCTGCATCCCGGGCATCCACGAAGTGCTCCGCCGACAGGGGCTGCTGCGCGGAACGTGGTGCCTCGACCCGCACGAGACTCTCTCCCCTGGGCAGGCCGAGCAGATCGACCGTGTGTGCCGCGAGCACCACTCGCTCGACGACGATGCGTTCGTGCGCGAGCGGCTCGACGATTGGTTGCGCTGAGGGGCGCCTGAGCGCCCTGGTAGCTCAGGCTTCCAGAATCTTGGAGGCCCAGCTCTTCCTTGCCGGTCGCTCGAACCCTTCACGCAGCGAGCCGAGATCGGTCAGGCTGGTGTCGAACACCACGCTGTTGTTCGTGATCGCGCCGGAATCGCGCAGCGCCTTGAGCTCGTGACGCTCCACGGACTGCACCTCGCCGTGGCTGTCGCGGTAGAAGACCCGTCCACCGCCGACGAGACGCGCGCCAAGCTGCGGCTCGATCCCCTGCAGGACGCGGAACAATCCGTCGATCGAACAACCCGACGCGCCCGCCGAGCGCTGGTCCACGCCGACGACGAGAAGCCGGCCGAACCGCCATTCGTACGCCGCCGTGAGCGGCTCACCGTGCGCATTCCAATCGGCGAGATATCCCTCGACCGCCGTCATCAGGGTGGACGTCGCCGCCTCCGACAGCGGGCGATCGCTCCCGAACACCCAGACGCGTGAGGAATCCGGGAGAGTCTCGAATGGGACGAGTGGCATGATACAACTCCGTTGAGCGAGACGTGCGCGGTAGGCGCGCACTCGTTACGGTTGCCTTCAAGATACTCGTACACCAATGCATGCCGCGAGGCATGCCCTCTGCCCCTTCGCCCGGATGCCCTCACTCGTCACCATCGCCGTCACCGGCTTCGCGTCCACCATCGCTCTCGCGCTGGCGACGCGCCACCCCGCCGTCCAGTCGGTCGACGACGCGCTCGAGCTCCGCGCCGGCCGCGCGCGCGCGCTGCAGCACGTCCTGCGCGCGGCGCACATCGGCACCCTGCCCGGCGAGCCGTACATGCATCCCACCATCGGGGCGGCGAGTGCGGCCCTCATCCTCATCACGCGGCGCGCGCCCCTCTTCCCCGTGCTCGCCGCGCTTGCCGCGGCGTCCATCGGTGCCATCCTCGCGCATCATGCGGTCAAGCTCGTCTACCGGCGGCCGCGCCCCGCGATCGCGCTCGCGCGTGGCAAGACCGAGCCGGCGTACCCGAGCGGCCACACCACCGACGCCACCGCCGTGCTGGCGACCAGCGCGTATCTCATCATGCAGCAGGGCATCGCACCCGCGATCGTGGTCGTCCCCATCGCCATCGCCCTTGCCGTCGTCACGGGCGTGAGCCGCGTGCTGCTCGGCTGGCACTGGCCTACCGACGTGCTGGGCGGATGGTTCACCGGCATCGCCGTCGCCGCCTGCGCCACGGGGCTCTACGAGACGCTGCTGCGCATCTCGTAGAGCCCCGTTCACGCTCACCGCGCGAGCGCTACGGCTTTGCGGCCGTCGGCAGTTGGAGTAGCGGTGTCGCGCCGCCCGTCACCTGCGGCATCTGCCCGTTCCACTTCTTCGTCAGCTCGTACTGCACCAGCGTCGGCGTGATGCTCTGCGCGAGGAGCTGATTCGCGCGCGCCTGGGCTTCCGCTTCGGCCATGATCGCCTTGGCGCGACCCGCCGCCTTGATCGAATCACCCTGCGCCTGGAAGGTGTTCTTCTGCAGCTCGTTCTGCGCCGTGAGCGCCTGCTGCTGCATCACGTTCTTCTGGTTGATCGCGTCCATCACCGCCGCCGGTGCGCGGAGCTCGTTGATCGTGAACTGCTTCACCTCGAAGCCATAAGGTTGGAGACGCTGCGCGATGAGCGCTCTCACTCGGTTCGTGGCCTCCGCCTTCTTCGGGCCGATGACGTCGGCGATCGGCTCCGTGCCCACCACCTCCTGCAGCGACTGCCGGATCGTCTGCTTCACGAAGCCGTGCGTGATCTGGTCGATGTCCGTGCGGAACGTCGAGTACAGCTTGGGCGTCTGCGCCGGATCGAGCTCGAACGAGAGCGATACGTCGAGCGAGACGGGCTGCCCCTCCACGCTGTTGACGTTGATCTCGTCGTTCTGCCCCGAGCCTTCGCCGCCCCTGTTCAGCACCACGGTCCTGAGGAACACTGGGTACTCCTCGATCCCCGTCGCGAACGGCACGCGCGTGTGCACCCCTGGATCGAGCGGATGCGGATCGACGCCGCCACCGGCACGATGGATCACGATGCCGACGTTGCCCGGGTTGATGTAGGTGAACGTCGACGGCAACAGGAACAGCGCCGCCACCAGCACCATCACACCGAAGATGATGCGCTTCAACTTCTGGCCACCGTCCGTGCCCCGCTCGAATTGCATCGAGCCGAGACGGTCCGACATCGTGCTAGGCATTGTCGACGATCTCCTTGTAGCAGTCAGGGCACACCTGCGCTCCGCTCGCGAGGCGTACCAGTTGGTCCTCGGTATGACGGCCATGGACTGCGCACACCAGTTCGGCCGCGCGCTCGATGCGCTTTCGATTCTGCGTCTGGCGGATCCGGACGCCCGCTGGTGTGAAGTACACGATGACCCAATAAAGAAGGGCGCCACCCGCCGCGATCAGCGCGACGAAAAGCACCCCTTCCACTATGATGGCACCCATTGGTTCGCTCTATCCTGGCGCGACTCGGCGCGCCGTCGTTGTACACAGCACTACGGAGCCACCCACTCTCCGGTTTCGTCCCGTCCTGACGGCTCAACTGCTCTCCGGCCGACCGAACAGCAGTTGCAGCATCACGACAGCATCCGGCCGGCTCAGCACGTACGCGTGATCGCCGACCTCGAGACGCGTCGCGCCGTTCGGCGCGATGAGCTGCTGGCCACGCACGATCATCGTCACGGCGGCGCCATCCGGGAAGGGGAGCTCCTCGAGGGTCATCCCCGCGACAGGCAGTGCCTCGTCGATGTAGTACGACAGAAGCTGGCCGTCGAGCTCATCGAACGACTCCACCGACAGGACGGCATTCGGCGGCGGTGGCTCGGCCGATTCGAGCTTCAGCCAACGCGTCACGGCGGAGACGGTCGTTCCCGGCAGGATCGCGTTCAGCACGACGATGAAGAAGACGATGTTGAAGATGCGCGCTGCATCAGGCGCTCCCGCGAGCACGGGGAACATCGCGAGAATGATCGGCACCGCACCTCGGAGACCGACCCAGCCGACATAGAGGATGTCGTTCCACGGGAAGCGGAGCGGGATGAGGCACACCGCGACCATCAGGGGCCGAGCGACGAACGCCAACGAGAGCCCGACGATCGTGCCGATCCACGCGGCCCCGAGCAGCTCCGACGGATTCACGAGCAGACCGAGCATGAGGAACATCGCGACCTGCCCGAGCCACGCGAGCGAATCGTGAATGCGGCCCAGGGCGGCGCGATACGGCAACCGTCCCGCCCCCAGCGTCACCGCGGCGACGTACACACCGAGAAATCCGCTGCCATGGATCAGCGTGGGCAGCGAGAAGGCGAGCAGCGCCGTCGCGAGCGTCAGCACGGAATAGAGTCCGCTCGCCGGAAGCCGGACGCGCGTGATGATCCATCGCGCGCCGGCACCGATCGCGACACCGCACACGAGGCCGATCACGATCTCGCGGAGCATCCCGAGCTCCACCATCCACAGGCTCTGCACGTCGCCCTTCATCACTCGGCTCGTGAGCGCCGTCGTGAGGATCACCGCGACGGGATCGTTGATTCCCGACTCCACCTCGAGCGTGCCGCCGACACGATGCTTGAGCTGGATCCCGCTGCCGCGCAGCACGGCGAACACCGCCGCCGCATCCGTGGACGAGACGATCGCGCCGAGCAGGAACGACGCGTCCCACGGAAGGCCCAGTGCGTGTGCGACCAGGGCGACGATGAACATCGAGCCGACCACGCCCACCGTCGCGAGCAGTCCAGCCGGCACGAGCGCGCGCCGCAGTGTGTCCACGGGGGTGTTCAGGCCGCCGTCGAACAGGATCATGGCGAGGGCCGCCGATCCCGCGCGGAACGCGAAGCCGTAGTCGTCGAACACGATGTGTCCGATCCCGTCGCGCCCCGCGACGATCCCGATCGCGAGAAAGACGAGACCGACCGGCAGCCGCAGTCGCTGCGAGGCGTGACTCAACAGGGCACTCACGGCGAGCAGCAACGCGACCACGGCGAAGAGCACCGCCGACGCGTGCGGCTCGTGAGGCATCGCCCGGACCGACTCGGCTGCCGCTTGAACCATCCGCACCTCGTGAAAGGATTCGCGAAGCGAGGCAGCGCGAAGGTGCTCGCGCTGCCTCGCGCAGGCTAGTCGCTACGAACGGCGCTCTTGCGTCGCTCCTGGCGAACGAGCATCACGGTGCTCGCGACGAGGAGCAAGCCGCCGGCCACGAACAGGTACAGCTTCCACTCCTCAGCCAGGTAGAAGGCGAGGATCAGCGGGAGCAGCGCGACAAAGGACACGCGCAGCCAGGGCTCGATGGTGGGATGACGGTCGATCTCCTCGTCCCGCTGGGAACGAGATTCGGGAATGATTGTGTTGGACATGGGTATCCCGGGCGCGATGCGCCCACTCTCGGTCAGGGGTGCACGCGTGCCACGTCGAGCCGGCAGCGAATGCCGGCGACGGGCGCGTGAGGCGTGCGATCGCGCGAGATGCCGCTGGGTCAGAGTCGGGACTCTGACCTCAATGGTGCGCGTCGAACGCGGGAAGCTCCGCTGTGACTACGAGAGGTACGGAGGCGCTGTCGCGTCGTAGGTGAGACGGCGCGCCGGTCCGACGGGAAGAGACGCCGGCTGGGGCAGCACGGCGACGCGCCGTTCGGTCGAGGCGGGAAGCGCGAAGTACGCCTCCCCACGGCTCGGATGCCAGGGCACGAGCACGCGTGCCGGCCCGCGCGGCGACGACTCCCGCAGTGCGATGTCTGCGAGTCGCACGGCCGGCGCCGCCGCGATCATCTCCCGCGTCGGCTTCGCTACGGACGCCGTCGCGCGCGCGTGCACCCGCGTCGTCGCATCGGCGTGCGACAACGAGAGCAGCAGCAGACTGGCGAGTGCGATGAACCGGCGCATCGATCCCATGGCGGAGTGAACGGCGTACCCGATCAAAGTAATACGCCTCACACGCCACACGGGTCCGTGTCGCTCACCGCGGCGCGAGCTCGAACCGCAGCGCCTGCTCCAACGTCGGATGCGCGAACTGGAATCCTGTGCGGAGGAGCGCCTTCGGCAGCACGCGCTGCCCCGCCAGGATCGTCGCACGCGCCATCTCGCCGTACGCGAGCTCCAGCGCGAACGCCGGTACAGGCACCAGCGCCGGCCGCGAGAGCACGCGCCCGAGCGTCGAAGCGAACTCAGCATTCGTCACCGGATTCGGCGACACGAGGTTCACGGGGCCGTGCAGACCAGTCGTCGCCAACGCGTGCTCCATCGCGCGCACGTGATCGTCGAGTGCAACCCAGCTCATCCACTGGCGACCGCTGCCGATCGGCCCGCCAACGCCCAGCCGGAATGGAAGCAGCAGCCGCTCCAGCGCACCGCCCTTGGGGCTGAGCACGATCCCGGTGCGCAGCAGCACGACGCGCACGCCCGCATCGGCGGCGGCCACCGACGCTGCTTCCCATTCGCGGGCCACTCCGGCGAGAAAATCGCTGCCCAGCGCACTCGCCTCGTCGAGCGGCTCGTCGCCACGATCGCCGTAGATGCCGATCGCCGAGCCGCTGAGCAGCACTCGCGGCCGGTGCTCCAGGGCAGCGATGGTGCGCGCCACGAGCTCCGTGCCGCGTACGCGGCTCTCACGGATCGCGCGCTTCCGCGCGTCGGTCCAGCGGTGCGCGAGCGGCTCGCCGGCAAGATGGACCACCGCGTCCGCGCCTTCGAGATCGTTCGGAGACAGGATCCCGCGCATCGGGTCCCACACGATGTCGTCGGGAGACTGCGGGCGCGGCGTGCGCACCAGCCGCCGGACCCGAACGTTGCGCGCGCGCAGGCGAGCGGCGAGTGCACTGCCGATGAGCCCCGTCGCGCCGGAGATGGCCACGAACGACGAGGAGGTGGAGGATGCGGAGTCGGTCGGCATGGCTCGGCGGCGGTTTGTTGCGCGCGCGGCCGACTTTCGGCCGACGCGACGCTCACGATGGAGAACGTCGCACCGGCATTACGTGTTCCGCTACAGCTCCCGACTGAGCAGGATGCGGCGGGCGATCACTTCCGCGACCTCCGGAGAGCGATACGCGTCGTCCGCGATGCGACGACGTATCTCACGCACCCGCTCGTCGCGCGCCGCGCCGCGCGCCGGCAGCATGACGGTGTCGCTCTGGTCGCGACACGCCTGGCCGCTCTGTTCCGATCGTGGAAGCATGGGTCCTCCTCCTTCTTCGAAGTATCGGCCACCCTGCGTACGACTTGAGCACGCCCTCTCGCGCTCGACACACGCGAGTCTCGGCACGATTCGCCAACCGGTCTCAGCGCGGGACGTTCTGTCGCAGCCCTGTGCGAAGCGACCTTTACATCGACGTGTCGCTAAAGTATTCCTCGCCTCGCCCAGTTGTCGCACGCCTCACGCCGGTCCGCAGATGGCCACCATCCTGTACGTGGACGATGAGCCCGCGATCGGTCTCATCCTCGAGGACACGCTCGAGCGGGCCGGCCATTCCGCCGTCGGTGCGCACAACGTCCCCGAGGCGCTTCAGGCGCTCGCGAAGGGGAACATCGACCTGATCATCTCGGACTATCGCATGCCCGGGCTGACGGGGCTCGAGTTCCTCGAGCTGCTGCAGCAGGAGGGCTACGACGTCCCCTTGATCATGCTCACCGGTCACGCGACCATCGAGCATGCGGTCGCGGCGATCAAGGCCGGCGCGGTGGACTACATCACCAAGCCCGTCCGGCCGGAGCAGCTCGAGCTCTCGGTCGCGCAGGCGCTCGAGGTCGTGCGCCTGCGCCGCGAGAACGACGCGCTGCGCCGCGAGGTCATGGAGTTCCGCAACGAGCGGGCGATCATCGGGGAGAGCATCCAGATCCGCCGCCTGCTCCAGGCCGTCTCGACCGCGGCGCCGACCCGCGCGACCGTTCTCCTCGAGGGGGAATCGGGGACGGGCAAGGAGCTGTTCGCGCGCGCGATCCATGACGCCAGCGACCGGCGCGATCGCCCCTTCATCAAGCTGAACTGCGCCGCCCTCCCCGAAGGCCTCGTCGAGAGTGCGCTCTTCGGCCACGAGAAGGGAGCATTCACCGGTGCGATCCGGCGCGTGGAAGGGGCATTCGAGCGGGCGCACCAGGGGACGCTCCTGCTCGACGAGGTGAGCGAGATGCGCCTGGACCTGCAGGCCAAGCTGCTGCGCGTGCTCCAGGAGCAGGAGTTCGAGCGAGTCGGTGGCTCGAGCCCGATCAAGGTGGATGTCCGCATCATCGCGACGACGAATCGCAACCTGGCCACCTACGCCGCGCAGGGACACTTCCGGCAGGATCTCTTCTTCCGGTTGAGCGTCCTCCCGATCTCCCTCCCTCCGCTCCGCGACCGTCCGGGCGACATCCCGCTCCTCGCACACCGATTCGCGCTCCGCACCGCGAGCGAACTGCAGAAGGACATCCGCGGTCTGGCCCCGGAGACGGTGGAGATGCTCCAGCGCTACGACTGGCCGGGCAACGTGCGCGAGCTCCAACACGCCGTCGAGCGCGCGGTCATCCTCTCGACCGAGCCGATCCTGCACCCCGCGGCCTTCGATCGGCAGCGCTTCGGCCTGAGCTCGCGAGCCACGAGCACCGTGGCCGGCCTCATCTCCTCTCCTCCAGGGCTTCTCGAGTACGCGGAGGGCCGCGCACCACTCCCGCCGCACTCGCTCATGCTCACCTCCCTGCATGTTGGCGAGGCAGAGCTGCGATTGATCGAGCGCGCGCTCGAGGTCAGCGGTGGGAACCGGACCCGAGCCGCAGAGCTGCTCGGCATGAGCGTCCGGACCCTCAGGAACAAGCTGAATGGCCCCACCCGGGACAGCGCTGCGGGCTGACTCTCGACGCCAGAACAGTTCGCGAGACGCCAGAAACTGCTCGGCAGATTCTTCCCACTCGGCAGTTTTTGCCGGATATGACGAGCGCTGATCCTGGCTCCTCATTCGGCGCGAATGGATGATCAGCGGCCACGCTAACCCTCGCGCCACAAACGACTTGAAGTGCGGCCAGGGGGTCGAGGTCCACAAGGACTTCGCCCCCGTTTTCGTCCCCGTCTCGGTGGCCCTCGGCCTGCCTTACAGGCTGCGCAAGCGATCCCGGCCAAGGGTGCGTCCCCCCCGCTGCTTTGGTCGGCCCGCCTCCCTCCCGCCACCCCTCCTCCGATGGGCTCGACCGTGGACTCCCATTCCCTGTGGGCCAGGACTGCATCGGGTGATGATGCCGCCCGGGATGCCATCCTGCGCGAGAATCTGAGTCTCGTCCATCACGTCGCGCGGCAGCTCTCGCGGAGCCTCGCCGTAGAGGCGGACTTCGATGAGCTGGTGAGCGCCGGCACGATCGGCCTCATGACGGCGGTGAAGGCCTTCGACGCCAACCGCGGCCTCGCGTTCAGCACCTTCGCCGTCCCGCGCATCCGCGGTTCGATCCTCGACGAGCTACGGCGGCAGGACCACGTGCCACGCTCGGTCCGGCGGAAGGCGCGCGACATCTCCCGCGCTCGCGAGCACCTCATGCGGCAGCTCGGTCGCAAGCCGGAGGACTCCGAGCTGGCGCTGGAGCTCCGCACCGACGTGCAGACCCTCTGGCGCTGGCAGTCGGAGGTGGAAGGGTCCGTGCATCTCTCACTCACGTCGCCAACCGGCGACGGCGGAGTCACCTTCCCCTCCCGCGCCGAATTCCTCCGGAACGACGAGGAAGCCGCAGATGAGCGCCTGGCTCGCGAGAGCGAGGTGGCCAAGCTCCGCGAGGCGATCCTCCGCCTGAACGACCAGGAACGGACGGTGCTCTCGCTCTACTACTTCGAGGAGCTCAAGTCCGCCGATATCGCCGAAGTGCTCGGCATCAGCGAGTCCCGAGTCTCGCAGATCCGCTCGAAGGCGCTGGGGCGCCTGCGGTCGGAGCTCGCACCGTTGCGCGCCTCGGCGTAGCGCGATCGTCAGGCGCGCTCGCCGCGCCCACTCCCAAGTGCGCTAGCCGCGCCTCATCTTCAGGGATGCTGGCCGCGCGCCAGCCGCTCGCGGCGCCGAAGCTCCATCAGGGTCGGCAATCGGAAGACCAGCAGGTCGTCCTCGCGAACGATCTCCCCTCCGGCGCGCTCGCCGGCAGCGATGAGATCGGGCGAGGCGTTCGCGCCAGTGCGTACACACACGCTCACCATGGATTCGTCCGATCGCACGACGATCGGCGTGCCATCCTGGCCCCCCGCGGCCTGGCCGGAGCGCTTTGCCGCGTGGACGAGCATGACGAGCGTCCTGACGAGCGCCCAGCGCGGCGCCCGAACGGGAACGGGCGTGCCCTCGTAGCGCACCTCGCAGCGCTCCGCGCGCAGCCTCAGGTGATGCTCGTGCAGCCGCACCGCGTCGGCCAGAACAGCTGAGAGCTCGAGCGCCTCGGCATCCGTTCGGCGCTCGGGGAGCAGCGCGAACAGCCCGGTCAGTCCCTGCAGCTGCGCGACCTCCGTCGGAAGCTCGGCCAGGGGATTGACCGCCTCGTCGCGGAGTCGCGCCAACTCGGCGAGCGCGCCGAGCGCCGCCAGGCGGTTGTTGAGCGCGTGGACGAGCCCCTGAAGCAGATCGTTGGAGAGCGTCGGCCAGTCGTCCACCGAGGACGAATCGGTTGATAGGGAAATCGCGGCGTGTGAGTTCATCGATGAGTCGGCAAGCACGAGGAGCGACAGGAGCCGTTCGGGGTGCGGAACGGGGGGTAACCCCGCCGACGCGTGTCAGCGGATGGAAGACGGCCGACTCCTCCGAGGAATAACCGTTTCGTTGGACCCGTCCTCAGTTGTGTCCGGCCGGGTGGCCCGAGCGATAGTCGAATCGTCCCTCAACGGAAGCCAAACGTGAAGTCTGCAAATGGGGTCGTGGTGCCAGAAACTGGATTGGCCAACAATTCACCCGTTTGATTCTCCGGCTTCGATCGCTCGGAACTCCCTCAACACGACAGCCCCATGACCGTCCCCGTCGTCGCCTTGCTGATCGCTCTTGCCGGACCGGCTGATTCTGCCCGGCTCGTCTCGGACAGCTTTCCAGTCAGGGATACCGTACCGGTTCAGCCAGTTCAGCTAGTCGGGGACAGACTCTCCTCGAACATCCCCTCGCGGCTCTCGTTTCCGAACTCGCTCCAGCTCCAGCCCGATACGACCACCCCGCGACGGCGCCGGAAGGCGGTGCAGGTGAGCGATTGGTACGAGCGTCGGCTGCGCATCCACCGCTACCTCGCCTACACGACCATTCCCCTCTACGCCTTCCAGGCGATCGCGGGGAATCAGCTCTTCCAGGAAAGCTCCGGCGCGCCCGGATGGGCGAAGACCGGGCACCGAGTCGGTGCCACGGCGCTCGCCGCGGTCTTCACCGTGAACACGGTCACCGGGCTCTGGAATCTCTGGGACTCCCGCTCTGTCCCCCAGGGGCGGACGCGGCGGGCGATCCACACCATCCTCATGCTGGCCTCTGACGCCGGGTTCACCTACACCGGAATCAAGCTCTCCAACGAGGCCGAGAACAGCCTCGAGAAGCGCCGACAGCACCGGAACCTCGCCTACGCTTCGATGGGAGTGGCGATCGTTGGCTCCGGAATGATGCTGATCTGGCGCGATTAGTCACCCTCACATGCTGCTTGCCCAACTCGCACGTGCCGATACCGCGAGCCCGCTGGCGCGACTCGTGGAACCATGGAACGGCCTGTACTCCGACTCCAAGGCAGTCGCGACGACAGTGATGTTCTTCCACCTCGTCCCGCTGTTGATCGCCGGCGGTGCCGCGCTGACGGCGGACCGAGCGACGATCCGCGTCTCGCGCGCGAGTCTCGAGGTTCGGGCCCAGCAGCTCGGGGAGCTCGCCAGAACTCACTTCATCGTGCTGGTCGGGCTCGCACTCTCCTTCATCAGCGGGATACTGCTCTTCCTCTCCGATGTGGACGAGTTCCTTGGCTCCCCGTGGTTCTGGGTGAAGCTCGGATTCGTCGGACTCCTCCTCGCAAACGGCTTCGTGATGACGCGTACCGAGCGCGCACTCGCGAACGGGGGAGACCAGGCAGTGTTGTGGAGTCGGCTTCGCACCATCTCGCTGTTCAGCCTGACCCTCTGGATCGCCACGACGCTGGTTGGAGTGGCACTGACGAACTACGCGTAACGGAGCAGACGATGACGGATTCGAAGCCGAGCAGCACCGGAGACGGGTGCGCCGGATGCACGATTGGGAATCGGCGGGAGTTCCTCCTCGACGCGCTGCGCGCGAGCGCCGCGGCTCTGGTGGCGATCGGGATGACGCCCAACGGCGCCGAGGCGATGCCACTGCGGTGGATCTCGGCGCTGGCGTCGAAGGGTGAGGAGAAGACGTACCCGGTCCCTGCCACCGACGGCGTGCAGATCGACAAGGACAACGAGGTCATTCTCGCGCGGAGCGGCAAGTCGGTCTACGCGTTCGCGCTCGCCTGCCCGCACCAGAACACGGCGCTGCGGTGGGATGCCGGCAACAACCGCTTCCAGTGCCCGAAGCACAAGTCGAAGTATCGCCCCGACGGCACCTTCATCGAAGGCCGCGCGACGCGCAGCATGGATCGCTACGAGGTGAAGCTCGCGGGCAACAACGTCGTCGTCGACATCGACAAGCTCTATCAGGAAGACAAGGACAACGCCCAGTGGCAGCACGCCGTCGTGGCGCTGCCCTAATGCCACCCTTCACCACCGCACGCATGTCCTGCCAGGACTGTCTCAGTCGGCGTGAGTTTCTGACCAGGAGCACGCTCGCCGTCGCGGGTGCGGCGGCCGTCGTCGCTGGTTGTGGGGACGGCCAGATCGGCGCCGGCGGCGCAACCGCGCCGATTCTCACGACACCGCTGAACTTCAAGGTCTCGACCGTACCGGCACTCGCGACTGTCGGCGAGCTCGCGTTCGCGCCGACCGACAGTCGTATCGCCGTCAAGCGCACGGGCCCTGATACCTTCCTCGCCCTGTCGACGACGTGCACGCACGAAGGGACGATGATCGCCATCGTCAACAACAACACGTCGTTCGAGTGCCCGAACCACGGCGCGCGATACGACTCGAATGGAAACGTGACGCGACAGCCGCAGGCCGCCGGGTCGGCGACGAAGCTGCCGAGCTACCAGACGAGCTACGACGCGGCGACGGACATCCTGACCATCAGCTCGACGCCCAGCGTCGCATGATGCGCACGATCTGAACGAGCTACGGACGCACCACGACGCCGGAGGCGCTGCCGCCTCCGGCGTCGTAGCTTTCGGCCATGTTGATCGGCGTGGCGGGAATGGTCGGCTCGGGTAAGAGCACGCTCACACGCGCGCTCGCGGCGCGTTTCGGGCTGCAGCACGCGCTGGAAAGCGTGGACGAGCACAACCCGTGGCTCGAGCGGTTCTACGCCGGCGGCGTCGAGGCGATGCGCGAGACGGCGCTCAATCTCCAGCTCCACTTTCTCGCGACGCGGTTCGAGAGCATGCGTCGCATGCGCGGCGCGGGGGGCAGCTGGGTGCTGGATCGCACCTGGTACGAGGACGCCGAGATCTTCGCGCGCGGGCATTTCGACGAAGGCCTCATGTCGGAGCTGGAGTGGGGGCTGTATCGCATGCTGTACGTCGAGCTGCTGCACTCGCCGGCGGCACGCCCGCCGCGGCTGCTGGTGTATCTGCACGCGCCGCTCGAGACGATCGTCGAGCGCATCCGCGCGCGCGGCCGCCCGAAGGAGCGCGACACACCGACGTCGTACTGGGCTGCCTTGCACGCGCGGTACGAGCAATGGATCGTCCGCTTCCGGGCCTGTCCCGTGTTGAGCCTCGACGTCCGCGACTACGACCTCGTCACCGATCCCAGGGCGATCGACGCCATCGCCTCGCGCGTCCGCGCGCGGCTCGAGCCGGAGCTACCGCAGACGGAGCTCTTCCCCGGGCCGCTCGTGGAGCAGGCGGTGTGAGGCGACATGCACGACACAGGCACACGGCGCACGTTCGGGGGTAGTCAGGAAGGCTCCGACCCCGCTCACACATGATCCAGCCAGCCCGACGATTACTGCCCGCGCTGTCGCTCCTCGCGCTGTTCGCAGCGTGTCGCGACCGCTCCGGCGCCGATGCCAACGCGTCGGCCGATTCGTCGTTCGCCCGCGACATCGCACTGGCGCAGCGACAGGCTCCGCCGCAGACGGTGTTCAACGATGCGCCGCTTGGCGGCACGACCAGCGCCGCGCCGACACCGGCGGCGTCGACCCCCAAGCCGGCGCCGCCACGTGCGCGCGCGCCGCGCCCGACGCCGAAGCGCGAGGAGCCGCCCGCACCAGTGCGGCGCACGCCACGCGCGACGCAGCCCGCGCCGGTGGCGACCCGGCCCACGCCGACGCCGGCCGAGAAGCCGGGGCCTGCGGCCGGCGTGATCGGCACCGGAAGCAGGATCGGCATGACGATCAACGAGCGCGTGTGCACGCTCTCGGCGCTCGTGGGTGACAAGCTCACCGCCACGGTCGACAACACGACTGTCGGCACGAACGGCGCGACCATCCGCGCCGGCACCACGGTCGTGCTCGAGGTGTCCTCGGTGGAGCGCGCCGATCCGGCGGAGAACAGCCGCATCCACTTCCACGTGCGCGCGATCGACGTCAACGGCGAGTCGTATCCCGCCGACGGCGAAGTCACGACGTCGAGCGCGATGGAGACGTCTCGCGTCTCGACGGGGAGTGACAAGACCAAGGTCGTGGGTGGCGCGATCGCGGGCGCCATCCTCGGGCGCGTCCTTGGCGGTGGCACGAAGGGCACCGTGATCGGAGCGGCCGCTGGTGCCGCCGCGGGGACGGCCGCCGCCAGGCGGTCCCAGACGAGCGACGCGTGCCTCCCCAACGGGAGCTCGCTCCAACTCACGCTCACGCGCGACATCGTTGCACGGCGCGGGGCGATCTGACCCGTCGTCACGCGCTGTTGTGATCTGAGTCACGACCGCCACTGCATCGATCGGCGTCGGCGACGCTCGCATTAACGTCGCCCGAACCGATGCGTCTCCTACCGTGAACGGCGCGAGGGCCCCGCGTCGAGATCGGATGCACTCGACCATTCTCATGCCTAGGAGGCGTTTCACCATGTCCACGCTCAAGTCCTTCCTGTTCGGCACCGCCGTCGTCCTTGGCGCCGCCACCTCTGCTTCGGCGCAGGCCGCGCATCCGCGTGCCGATCTCCGGCAGGACCGCCACGAAGTGAGGTCGGACCGTCGCGACGTCCGCGCCGATGCGCGCGAGATCGCCGGCGACAAGCGCGAGATCCGGCACGATCGCCACGTGGCCGCCAAGGCACACGCCGCGGGGGACAGCGCGAAGGTCGCCGCGGCCCGTCACGAGCTCCGGAGCGACGCACGAGAGCTGAAGCGCGACCAGCGCGATGCGGCCGGGGACCGCCGCGAGACGCGCCAGGACGTGCGCGATCTGCGCCACGACCGTCGCGATCTGCACCACTAGAAGACCGGCAGCTACCCGCGTCAGTCGAAGCGACCCCGCGCCCGAACGAACCCCGGCGCGGGGTCGCTTCATTTTTTTGCTTTTCGGGTTTACGCGGGGGTGGTTGTCGCGCATACTCTACACGCGATGACGTCCGACACGTCCGACACGCCCCGGCGGCCCCCGTCGCCCGACCAGACGGAAGTGGTGCCGGTGGCCGCTCCTCCCGAAACCGATCAGCCGCTGGACGGCAGCCAGCTCGGCTCAGGCGCTCTCGCGCAGCAGCCGACGGATGCGCAGCCAGTGGCCGTACTCAAGGTGTGCCCGCAATGCGGCACGGAGTACGAGACGGCGGCGCGATTCTGTCCGGCCGACGGCACGGCGCTGCGGCCGAAGGGCTCCGACTCGCTCGTCGGGAGCGTGCTCGCCGACCGCTATCACATCCTGAAGCGGATCGGCGAAGGCGGGATGGGTCGCGTGTATCTCGGCGAGCACGTGAAGATGAATCGCCAGTGCGCGATCAAGGTGATGAGCCCAGCGCTCGTAAATGACGCGGAGTCCGCGTCGCGCTTCGCACGCGAAGCGTCGAACGCGGCGCGCATCATCCATCCGAACGTCGCGGCGGTGTTCGACTACGGCGAGAGCGACGGTCTCGTCTACCTCGTCATGGAGTTCGTGGACGGCGAGCCGTTGTCGCGGCTGCTCGCGCGCGAGGCGCCGTTCGCGCTCGAGCGGGCGATCGATCTCGGGCGGCAGATCGCCGACGGACTGGGTGCGGCGCACGAGCTGGGCATCGTGCATCGCGACCTCAAGCCCGACAACATCCTCGTCTCGCGAAGCCGGAGCGGCCGCGAGGTCGTGAAGGTCGTCGACTTCGGCATCGCGAAGGCGATGCAGGAGGGCGCGGGCGAGGCACTCACGCGCACCGGTCTCGTGATCGGCACGCCCGAGTTCATGAGCCCCGAGCAACTGCTCGGCGATCCCATCGACGCGCGCAGCGACCTGTACGCACTCGGGTGCATCATGCATCTGATGCTGACGGCGGCGCCCGCGTTCGACGCGCCGACGCGCGAGCAGATGATCAAGCGACGCCTGTCGGAGAACCCGCCGCATGCACAGGCGCTGGATCCCGGCATTCCCGACGCGATCGACCGCGTCATCATGCGCCTGCTCGCCCGGACGCCCGACGATCGCTACTCGTCGGCGGCGGAAGTGCGCGAGGCGTTGAGCGGTCCGCACACGCGACGGCTCAGCGGAGACGGCACGGTCATCCCACGCGTCGAGACACCGCGCAGCGCGCCGACGGTGGTCCTCTCCGCCGCCACGCCGCAGCGACAGACGCCGGGAAAATCACAGGCAGTGGCGTCGTGGGCTGCCGCCTCGGGGCGTCGCCGACGGTGGCCGTGGGTGCTCGGCGTGCTGGGCGTCATCGCCATCGCCAGCAGCACGCTGGTGCGTCAGGCACGCGAAGCGCGCGAGGCGCGGTACGCCAGTGCGCAACGCGACAGTGCGCATCGCGCCGACAGCCTGCGCAAGGTGGACTCGGCGCGCACCGACAGCTTGAACTCTCAACACCTCGTCGGCGGCATGGTCGATACGGCAAGGCTGCGCGCCGACAGCGTCGTGTCGGCGACGAAGGCGCTGCAGAACGCCGCCGTCTCCGTCGTGCGCCGTTACGCGGCCGCGCTGGAGAGCGGCGACAAGGGCGCCGCCCGGGCCGTGTTCCCGAATGCGACGGATCGCGACCTCACCGCCTGGGACACCGCGCGCGGCCAGTACGATCTCAAGTTCACCGTCGCGTCACCGGCAGTGCGGCTGAGCATGAACAATCTCGTCGCCGACGTGGATTTCATGCTGCAGGTTCAGTACATCGACCGCACGACGCGCAGCGTGTACAGCACGAACAGGCTGCCGCTCCACGCCACGCTGACCAGGTCGGGACAGCGCTGGCAGCTCGACAGGCTGCGCGAACGCTGAGCGCGCGCTGAGGCGCGAAGACGCGTCAGGCTTTCTTGCCGAGCTTGACGCGAAGCTCGGCAGCGAGCGAGTCGAGCTGCGCCGAGTCGTAGCCGACGTCCGCCTCGTCGCCGCGCGCCCACCGCGCTTCGGAGTGGAGCTGGAGCGCGCGCCAATCATCGACGAAGCGGGCGACGAAGCGCGTGCGGTAGCGCAGGTCGGGAACGCCGTCGCGCGACAAGCTCGCTTGCCAGGTCGTCATGACGAAACCAGCGCGCTGGTCGACCACGTCGACGACGTGGCGCTGCGAGAGCGCATCCGCCAGCATCCGCATCGCCTGCTGACGTGTCAGCCCCTCGCGCACCTCGACGTTCCGCATCGCCGGTGCTTCCGCCGTCGACCGAACGAAGGTCGATGGCGCGACCGGGCCCGGAGCAGGCGTCGGAGCCCCGGCGCTGCTCACCGACGGACCCTGACTGCCCGACGTCGCGCACGCGATCAGCGCGCAGGCGAGCAGAAGCGGAGGAAAACGCATGCCCCAATATACACCGCAAGAAGAAATGGGCAGCCGGGGTCGGCTGCCCATTTCCGGAATGCTCGGATCGCCCAGCCCTACTGGACGCAGCGGCCCTTCGGATCCGGCTTCGGCTTGTCCACGGCCACCCGGTGGTCGAGGTTGGCCACCCGGAGCGCGGCATCGTGCACCAGGGTGGCGACGTGCTCCATCCGGTCGTAGTCGATGTACTGCGGCTCATCGGTCACCTGGTGGTAGTCCGAGTGGCCGCCCGTCGTGAAGAACACGATCGGGATGCCGTAGCGCGCGTACTCGTAGTGGTCGCTGCGGCAGTAGATGTTCTGCGGGTGCCCGTTGGCGTCCATGCTGTAATCGAACGCCAGGCCGATCTTGTTCGTGCGGTTCACGTCCTCGATCAGGTCGCCCAGCTCGGTGGAGAGCCGGCGCGAGCCGACGAGCTGCACGTAGCCGGGGCCGCCATGGGTGAGGCCTCCTTCCTTCTTCTCGCCCGTGATGTCCGTCGCCGCGCCGCGGCCGACCATGTCCATGTTGAGCTGCGCCACGATCGAGTCGCGGGGGACGGTCGGATGGTCGGTGTAGTACTCGGACCCGTAGAGGCCGGCCTCCTCGCCCGTGTGCCAGACGAACAGCAGGGAGCGCTTCGGGCGGTCCTTCGAGGCCGCGAACGCCTCGGCGATCTCCAGCACGCTCACCGTGCCCGAGCCGTCGTCGTCCGCACCGTTGTAGATCGAGTCCATGCGAACGCCATGCAGCTTGTGCAGGCTGTCGGTCATGGCGCGGATGCGGGCGATCTGCTCGGCAGTGATGTTCGCCGGGGTCGGGCTGTCGGCGCCCTGCGGCCGCGCCACCGCCATGTAGGCACGCACCGAATCGTGGTCGACGGGCTTGTGGTTGAAGCCGACGTGGTCGTTATGCGCGCCGATCGCGACGTACTGGCCCTTGAGGGCCTGATCGGAGCCCGGCAGGATCGCCACGACGTTGCGGCCCGGCGCCCGCTCCTCCTTGAGCGCGACCGTGCCGGAGAGGCTCTTGCCCACCGCGCCCGCCTTGAGGGTGTCCAGGTCGCCGAACAGCAGCGTGGCGACGCGCGGCGTGATGAGGATCGACGTAGGCGCGGCGCTCGGCGTATCGTCGTCGCGGAGCGCGGTGCTGCGCTCGATCTGCGGCAGGACGGTAGCCGGGATGCGGTCGAGATTGCTCACCAGGATCGCCGCGGCCTTCCCGAAGCGGGAGGTGGCGCTGTAGACGACGCCGCGGACTGGGTTGGCCGCCGCCGGCAGCTTGAGCAGCACGACCTTGCCAGCCACAGCGTCGGCGGTGGGCCAGCTGGCCGAATCACCGGCGATGCCCCCGTAGATCACCGGCAGACCGTCGAAGGCGATGGTCCGGCCGGCGCGCGGGATCGGGAAATAATCCGTGCCGTAAGCGAGCGACTGGTCGCCGCTCTTCAGGCGGGTTCCCGCGGTGTCCGTGTAGTTTGTGAACAGCGGGATGTTCTGGAAGTAGCCGCCGTTGTCACCGGCCGGAACGAGACCGAGTCGGCGGACTTCACGCTCGATGTAAGCCGTCGCCTTGAGGTTGTTCTCCGTGCCCACCTGACGGCCCATCAGCGAGTCGTCGGCGTAGATGTAGAGCCGCGTCATGAGGTCGGCGGCGCTGATCGGCGGGGTCGTGGGCTTCCCGGTGTACTTGACCGGCAGGTCGTGCGACACGACGCTCTTGATGGGGGCGGGCGCCTGCGCCGAGGCAAGTGTGGGAAGAGCGAGCAGTGCGCCGAGTGCGAGCCGGCCGGCGATGCGGTCGAACGACATGAGTTCTCCGGTGCTGGTAATGTCGTGCTGACGAATCCTGAACTGTAGCGAGCGTCGGAAGGCACGAACGAATCAGGCCGTACGTCCTGGCCCAATCCAAAGTTCTACCCACCCCGGAGTCCGATGCTCCAACGTGACCTTCAGCACGCGCTGCACACCCGTACCCTGGCGTTGATCGATCGCACCGCCTCGCTGGCGCGGCCCCTGGACCCCGAGCGGCTGGTGCGGCGCCCGCCAAACGGGGGTTGGAGCGTGGGCCACGTGCTGGAGCATCTCTGCGTGACGGCCGAGCTGTACGAGCCACCGATTCGCGCCCTGCTTCGCTCGAGGAGTCCTGACGCCGCGGCGGCCCTCCGCCCCTGGAAACCGACGTTCGTCGGACGGCTCACGGTGAACATGTTCGAGCGTCCGATGCGCATGACCGCGCCGAAGCGCATGGCGCCTGCGGCATCGCCGCGAGGGGGCGTCGTGGAGAGCTTCCTCGCGCACCAGCGCACCCTCGACCAGCTGCTCGAAGAAGCGAGCGGCTTCGACTGGCGACGTCTGCGCATGCCGTCACCCGTCGTCTCGCTCCCGCTCCGCTTCAATCTCGGGGACGTCTTCTCCATCCTCGTCGTCCACGCCGAGCGTCACGCACGTCAGATGGAGCGCGTCGTCGCCCAAACGAGTTGACCGCCGCTCGCACACGGGGCGCCGCGCACCCTCTGCAGGTTGGCGAGCACTGGCATTTGCTCGTTCAGTGAATAAAATCTCCCTTCCATGCACATTGCCGTCCCAGCCGAGACGAGTCCGGGCGAGCTTCGGGTCGCCATCACCCCCGACAGCGTAGCCCGCCTCGTAAAGGCAGGTCACGCCGTGCGCGTGCAGGCAGGCGCCGGCCGCCACGCCGGCTTCCCCGACGCCAGCTACACAGACGCCGGCGCCATCGTCGCCGACGGCAACGCCGTCTACGACGGCGCGGAGCTGGTGTGTCGCGTCCAGCCGCCCTCGGCGGACGAGATCGTCGCCATCCCCCAGGGTGCCGCACTGCTCTCCCTACTCCAGCCGGGACGGAACAGCGTGCTGCTGGATGCACTCGCTCGGCGCGGAGTGACCGCGCTGGCCCTCGAGCTCGTGCCCCGCATCACGCGCGCGCAGTCGATGGACGTGCTCTCCTCGCAGAGCACCGTCGCCGGGTACAAGGCGGTGCTCATCGGTGCCGCGGCGCTGCCGAAGTTCCTCCCGATGCTCACCACGGCGGCGGGCAACGTCTCGCCGGCCAAGGTGTTCATCATCGGCGCGGGCGTGGCAGGGCTGCAGGCCATTGCCACCGCGCGGCGGTTGGGCGGCGTGGTTTCCGCTTTCGACGTTCGACCCGCCGCCCGCGAACAAGTCCTGTCTCTTGGTGCGACCTTCGTCGCGAACGATCTCGTCGCGGCGGGCTCGGAGACGGCCGGCGGATACGCCCGCGCCCAGAGCGCGGACGAAGCCGAGCGCACGCGTGCAGCGCTCGCCAACCACGTGAAGGACGTCGATCTCGTCGTCACGACGGCGCAGATCCCCGGCAAGCCGGCGCCCAAGCTGATCACGGCGGACATGGTCGCCAGCATGCGGCCTGGCGCGGTGATCGTGGATCTCGCCGCCGAGTCGGGAGGCAACTGCGAGCTCACGCTCGCGGGGGAGACCGTGCAGTCGGGCACCACGACGATCATCGGTCCCGTGAACGTGCCGGCGACGGTGCCCTTCCACGCCAGCCAGATGTTCGGCAAGAATGTCCTCGCGCTCGTCACGCATCTCTCGACGAAAGAGGGAGCGCTGTCGATCGATCCCACCGACGAGATCACCGGTGCCATGACCGTCGTGCGCGACGGATCCGTCGTCGCCCGCACCTGACCGCCCGCCCATGCTGATCCTCGAGCTGTACATCTTCGTGCTGGCCGCATTCGTCGGCTACATGGTGATCTCGAAGGTGCCGCCGCTGCTGCACACGCCGCTCATGTCGGCGACGAACGCGATCTCCGGCATCTCGCTCGTCGGATCGCTCGTCGCGGCCGGCTCGCACCGCGGCACCACCGCAACGATTCTCGGCTTCATCGCCGTCGTCGCCGCCACATCGAACATCGTCGGCGGCTTCCTCATCACGGACCGCATGCTGAAGATGTTCAAGCGCGACGAGCCGAAGGCCAAGACGCCCGAGAGCAAGTAGGCGATGCGCGAACACATCACAGAGCTCAGCTACCTCGTCGCGTCGGTCCTGTTCATCCTCGGCCTGCGCAGCCTGACGCGTCCCGACAAGGCGCGGCAGGGAATGCAGCTGGCGGCCGTCGGCATGCTGTTCGCCATCTGCGGCACGCTGATCCACCACGACATCGTCGACTACCGCTGGATCGCCGGCGGCCTCGTGCTCGGCGCGCTCATCGGCTATCCGCTCGGCATGTGGGTGCCGACGACGGCGCTACCGCAGCGTATCGCCATCTCGCTCAGCTTCGGCGCGCTCGCGTCGGTGCTGGTCGGTGTGTCGGAGTACTACCACGCGTTTCACGGCGGTCGCGAGCCGCTCGAGACGTTCCGGATGGCGGCGCTCGGATTCGAGGTGCTCCTCGGCACGCTCACCGTGACGGGCGCGCTGATCGCCTTCGGGAAGCTGCAGGAGATCCTGCCCGGTCGTCCGCTGACCTTCCCGGGACAGAACGTGGCGAATGGGGTGATGTTCCTCATCGCGTTCGTGCTGCTCGTCCTCGTGGTGATCAATCCCGCGAATTACGCGGCGTTCTACTCGATGATCGCGCTGGCAGCGCTGCTGGGCATCCTGATGGTGATCCCGATCGGCGGCGCGGACATGCCGGTGGTCGTGGCGCTGCTCAACTCGTACTGCGGCCTCGCCGCGGCGGCGACCGGGTTCGCGCTCGGCAACAGCATCCTGATCATCTCCGGCTCGCTCGATGGCGCGTCGGGCTTCCTGCTCTCGATCCTCATGTCGAAGGCGATGAACCGCTCGTTCTCGAACGTGCTGTTCGGCGCGTTCGGTGGCGGTTCGCCGGCGACGGCGGTCGGCGCGGGGACGACGCTGCCGGTGCGCAGCATCTCGGCGGAAGATGCGGCGATCCAGCTCGCGTATGCGTCGCGCGTGATCATCGTGCCCGGATACGGGATGGCGGTCGCCCAGGCACAGCACCAGGTGCGCGAGCTGGCGGAGCTGATCGAGAAGCGGGGGGGCGAGGTGAAGTACGCCATTCATCCAGTGGCCGGGCGAATGCCCGGCCATATGAACGTGCTGCTCGCCGAAGCGAACGTGCCGTACGACAAGCTGTACGACATGGACGAGATCAACGGCGAGTTCCCGCAAACCGATGTGGCGCTCGTGATCGGCGCGAACGACGTGGTGAACCCCGCCGCGCGCGAGGACAAGGCGTCGCCGATCTATGGGATGCCCATTCTCGACGTGGATCGCGCCAAGACGGTGATCGTGCTCAAGCGCGGCATGGCCGCCGGCTTCGCCGGCATCGAGAACATGCTGTTCCACGCGCCGGCGACGAGCATGCTCTTCGGCGACGCGAAGGCATCGCTGTCGAAGCTCGTGAGCGAGGTGAAGGCGGCGTAGACGGCGCGCAAGAATCGGATAGTCTTCCATCGCAGGAGGACGCATCCTTCGGTCACCCCGAAGGAGAGTGTCCAGATGTTGACCATGACGCCCCGTCGTTCCGACACGCATCTCGCGCTCGCCGAGCGCGTGCGCGACTACATCGACCGCCACGTGGACGAGCCGCTGCCGCTGGCACGGCTCGCGCGCGAGGCCGGCGTGAGCCCGACGCATCTGCAGCGCACCTTCACGCGCATCGTCGGCCTCTCACCGAAGCAGTACCAGGAGCAACGGCGTGTCGGCGCGCTCAAGTCCGCGCTGCGCGACGGCCGCACCGTGAGCAGCGCGACGTACGAGGCGGGCTTCGCCTCGGGGCGGCGCGTGTACGAGGCAGCCGACGACGCGCTCGGCATGACGCCGGGCGCATATCGCCGGCGCGGCGTCGGCGTCACGATCCACTACACCGTGGTGCGCACGTCGCTCGGCCTGCTCCTCGTCGCCGTGACCGCACGAGGCATCTGCAGCGTCTCGCTCGGTGACGACGAGCAGGCACTCGTCGAATCGTTGCGCGCGGAATATCCGGCTGCCGAGCTCGCGCGCGCGACCGACGCGGACGATCGACTCGTCGACGCGGTCGTGGCGCACGTGGAAGGGACCGCGCGAGCGACGGATCTGCCGCTCGACCTCCAGGCGACGGCGTTCCAGTGGCAGGTGTGGCGCGCCCTCCAGCGCATCCCCGAAGGGGCGACGCGGAGCTATCAGGAGATCGCGCGCGAGCTCGGGCATCCGTCCGCTGCGCGCGCCGTGGCGCGGGCGTGCGCGAGCAATCGGATCGCCGTGCTCATCCCCTGTCATCGCGTCGTTCGTGGCGACGGTGGGCTCGGCGGATACCGGTGGGGCATGGCGCGTAAGGCCGCGCTCCTCGCCCGCGAGAGCGCTCGAGCGGTGTAACTTCTCGCCTCGCGAGGGCGTAGACCCTACATTGGCGATAACGCCGCTGGAGTGGCGACGCCGACTCGCGAGGTGATCATGCTCGTTCGCATCCAGGCTGCACAGCAGGCGCAGACCGCCAACCCGGCGAACACGCGCACGACCGAGAGGGCGGAGCGACCGGAACGTCCCGAGCGGCCTGAACAGGCCGAACGGCCCGAGGTCGCGAGCGGGCAGCAAGGCCAGGAGCTTCGCGACCAGATCCGCGAAACGATCCGCGCGGCGCGAGAGGCGGCAATGGATGCGCGCAACGCGCAGCGCGAGGCGAATCAGGTGCGCATGCAGAACGGGCTACCGGTGGTGCCTCCGGTACCACCCATCCCGGGCCAGGTGCACACGGGGATGCCCGCGGACATGATCCCGCCGCAGGCCGTCGACATCTCCATCGCCTTCTTCGTCATGTGCGCCGTGATGATCATCGGCTGGCCGCTGGCGCGCGCATTCGGGCGACGACTCGAGCGTCGCGGACCACCTGCCGCCGTCTCCCCTGCCGTCGCCGAGCAACTGCAGCGGATCGAGCAGTCGGTGGAGGCGATGGCAATCGAGGTGGAGCGCATCTCGGAGTCGCAGCGCTATCTCACCAAGCTGCACAGTGGGCGGCAAGGCGAGCCTGCCGCGCTGGACTCGGGCAACAGCCGCTGATTTCGCACGCGCGAATGCAGGACGGGGCGATCGCTGATGCGATCGCCCCGTTCGTTTTCACGCTCGCACAAGAGCCTGCGGCTCAGAGCGCCTTGCGCCCTCTGCCGTTGCCGCCCCCCGCGCTCCCCGAATTGCCCGGTCCGGTGCCAGTCGCGCCGCTGCCCAGCCCATGGGTGCCGCCGCCGAAGGTGCCGCGAAGCGCATCGATGGGCGAGCCGGCACCGACGTGGGTCAGGTAGGGAAACGCGGTGCCGAGGCCGATCGCGAGGCTCCAGCGCGGCGCGACTCCGCTCATGCCGTGGCTCGCGTTGACGTTGAGCGTGGTCGGGCCCTTCACGACAAAGGAGAGCCCGCCGTCGAGCGACGTCGAGTGTCCGACCGTGGAGTCCACACCGCCCAAGTCCGTACTGTAGCCGCCGCTCACGGAAAATCGCTCGGTCAGGGAGACACCCGCGCTCGCGTCGCCCCAGCCGCTACCGCTGGCAAAAGCGGACTGCATGGCGACGTCGGTGAGGGAGCGCCCGGCACCGAGATGAACCCAGAGCCGCTCGGCCGGCGCGAAGCCGAAGCCGGCGCTGGCCGAGTAGCCCATCTTACCGGCGCCGAATCCGCTTGCCGTGTCGCCGACAGGAAGCGAGACGCCCAACGCCAGTGCGACGCCTGGGCTCCAGGGGGCCTTGAAGTCGTGCGAGAGCGTCGCGTCCATCGGGAGATCGACGATCCCGGTGGTGCCCACGACGGTGCCGACGACAGTTGCCGACGGCTGCCGCACGTGGACGGCAGTGGGTGTGGCGGAGAAGGAGAGCCAGGGGGTCGTAACCCAGCGTAGGACGGCCCCGATCGCTTGCTCCTGGCGCCCGCCCTCATACGAGAGGGCTCCGCCGGCCATGCCGAACTCGAGTGGCGTCCGGTGAGCCGTCTCCTCGCTGGTCGCCGATGAATCCGCGTGCTGGGAGGTCTGCGCGAAGGCTGGGGAGGCGGCGACGGTCAGCGCCAGGAGACAGCGGGGAAGGAGAGTCATGCGTGTCCACTACCTAGAGGGTCAGACCAATTCGAGCTCCACCGCATTGACCGCGAGCTCGCGGGTCAGGTAACAGTGCATCCCACAGGGGACGAGTCCGGCATCGGTGAAGATCCGGCGGTACTGCGACTTGCTGCGCGGGTGCCAGCCTTCCAGATCGCCTTCCATCTCATCCCCGGTGGTGTAGGCTTCCAGAAATGCCACACCATGGATCAGTCCGGCGATGTGACGCACGCCACGCTTGAGCGCGGTATCGGAGACGTATTGGAGCACGTCGGCGCAGACCACGAGGTCGTAGCCATGTCCGAGCGAGAGATTCGGCAGGTCCTCGAACGAACCGAGCCGTATATTGCGCCGCTTCCCATGCCGGGCCACGACGTACTCGCTGGGGTCGATGCCGACGTATCGGACGCTTGGACGCAGCCGGCGAAGTTCGGCGCGCCAGCGCCCTTCTCCGGCTCCGATGTCCAGCACGGTTCGCAGATTGCGGCCGAGAAAGTATTCGGCTGCACCGACGACCATGCGCACCTTTCGGCGGACCGCTTCCGGGGCATGAACCCGCGTTCGCGGATCGCGGTACCATTTTTTGAAGTAGGCTTCATCGTACGACTTGCGGCCGGCTTGCGCCGGCGATTCGGAGGGCACCATGCGGTGGTCCAGCGGTAGGCTCGAGGTGGCAGGGGGCGGCATCACGCGCCGTCGTGTGCGGACAATATGGGGACTCGCCCTCGGTACGCTGGCACTGGTGGGCGCGTGCGCGAGCGGGGGAGGGCCGAGGAAGACACCGGCTCCCTCGACAGCGGGGGCCGTCGACCTGAACGGCGACGGCAGGACGTCATCGGATGCGACGACGGTCGTCGTCGACAATCAGAACCTGAACGAGATGACGATCTACGCCTACCAGGGGACGCAGCGGATGCGTCTCGGCCGGGCGAAGTCGCAGGGGCTGACGGAGCTCAAGATTCCGTCGAGCATCGTGAACGGCGTCGTCCAGATCCGGTTCCTGGCCGAACCGATGGTGACTGGCGGACAGCGCGCGTATCTGTCCGAGATGATCCCGGTGCAGCCGGGTGATCAGGTGGACTTTCTCATCCCTTACACCCGCTGAGCGGATCGCTGTTGAAGGTGGTGCTCGCGGTAGCCGCCATGATCTGTCTGGGGGTCGGCGCGACGCTGGGCTACATCGCGATCATCGCGCTGCGCCGTAGCGAGGGGGTGTTTCTGCCAGCCGGGTATGTGGCGCTCGCGTGTCTCGCCGCAGGGGTGTATCTGGGCCGGCTCGCTCTGCGCGGCTGAGCCCGTCGGGGTCAGAGCCCGCCGGGTCAGAGCCCAGGTCGGTTGGATGGGGGGTGAAACCGTTTCAACCCTGGGGCCGTCTCGGCTGTCGCACCCCGTGGCAGTCCGTCCCACCCTTCGACCCACGTGATTGCGATGCGATCGACTCTACCGACCCTCCTGCTCGCCCTGTCGCTCACGGGCGCCGTCTCCACCGTCGCGGACGCGCAGCTCGTTGGCCGCAACGAAACGGTGTACACGTGGCGGGGGACGATCCCCTCCGGCGGGCAGTTCACCGTCCGGAACTTCAACGGCCCGATCGACGTCCGGCCAGCCACCGGCAACACCGTGGAGCTCCGCGCCGAGAAGCGGCCGCGCGACGGATCCAGCGTCACCGACGTCGGCTTCGAGGTCCGAACGTCGAGCAATGGCGACGTCAGCATCTGCTCGACGCAGAACGAGAATTCGTGCGAGGGCGATCGCCGCTGGAACGACGGCTGGCGCCGTCAGGTGACCGTCGCGATGACCGTGCTGATTCCGCGGAACCTCCGCCTCAAAGTCGCCACCGGCAACGGTGCGCTGAACGTGGATGGTGCGGGCGCCGAAGTGCAGGCGTCGACGGGGAACGGCCGCGTGCACATCGGGGAGACGCAGGGCACGGTGCACGTCTCGACGGGCAATGGCGACGTCGAGGTTCGGAACGCGAAGGCGAGCGTGCAGGTCTCCACGGGCAACGGCAACGTGGACGTCGTGACGGTGGAGGGTCCCGTCGAGGTGAGCAGCGGCAACGGTGACATCGACGTCCGGATGTCGGCGCTGCGGGCGAAGGAAGACATGGCTTTCCACACGGGCAGCGGCGACGTGAAGCTCACCCTGCCGGCGAACTACAGCGGCGAGCTCGATGCCCAGACGGGGAACGGCTCGATTCGCTCGGACTTCGATCTCAAGGTCAAGGGGCAGCTCAGCCCACGGCACGTCCGCGCAACGATCGGTGAGGGCGGCCCGATGCTGCGGATGTCGACGGGGAATGGAGAGTTCCAGATCCGGAAGGGGTAGGTGAGCGAATGAGGTGATGCGGGAATGCGGGAATGCGAAACGGCCTCGGGAGGCAATGCCTCCCGAGGCCGTTTTCCAACTCACCAACGCACTAACTCACCGACGTTAGGCCGCCATCTTCCCTTCCGGCACCCACACCGGGCTGGTGCCCTTGAGCGCGCTAGCGCAGAAGTAGCGGGCTGGGGGAAAGCCGCTCACACCGATCTCCAGCGAGTCACCGGTACGAACCGGGATCCTCTCGCCGAGCAGCACGACGGCCTCGCTGAACGAATCGCTTTCCACGACTCCGGCCTGACGGACGGACTCAGGGCCGGAGCTGATCGCAAACTGAAATCTGGACAATGAGGGCCTCCTGGGAGCCTTTGCCTCTTAGTACACCTTGCGTAAAGAAAGTTCTTGGCACCCGGGATAGTTCCGGTGGAAAGCGGTTAACGGTGTCTCGGTTAACGGTTAGGCGGCCGGCCTCGGGACACCCCTGCATCC
>DASVNI010000149.1:0-1616 GCA_036383935.1 Gemmatimonadaceae bacterium | reverse complement strand
CGGTAGCCGAGCTGCACGTCGAGCAGTCGCCCCAGGCTCCGCGCGAGAAGCCCCGACGCGACGAGCAGCACGCAGGTCGCCGCGACCTCGGCGACCACGAGGGCGCCGCGCACGCGGGCGTGCCGTCCGCCGCGCGTCGAGCCGCGCGGCCCGTCCTTCAGCGTGTCGTGCACGTCGGCGGGCGCGTTGAGCGCGGGCAGCAGCCCGACCAGCACGCCAGTCACGACAGCGACGCCCGCCGCGAGTGCAAGCACGCCTGCATCGACGCCGACGCGAGAGAGCAGCGGAATGTCGAAGGCGCTCAAGCGCGAGATCATCCGGGTGCCGAGAACCGTGAGTGCCACGCCGAGCACGGCGCCGCCGCCCGCGAGGACGAGGCTCTCGGTGAGCGCCTGCCGGATGAGACGGCCGCGTGCGGCGCCGAGCGCCGCCCGCACGGCCATCTCGCGATGACGCGCGGTCATCCGCGCGTGCTGCAGGCTCGCGAGGTTCGCGCAGACGATCAGCATCACCGCGATCACGGCCCAGGCGAGAATGATCAGCGCCGGCCGGACTTGTCCGTTGATCCGCTCGTCGAGCCGGAGGATCCTCGGACGGACCGGGTTGCGCTGCGAACGGAATTCGTCGCTGAGCTGCTTGCCGAGGGCGACGAGATCCTCGCGTGCGGCGGCAATCGCCACCCCGGGCTTGAGCCGGCCGATGACGGCGAGCGTGTTCCCGCTGCGCGCAGTCGCGGAGTCGAGGGGAAACGGCGAGAAGAACTCGACGTCGGTGCCCGGCGCGAATACCGACGGGTAGTCGAATGAGGACGGCACCACGCCGACGACCGTGACGGCGCGATCGTTGAGCGTGATCGTGCGGCCGACGATCGAGCGGTCCGCCGCGAAGCGCTGGCGCCAGACTGCCTCGGTCAGCATCGTGACCGGCGCGGAACCGCTCCGGCATTCCTCATCGGTGAACGAACGGCCGGCCACCGGAGCGACACCGAGGAACGGAAAGAAGTTGCACGTGACGCGGACGCGGGTGAGCCGCTCGACGTCGCCGGGAGAAACCGTGAGCGGCGCGTTCCCCTGCGCGTAGTACGCATCGTAGCCCGCGATCCCGTCGAGCGTGCGATTGCGCGCGGCGAGATCGGCGACCTGATCCGACTCCAGGCGCCACTCGGCGAGCCCGTTGTCCCCCATGGCGCCATTGTCGGGGATGTTCGCGATCCAGATGAGGCGTGACGGATCGCGGAACGGCATCGGCCGCAGCAGCACGCCGTTGACGAGCGAGAACACCGTGGCGCTCGCGCCGATGCCGAGTCCCACGATGAGCACGGCGAAGATCGTGAAGCCGGCGTCGCGCCGCAGCGTGCGGAACGCGTATCGCACGTCCTGTGACACGCTCTCGATCCACTCGCGAACGCGCATGCGGTCGTCGCGCCTGCGCGCGTCGGCGACGAAGCGCTCGCGCTCCTCGTGCACGGAGCCGAAGCGGCGCTCGGCTTCGGCACGGGCGGCGTCGGGCGACATGCCGGCCGCGACGAGCTCGTCGATCCGCAGCTGGAGGTGGAGACGGATCTCGTCGTCCGCTTCACGCTGTGCGTCGCTGCGGCCGGTAAGGCGAAAGAGGCG
>DASVNI010000148.1:0-3402 GCA_036383935.1 Gemmatimonadaceae bacterium | reverse complement strand
AGAGACTTTGGGGTCGTGGATGGATAGGACGGGTGAGCCTGTGCGCGGAGCTCGACCCCGAGAGCAGTTCTCCGCGCCTCCGCGATCCTCCGCGTGCTCCGCGTGAAACTGCGGCGCAGCGATGCCTGACTGCGGACGTGCAGATCCCTCGACTCGCTGCGCTCGGTCGGGATGACACCGGGCTCGCTGCGCTCGCTCGGGATGACAGCACTCGCTGCGCTCGCTCGGGATGACAGCAGGGTCGTTGCGCTCTCGCGTGACGGACTCCTACAGGAGCCGGCGGACCGCGACGAGGTTCTGGACGTACCACGCGCCGCGCGAGCCATCGAGATCGAGGTAGCTCACCTCGCCCGCGGCGGACGATGCATGGATGATCCGCCCGCTGCCGACGTAGATCGCGACGTGGCTGACCGCCTCGCCCGGCTCGGCGAAGAGCAGAATGTCGCCCGGCAGCATCGCGCCATAATCGAGCGGCACGCCGTCGCCGACGCGCGCCTGCTCTCGCGAGGTGCGCGGTAGCGAGACGCCATTCTTGGCGAAGACGTATTTCGTGAAGCCCGAGCAGTCGAAGCCGTTCGGGGTGTTGCCTCCCCAGACGTAGGGGACGCCGAGGTAGCGATCCGCGGTGTTCAGCACGCGCGACGCCGCGGCGGTCGGGTTCGGCGAGCGCGGCATGCGCGTCGTCGAGCCGCCGGCCGCGCGGCCGGCGGCGGTGCCCGCGTTGATCACTCGGCCGGCGAGGACCACGCCGTCGAGAATGTCTCGTGAGGCCAACATCGTCCCCTGCGCGCACGCGGAGAGGACGAGCATGGCCGAGGGGACGACCACGATGGGCCGGACTCGAATGCACGACATCGATCTGCTGGGTGCAACGGAGACGACGACCGCCAGCGATGGCGGGGTGGGGACCTGTCGTGGTGCAGGGCACCTAGTGCGCCATGCAGTGCGTTCTTCGTAAGCCGAGTACTAGCAACGGCTTCGGCCTGCGGGCCGCGCGCGCAGGCAAGGCGGACGTCCGATGATGGGGACAGGCGCGCGGGGAAAAGGGGACAGCGGCTGGCCTGTTCCTGGTTGTTGGTGATCAGTAAGAAGCCGGCCTCGGGAAGCAGGAGCTTCCCGAGGCCGGCCGAAAAACCGATAACCGAGAACCGTCAACAGCCTTACTGCTTCGTCACCTTGAAATCGTACTCCAGCTTGATCGTGTCCGCGACGCTCAGCACCACGGGCACCTTCGGCTGGTCGAGGTTGATGTCCTTGAAGGTGAACGCGGTCGAAGCCGAGCCGGCGATGTCCTGCCCGTCGGCGTGCGCCTTCACATTCCACACGGTCGGATGCGTCACGCCGTGCACGGTGAGGTCGCCGAGGAGCTGGAAGGTGACCTCGCCCGACGCGGGGATCTTGCCGTTGAAGCCGCGGATCTCCGTCGGCACGAGCTCGACGGTCGGGTACTTCTCCGTCTCGAGGGTGCGGCGCTGAAGGAAGCCGTCGCGGCGCGACTGGTCGCTCTTCAGCGTGCGGACGTCGATGATGATCTTCGAGCTGTCCTTCACGATACGGCCATCCGGATAGGCGAGGATGGTGCCGGTGATCGCGTTGGTGACGCCAACCGCGTCATTCGGAAGATCCTTCCCCATGAGCTGCTCGCGCACGCGATAGCGCGCCTCGTTCCCGGTGGCGCCAATGGTGAACTTGATCGGCGCCACGGGCGCCGCCGTTACCCGCTTGGCTGATGCCTTCTTCGCGGCCGACTTCGTGGCCTGTGCACCGGCGTCGTGCGCGGCGAGGGTGGTGAAGGTGGCGATGCCCAGCAGGGCGATGGCGCGCGTCGTCGAGCGTCCGAACTTCATGAGTCAGTCTCTCGGTCGGTGTGGGTAGCAGATCCGGCGCTGTGCAGCAGCGCCGGATCCGGGCTATCAGATAGTGTCTACTCGTAATCGGAGTGTTCCGTTGGGCAGATAGTTACGCCTGCAGCTATTGCATCAGCTATTAAGGAGCGCCTTCGCAGGGTCGAGCTCGCCGGTGTAGTACGGCATCAGTGCGTTCTGGAAGGCGAGCGCGTTGCGGGCGCTCACGACGGCGGTGGCCGCCTGGAGCTGGCTCGCGCGAGCCTGCGTCAGCTCGAGCAGGCTGGACGTCCCCACCTGATAGCGCGCCTGCGTCGTGGAGACGGCGAGGTCGGCGGCCTTCTGCTGCGCGAGGGCGACGGCGAGCTGCTGGCGCGAAGTCTCGAGGGCGAGGTACGCACGCCGCACATCCAGCGCGACGGACTGCTTCTGGTTGGCGAGCTGGAGCCGCGCGTTGTCCTCCTGGATCTTCGCCTGCTGCACGGCCACGCTGGTCGCGCCGCGATCGAAGAGGGGGAACGAGACCCCGATGCTCACCGACCCGCCGCGGCTCTGATCGAGCTGGTCGCCGAGCGCGTTGGCCAGCGCGGAATTGTAATTCGCGTTGTAGTTGGTGCTCAGCGACACGGTCGGCAGTCGGGTCGAGCCGGCAGCCCTGGTGCCCACCGCCGCCGCGTCGACACGCGTCTGCTCGGCGGTGAGATCACTGCGCGAAGTGAATGCGCGGCTGAGCAGGCTGTCGAGATTGTAGTGCGGGATGCTCGACGCGTCGGCCACGGTGGGTGAGACGAAGTCGTAGCTCTCACGTGGATCGAGCTGCAGCGTCTGGATCAGCGCGATGCGCGCCAGCTCCACCGCCTGCTCGGCTGACACGACACCGGCGCGCGCGCTCGCTGTCGTCGCCTGCTGCTGATAGAGGTCGGAGATGGAACGCGCCCCCGCCTTGACCTGCGTCTGGAGCTGCTGCTCCTGTGCTTCCTGTGCGGCGAGGTTCTGCTTCTGCACGGCGAGCTGCCCTTCCGCCGTGGAGAGCGTCAGGTAGTTGGTGGCGACGGTGTACACCGCCGTCTGCCGCGCACGCGTGAGATCGTTCGTGTTGGCGGCGACGTCGAGCCTGGCCGCGCGCAGCTCGTTGACGTTGCGCAGTCCGTCGAAGACGACGAGCTGCGCCGAGATCCCGGCGTTGAGCGACTGCGCGGTGGACGACGACCCGGAGAGGCCAGAGCCAGAGCCTGCGCGGCCGACGGTGCGCGCCGAGCTCGAGTTGAGCGCCACCGAGGGCAGGAAGGCGCTCTGCTTGGACTCGACGGTCGCGCTGCTCGAGGCAACGGAATTCTCCGACTGTTTCACGTCGAGGCTCTGACGCAGCGCGAGGGAGATCGCGTCCTGGAGACCGATCTTCGTGCCGGGCGCCGGAGTCTGCGCCCCGGCGACGGCTGGTGAGACCACCACCGCGGCGACGAGGAGCGCGCGGCTCCATCTCGTTGCTGACATATATGATTTCATGGGAATCACCTGAGTGGTTGTGATCGACGCGCTACTCGAAGCGCAGTGCTTG
>DASVNI010000147.1:0-12313 GCA_036383935.1 Gemmatimonadaceae bacterium | reverse complement strand
CTGCTGACGTTGCGCGCTGGCCGTCCAACGGCTGCGCTGCAACAGCTGCACGCTCGCCGATTTCGCGACGAGCGCGACGGCGAACAGCGCGAGGCTGAGATGCACGAGGCCGACGCGGCTAGGGCTTCGCATGCACCGTCCCGCTGTCCCGCGCGAGGTAGACGACCTGGTTCTCGGTCGGCACGTGCATCTGGAGCCGCTGCTCGGCGATCGGCTGCAGGTGTGCGCGGCTCGACGCGATGCGGATCTCCGACTCCAGGCGCCGCCGCTCGGCGACGAGCCCCGAGCGTTTCGTCTCCATCGCCTGGAGCTCGCGCGCGCCGGCGATCCCGTACGTCCGGCGCAGCACGACCACCGACGCGGTCAGCACGAAGCCGAGGAGGACGAGGGCGAACCGGAGTCGCCCGCTCCCGCCTACCTTGCGCGCCATGCGCGCAGCTTCGCGCTGCGGGCTCGGGGGTTTCGCGCCGTCTCGTCAGCGGTGGCGGTCATGGCGCGGCGCGTCAGCGTCTCGCCGAGCGCGCGGTTACCGCCGCAGGTGCACACCGGTTGGCGGGGTGGGCAGATGCAGTCGGTGCTCCACTCGCGAAAGGCGTGCTTCACGAGTCGGTCCTCGCCGGAGTGATACGCGATGATGGCGAGGATCCCGCCGGGCGCCAGATGGTCGCGCAGCGCGGGGAGCGCACGGGCGAGGCCATCCAGCTCATCGTTGACGGCGATGCGGACGGCCTGGAAGAGTCGAGCGAAATCGGACGGGCCGGTGCGCGCACCGAGCGCGCCGCGGATGGCGCCGACGAGATCGTCGCTCGTGCGGAAGGGGCGGTTGGCGCGGCGCCGAATGACCTCGCGTGCGAGCCGGCGCGCGCGCGGCTCGTCGCCGAAATCGCGGAAGATGCGCTCGAGCTCTCCTTCGTCGGCCTCGTCGAGCAGCTCGCCGGCGCTGCGGCTCGCGTCGTCCGGCCCTCCCATTCGCATGTCGAGAGGCGCACCCTCCCGGAAGGAGAAGCCGCGCGCCGCGTCGTCGATCTGATGCGAGGAGATGCCAAGGTCGAGCAGGATCCCGGTGAAGCGTAGGTCGGCGATCGCGGGGATGGCGTCGATCGCGGCGTAGTTCCCCTGGTAGGCGGCGAAGCGGCCGCGATCGGTCTCCTCGGCGAGCCGCGCGCTTGCCGCAGCGAGCGCATCGGGATCGCGATCGAGACCAATCACCCTGCCGACGCCGTGATCGAGGAGAGCCCTGGAGTGGCCGCCACCACCGAGGGTACCGTCGAGGACGAGTGCGGAGCCGCCGAGCAACTCGACTACCTCGGCGGCGAGAGCCGGGGAATGATAGTCGGTGTCCCAGGGACTCGCGGGGCCCTGGTGGAAGCCAGCCGATCCGTCGGTCATACTACAGCCGAGCCGTACGCCGCTCTGGCGCCCGCCGCTCGCTCATCCGACCAAATCGATGGCTTCTCGACAGCACCTGACCTTCATCGTGCACGGCGGGCGCGCCGACCGGCCCGAGCTGCGGCACGTCGTCTCCTGGGTCCGCCGGCGCGGCCACGCGGTCGACGTGCGTGTGACCTGGGAGGTGGGCGACGGCATCCACCTCGCCGCGGCTGCGGCGGATCGCGGCACCGACGTCGTGATCGCCTGCGGCGGCGACGGGACGCTCAACGAGGTGGTCAATGGGCTGGACGGACGCGACGTCTCGCTCGGTGTGGTGCCGCTCGGCACCGCCAACGACTTCGCGCGGCAGACGGGAATCCCGGAGGACGCGGATCATGCCATGGATGTTATCCTCCGCCGCAAGCCCGTGCGGATCGACACCGCATCGATGAACGGACGTCGATTCGTCAACGTGTCGACGGGCGGCGTCGGCGCCGAGGCGACCGCGGAGACGCCGGCGGACTTCAAGGCGTCGCTCGGACCACTGGCGTATGCGATCACCGCGGTCCGGAAGCTCGCCGGCGACGACGCGGCGCGCAGCGCGAGCTTCACGAGCGCCGGCTTCTCCCTCGAGACCGAGTTCCTCGCCTTCGCCGTCGGCAGCGCGCGTGCCACCGGGGGCGGCACGCTCATGACCCCGGACGCCAGCGTGACGGACGGGCTGCTCGACCTGTGCGTGATCGAGAACATGTCGCGCCGCGACTTCGCCCGGCTCGCCATGCTCGTGAAGAAGGGGGAGCACCTCGGCCTGCCGGGAGTCCACTATGCGCAGCTGCCCTGGCTCAAGGTGTCGGCCACCGAACCGCTCATCGTGAACCTCGACGGAGAGAGCCTGGGCGCGCAGGTGTGCGACTACCGGGCGCGGCGTGCCGATCTGCTCGTACATGTGCAGCATCTGCCTGGAGAGGAGCCAGAGCCGTAAGGTTTCGAGTCGAAGGGGTCGGCTTCTACCACAAAGGGGTCAGACACCTGCGGTATCTGACCCCAGCCTCTGACCCCGGCGTCGACCCAAGCGACTGAAAGCGGAAAAGCAGAACGCCCGGTGTCCGAGATGGACACCGGGCGTTCTCGCTTTGGAAGTACTACGTGACGCTTACTTGCAGAGCTGCTTCGTGCGGCCGTCCACGAACGGCTGGTACTGCTGCGCCGCACCGAGGATCTGCTTCGCCGTCTCGGGGCTCACCGAGCCGCCGGCAGGCATGTTGGTGTTGATCATCGTGAGGTAGTTCCCCGCCTGCTTCGCCTGCTCGCAGGTGGCGGTCTTCTTCTGGAGCTCGGGCGCCGCGGCGGCGAGCAGACGGAAGCCGGACACGCCGAGGAAGAACTTCGCATTCGCGCTCGGCTCGATCTCGTCCGAGGCCTGGAGCAGCGAGACCGCCTTCAGGTAGTCCGCGGGCTGCTTGGTGCCCTCGGCCGCCTTGTAGGCGTTGCCACCCAGGCTGACGAGGAACGCCGCGTCGCGCGACTTGTTCGAGGGATCCGCCGCCACGTCCGCCTTCACCGCCGCGACGGCGCTGTCGGGCTGGTTCGTGTCGACATAGATCTGCGCGAGCAGCATCTGGAGGCCCGGCGCCTTGGGGTCGATCGCCAACGCCTGCTTGAGCGACGCGCTCGCGGCCGGAAGCTGGCCGGCCTTGCGCTCGTTCTGCGCCTTGAGGGCCCAGAGCTGCGCATTCTTCGGATACTTCTGCGTTGCCATGGCCGCTGTCTCGGCCGCCTTCGCGTACGCGCTGTCGGAGCCGTAGTCCGAGATCATGCGCAGATAGTAGGAAGAGTCGGCGGCCGTCGGATCGGCGGCGGCATACGCCTGACCCGCTGCGACCGCGTCCTTCCAGCGCTGCGCGGCGCGGAGAACGAGCCAGCGCGTGCGCAGGTACTGCGGATCGCCCGGGTTTTCCTTGACGAGATTGTCGATCACGGGCAGAGCGTCCGTCGCCTTGCCGGAGGTGACCAGCTCCGCGATGACCTGCTCGCGCAGCGTCGCGTTCGTGGGATCGGAGTTCATCATCCCGACGAGCGCTTCCATCTGCTTCTGGGAATTGCCGCGGGCCTTCTCGACGTCGTAGATCTGCTGCCAGGCGATCTTGCTCTGCTTGTCGAGCGCGGTGATCGAGGTCGCGACGGCGAAGACCGAGTCCTTCGCCCAGGGCTTGCTGGTCGAATCCGGCCCGTTCTTCCAGGCCTGATACGCGCTGGCGAGGCAGAGTCGCGCGATCGTCGCCTTGGGGTAGGTCGAGATTCCCTTGCGCGCCGCGGCGATGGCGGCATCCACCTTCTGCTGGCGGATGGCGTTCTCGCACTCCTGGTTCGCCGGGATCTGCTTCCGCGCCTGGTCGTACTCGTGGACGATCTGCTTGGCGATGTCGCCGAGGTTCGCGCTTTCGATGCTGACGAGCGGCTGCGAGATGGCAGCATCACGCGGCAGGAAGAGGCGCGCGTTGACCTTGTACACGCCGCCGGCCTTCGTCACGGTGCCGTCGATCACCTCGTCGCCGCGAACGAGCTTCGCGAGCTCCTTGATGTCGTTCGGCGCGAGCGCCGAATCCGGCGTGTAGCCCGACGAGACGAGCGTGTTGTCGATGTCCTTCTTGGACACCGGCATCAGCTCCTTGATGTTGAAGTCGTTCGAGACCCGGTTGCGGATCTCGTCCGCGAGCTTGACGCCGCCCTCGACGTCACCGCGGAACGCCGTAACGACGACTCTCTTCGTGTCCGGCCCAGGTCCCTGTCGCGGAACCTGTGCACCGGCGACCGACGACGCGGCCGAAACGGCCATGGCGACGGCGGCACCGGTGGCCGTGAGCCCAAAGCGATGCAAAACCTTCACGATCGTAACCTCCAAAGCGTTGACGAAGGGTACACCGACCTGCCGCACAGGGTCCGCAGCTCCCTCCCGGGCGGCCTTACTGCATGGGCGAAGAGGGACTCGAACCCCCGACATCCTGCGTGTAAGGCAGGCGCTCTGACCAACTGAGCTATTCGCCCGTAAACGATGGTGCGAGCGAAGCCCCTGCCGGCCGCGCTCGCCTTACTTCCGTACTTTGTGGGAGTCGGTCGTACCCGACGCTACTTCAGAATCGCGATGGGCACGAGGACACAGTAGCCAAGCACGAGCAAAACCGGTGCGATGGTGGTCCCGCCTCGCGCAAGATCGGCAAATCCCAGCACGATCGAACCGATCGCGAGCCCCCACCAGAGCCACGGACGTGCCTGAGCCGTCGTATCCGTTTGTGCCATGACCGAGTGTATCCGGCCCCCCGAAGGGTGTCAAGCAACGGTCTGGCCTTTGGTTACGTCTCGTCGTCTCGACGGGTTGAGGGCTCCGCCGACCGCCCCGGCCGAGCCTCCCGTCCGTCACCGGCTGCGGGCGTCGCCGGGGGTGCTTCCTGAGCCTCGGAACCGTCGGGAACCGCCGCCGAAATCCCGAGCAGAGCCGCGAGAATCGAGTCCCGCTCCGCTCGCTCGGCGATGGCGTCGGCCTCGAGCATCTCGCGGAGCCGGCGCCGGTCGCGAGCGCGGCGCGAGGCGAAGAAGGGAAGCAGAAAGATCGACGTCACGAGGAACATCAGCGACAGGTCGGCGAACAGCGCCAGCGCACCATATCGCCGCCGCGTTCGCTGCTGGAATTCCTGCTCGAATCCATTCAGCGTCATCCCGAACGCCTGTCGCACCGCGGAATCGAGGTTACGTCCGTTCTCCCAGTACTGGAACAGCAGCGTGAGCCCGCGCTCGGGGTCGAGCGACGCGAGCTCGGTCACGGCGCGATAGCTGAGCGCATAGGCGGACTGGGCGGCCGTGCTCCCCTCCTCGAAGCTCTGCTCGAGCTGGTCGAGCGAGGGGGTCCCGCGCAGCGCGAGCGCGACGTTGGCCGCCAGGACGTCGTCGCGTCGCCACTCGCGCGCCGCGACCGACGCGTAGCCCTCGTCGAACCAGCGAGGCGGCCGGTCGCCAAGCCGTTCGTGGAGGGCGAGATGGGCGAGCTCGTGCCGCAGGGTCTCCTGGGGATCTCCGACGTCGGAGCCGGCGCTCCGCCCCTGAAGGATCACCCGCCGCGTGGCCGGGAAGGCGAGCGCCACCCCCCACTCGGGCGCTCCGGGGCCGGCCCACTGGTGGAAGCGCCGCGCATCGGGCGCGATCGCGATCAGCACGTGTTGCCGCGGGCGAGGGAGCCAGGGGAAGCTGTCGTTCCGGGCGGCCCCCTCCAGCAGGGTGCGGGCGAGGCGTTCGTCAGCAGGAAAGAAGACGGCGGTGAACCGGCCGACGTCGATCCGCCGGGGCGCGTCGTCCTGGGCGCCGGCGCGATGGACGAGGCAGGCCGCGAGCGCCAACGACACGCCGGCGCGACGCAGCCAGCGACCGATGGCTACGGCTCCCCGCCCTGTTCCACGGTCTGCAGCACCTCGGCGCACCGCTTTCCCCACGGGTTGAACTTGTTCGCCGCGAACCCGTCGCGCCACGTCTGCATCGCTTCCCTGCGCTGGCCGTTGTACCAGTAGGCGCGCCCGAGCTCGTAGTACGCTTCGATCAGGTTCGGTCCGAGCGCCAGCGACTTCTGGAAGAAGGTCTGCGCGTCCTCGAACATGTCTCTCTCGAGATACACCAGGCCGAGATAGAAGTGCGCGTACAGCGTGGCCTTGCGGTCGTTGTCCAACCGGATGGCCTTCGAGAGGTGCTCGATCGCCTCGCCGAAGATCCCCTTCTTCAGGCAGATGTAGCCGACGTTGATGCGGGCCAGCGCGTTGCCCGGCTCGCGCATGAGCACCTTCTGGAATTGCATCAGCGCGTCGTCGTACTTCTCCTGGAGCATCTGCGCCCAGCCGAGGAGTGACTCGGCCTGCGGATCGTTCGGGGCGAGCTGCAACGCCTTGCTCAGCGACTCCTCGGCGCCGGCGTAGTCGCCGAGCGAGATGCGGCTCCAGCCCTTCTCGATGAAGGTGGACGCGCCGATGTGATCGGCGACGACGGGGCGCTCCGCCTCGAATGCGGGCGCGGTCGTGAGCTTCAGCGACTTCCACTTCTCGACGAGGCTCTTCGCCTCGTCTTTCAGCGACGCGAGCTCGGCGAGATCCCGCTCGAGGCTCTTGCCGAGCGCGATCAACTCGCCCTTCAGGGCTTCCCGCTGCTGCGATGCATCGGGCCCATCCAACCGCGCCGCGAGCGCCTGCAACCGCTCGCGGTACGCGGCGGCCCAATCACCCATTCGCCACGGCCTCCGCCTCGTCGAGCGCGATGCGCTCGGTGGAGGAGAGCAGCTTCTCGACGTCGAGGAAGATCACGAGCTTCTCCCCCATGCGCACGATGCCCTTGAGGTATTCGGCCGCGAGTCCGCGGAACAGCTTCGGCGGCGGCGCGACGGCCGCTGGATCGAATGGCGTGACCGCGGTGACGGAATCGACGACCGCGCCGATCCATTCGCCGCCGCCGTGCAGGATGAGGATCCGCGTCTCGTTGCGCACCTCGACATCGGGCATCTCGAATCGCCGGCGCAGATTGACGATCGGCACCACGCGCCCCTGATAGTCGATGACCCCTTCGATGTAGGCCGGCATGTCCGGCACGGAGGTCGGGGCGGCGTAACGCAGCACGCGCTCGACGGAGAAGATGTCGGCGGCGAAGAGGTCATCGCCGAGCCGGAAGGTGACGAGCTTGTTCGCTTCGACTTTCATGCGAGCTCCGGAACGGGAATGGCCTGACATGCCTCGACGAGCGCTTCCGCATCGACGAGGGCGACGATGCTGCCTTCAGTGCGCGCCACGCCGAGCACGACCGGGTCGCTGCCGTCGACGCCTGGCGCGTCGCGCAGCTGCGAGAGGTCGAGCGTCATGACGTCGTCCACGTCGTCGAGCGCGAGGGCGAAGCGGCCGCGCGGCGATCGGAAGATCAGGGCGGCACTCCGGTGTTCGACGCGGACGCCGAGCGCATCGTCGGGGGTGAACACGGGAGTCAGCGCGCCACGCACCGTGATCACGCCGACCATCGCGGAGGGCATCTCCGGTACGTGATGCACCTCGGGGAGATCGATCGCTTCTTCGACGGACGAGAGCTCGACGGCGAACCGCTCCGTGGCGATCCGGAACATGAGCAGCTCCACCACGCCGCTTCGGCCGCGCGCGCGATCGCGCAGCGGACGTCGCGGTCCGCGATGGTGCGAGTACGACGCGTCGTCCCAACGATCGTCGTACGCGTCCTCGTCATCCTCGTCGTCCTCGTCGTCATCCTCGTCCTCGTTCCAGCTCGCGGCGCTGCGCGGACCCGAGATGCGCGACGCGATCACGGCGGGCGACGCCTCGTCTGCGGCGGCCTCCCCGCTCGCCGCTTCGGCGGCTGCCTCGGCCTCGGCGAGCGCGTGCGCGTGCGCAGCCGCAGCGCGCGCCTCGACTTCAGCGAGTGCGCGCGCCGCGACGGCGTCGGGTGATTCGGCGGGAGTCTTCTTTTTCCTGGGCATTCGTGAGAGGCGCTGTCCCTGCTCTGAAAACGACGAGCACGGGGGACCGGGCGTTACGGCACCGCCCGCTGCGAGAGCAGGTCGACGATCGTCGGGGCGACCTCCGACAGGCCGACGACCCGCTCCGCGCCAGCCCGCAGGAGGGCCGCGTGCGGCATGCCGTAGATCGTGGAGGTCGCCCGGTCCTGCACCACTCCCGCCCCACCGGCGCCGCGGATGGCCTTGAGACCTTCTGCCCCGTCCTTGCCCATCCCGGTGAGAACGACGCCGATGCTCGCCCGCCCGAACTCCGTGGCGACCGACTCGAACAGCCGGTCGGCCGAGGGGCGTACGCCGTGTCGGGCCGGCGTGTCATCGAGGGCGATCGTCCACCTTCCGGGCCCACTGGTCGCGACGCGCATGTGCAGTCCGCCGGGCGCGAGGTAGACGCGGTTCACCACCACCGGCTCGCCGTGCTCGGCCTCCGTCACGCGAAGCTCGCTCATGCCGTCGAGACGGTTGGCGAGGCTGCGCGTGAAGCCGGCCGGCATGTGCTGGACGACGAGCACCGCGGCGAGCAGGTCGCCGGGAAGCGCGGGGATGACTTCGGCGAGGGCGCGCGGGCCGCCGGTGGAGGTCGCGATGGCGACGGCGACGGTGGCCTCGCTGCGCTCCCGCACCGCGGGCGGCTGGGTGACGAAGCGCGGGCGCGCGAGCAGCTGCACGCCCTTCAGGTTCACCTGCGTGGCGGCGCGGAGCGCGGCGAGCAGCGTGTCGGCGACGCTCGCGAGGTCGGGGCTGATCGGCCCCGAAGGCTTGCGCACGAAATCGACGGCGCCGAGCTCCAGGCAGCGGAGGGTGAGATCCACGCCGCCCTGCGTGCCGGCGGCGCTCAGCATCACGACGGCGCGCGGCGCCTCACTCATGATGTAGCCGAGCGTCTGCACGCCATCGAGCTCGGGCATCTCGACGTCGAGCGTCACGATGTCCGGCTCGAGCGCGTGCAACTGCCGGATTGCTTCGTGGCCGTTCCGCGCCGTGCCGACGACCTTGAAGTCGGGTGAGCCGTCGATGATCTCGCCGATGACGCGGCGCATGAACGCGCTGTCGTCGACGACCAGCACCGTCGCAGGTGCCCTAGAGGACACGATCTCCCTTCTTGAGGGATCGCACTTCCAGGCGCCCATCCGTGAGATGGAAGTAGACGCTGCGCCCGTAGTCGAGCCCCGTGTCCTCCGCGATGAGCTCGACCTTCGCTTTCGCCAGCGCTTCCTTCGTGGCGATGACGTTGCGCTCGCCGACGTTGATCCCCGTGCCGTTCACGAGCTGGCCGAACATGCTCGCGCCGCCGGCGATCTTGGCCACCACCTTCGCGTTTGGCGCCATGCCGAGCGCGCGCATCTCGGCGAGCATCACCGGGACGATCGTTTCCGGGAACTTCGCCGGGTTGGACGTCTCGCGCGACATCGCCATGCTCGGCAGCAGGATGTGCGCGAGCCCGCCCGCTCGCGACTCGCGATCGTACAGCGCGATGGCGACGCACGATCCGAGTCCGATCGTGGAGATGATGTCGTTGCCGCGCCGGACCGCGTAGTCGGCGACCTTGACCCGAACGTCTGCGATGAGGGTGCTCACGTTGGCCGGAAGATGCGCTCGCGACCGTCGACGGCCGCGAAACGAGTGCGTGCCGCGCCCAGAAGCGTCTCGACCTTCCCCAGGACGAGGAATCCCGTCGGGGCGAGCGCGTCGCGGAACTTCTGGAAGAGACGCTCCTGCGTCTCGCGATCGAAGTAGATCAGGACATTGCGACAGCAGATGAGATGGAGCGGTCCCGGCGGCGGCGCCTCGGCGAGGAGGTCGCGCCGCTCGAAGCGCACCATGCGGCGCACCTCGGGGGCGATAGTGAACGGTGCCTCGGGCGCGAAGTAGCGGCGCCGCAGATCACGCGGCGTCTCGCTGAAATCGCTCTCCTCGAACGCCCCGCGCTCCGCCGCCTCGAGCGATCGCGCGTCGATGTCGCTGCCGAGCACGCGGACGCGGCGTTCCGCGATCGCGGTGGTTCCGCTGCGTTCGCCGTGTTCGTGAAAGAGCGCGGCCAGCGAGTACGGCTCCTCCCCCGACGAGCAACCCGCGCTCCAGACGTTGAGCACCGGATCGGGAAGCGCCGCGAGCGCGGGCACCACCCGCTCGCGCAACACGGTGTACGTCTCCCAATTCCGGAACAGCTTCGTGACGTTGATCGTCAGCGCGTCCAGCAGCTTGTCGTACTCGGCGTGATCGTTGTCCAGCACGCGCGCGTAGTCGGCGTACGAGTGCACGCCACGCGCCCGCATGCGCACCGCAATGCGGCGGCGCAGGCACTTGTCCTTGTAGCTCGCGCAGCCGAAGCCACGATCGGCAGCGATCTTCACGGTGAGCGCCGTGAAGGCGGCGTCGGAGAGATCGGCGGGCGCGATCACAGGACCTGCCGTACCGCGCCGAGGTTGGTGCGCACGATCGCGTTGTCCGGATCGAGCGCGAGCGCCTGCTCCCAGCAGCGCACCGCTTCGTCGCGCTCCTGCCGCTTGAAGCGGATGTTGCCCAGCTTGAGCCACACGTCGTCGCCGAGCTGCGGATTGATCTTCACGGCCCGCTGGAACGACTCGAGTGCGTCGTCATAGCGTGCCGCGCGATACTGGCAGTCGCCGAGGTTCTTGTGCAGCTGGGCGAGACCGGCGTCCTCGAGCACGCCGCGCTCCGCCGCCTGCAGTGCCTCGGGGTGGTAGCCGCGACGTTCGTGCACGGCCGCGAGATTGTTGTGCAGGGCCGCCGCATGCGGATGCGCGGTGACTCCTTCCTGCAACAGCGCGACCGCGCGATCCAGCTCGCCGAGCAGCGCCGCCGTGAGCGCCGCGTAGTGGAACCACGCCGCCGTCGGGGGACGCGTGCCGAACAGCGGCCGCGCCACCTGGAGCGCCTGGTCCGCGCCCGCGACGTCACCCATGCGCAGCACGATGACGCCGACCGATGTCTGGATGCGCGGATCCTTCATGCCACCGCGCCGCACCGCCTCCGCGAGTGCCGTCTGCGCTTCGTCGTAGCGACCGAGCCGCTCGAGCGCGTACGCGAGGTTGTGCAACGCCGAGGCGCGCGCGCCAGGCTGGGCGACGCACTCCTTGAACGCCGTCACGGCTTCTTCCCACTTCCCCTGCCGCGAGAGCGCGAGGCCGATGTAGAACCGCGACGCCGAGTCCTGCTCGCGCAGCTCGGCGACGCGGCGGAACTCGCGCATCGCCTCGTCGAGCATGCCCGTCTTATAGAATGCAACGCCCAGATTCCTGTGCTCGTCCACGCGCGAGTCGCTCACCGCCGGCTCAGCCGGCTTCGAGCGCCCGATCTTGTGCAGGTAGCCCGCGGTGATCAGCCCGTAGATCGACTTCCCGACGTCGAACTCGCCGAGGCCCGAGTCCTCGATCACCGTCGCGACGTCGCGCCGACCATCGATCAGCGCGAGCACGACCTCCTGCTCCCGCGTCAGCTCCACCTCGCTCTCCTCCACCTTCTTTCGATCGAGATCGAAGACGAGGTCGAAGCTCGGGAGCTTCTTCTCGATCAGGCTCCACTCGTCGACGCGTCGCGCGCCCTCGAGCAGGAGCGACTCCGGATTGATCGAGACGAGGAAGTCCTGCTCCTCCGGCGCGACGTCGCCCTCGAAGTTGAACGTCCCCTCCTTCCACGTGAACAGGAAGTAGACCGCTTCCTCGATCTGGAGCTTGATCTGCTCGTGCAACGCCTCACGCGTGATCGCACCCTGCGCGACGAGCAGCTCGCCGAGTCGCTTGTCAGTGTGCGCCGACTGCGCGGCGATCGCGCTGTCGAGCTGCGCCTTGGTGATCGAGCCCGCCTTGACGAGGTTGTCGCCGAGGCGGTCGCGCCGATTCACGATCGACGCGTACGAGATGCGCCCGCGATCGAAATAGATGTAACCGAAGTTGTTCCGGTGCGTGACCGAGAGGCACCCCGACTTCTTTCCCATGGAGAGAAGCTGGAGCACGTCGGGGAGGCTGGCCTCCTTGAGCGAGCCCTTAATGGCCATGGCGCGCCTCCATCATCGGAGCTCCTCGATGAGGCGTGCCGAAACCTCGGGCCAATCCCACAACACCTTTTCGTCGTCGAGGAAGAACGTGTCTGCCGCGGCGCGCACGGTGGTCGGCGCGGTGGGGCGCGTGCCGCCCGCCGGCTCGAGCTCCGAGCGCGCGAGATCGAGACTGAGCTCCACGTTCGCGAGATCGGCTGCGGCCAACAGCCGGTTCACCGTGCCGATCACCTCGCGCACGCTCGCCGCCGGCCACTCGGCGAGATACGCGAGCAACGTCGGATGCGCCGCGGGATCCGCGGCACTCAGGAAGCGCGCATACAACTTCTCGCGAAGCTCGCGATCGGGAGACTGCATCTCCACCACGAGCCCGCCCTCGAAGC
>DASVNI010000146.1:0-17635 GCA_036383935.1 Gemmatimonadaceae bacterium | reverse complement strand
GCGCGGTAGTGGCGAATGATACCTTGCGATCGGCCGAAACGGCGCGCGCGTCCGCCGGCAAGGCCGGCGGACGCGCTCGCCGTTTCGGCCCATCGCATGGTCTCATTCGCCACTACCGCGCTCTCGCCGCTCGCGATTCCTTTCGAAGGTGACCCAGCCCTGGCTCGCACCACCGCCGGTACATCGCGCCGCTGAGGCGCCCCTGAGCGCGCCTTCGATGCTTCAACGCGGCATCGCGGCCGGGCTCGTTGCTGCGGCCGCGATCATCGGGCTGCTCATCGGCATCGGGCGTCGCAGCGGTACCGCATTTCGTCCACTCAACGCCACAGCATACGCCGTGGTTGGCACGCGTGCCGACGGTGTATGGGGCTTTGTATGGGGCTTTGGGAATGTGACGATCATCGGGGTTCTGGTGGTGCTTGCATTGAGCGCGGTGGCGGGAATCCTCGTCGCGTGGCTCTCACCATCGCAGCGCACGCTCCGTGAGATCATTGCGGCAGCAGGAGTAGCTGTCGTTGGCTACTTCTTCCACGTGCACGTAGCAGCCCGCATCGATGGTGGGCTCTCCGCACTCCTCTCGTTGGGGGAGTTGCGTGCGCTCTATATCACGCTGGCAGGCGCTCTGGTGCTGGGCATGCGCCTTGCTTTTTCTCCCGGCGCGAGCGCACGCCGCTTCTAGCTCAACGCTCGCCGCGCATCGTTCCTTCTTCGGGACATGTGCGCGACATGCACGTGACGATCGGCCCGGAACTTTGCCGAGTTCGTCGTGTTCTCGATGGGGAGGCTCGTCGCCCCAGTCTGGCGTCGAATCCTTCACCTGATCGCGTCCGTCGTGTGTTGTACATACGGCGGCCGAACAGGACACTTTTCAGGAGGGGGTATGGACGTCCTCGTCATGCTCGAGGAAAGCCCCAATCACTCGCCGGTGCTCGCGCATGTGAACACCGCGCCGTCTGCGCTCGCGCCACAACGCGCGGCGCGCGACGTGGTGACACTGTATGGCGTGCCGAACGTGGAGCTGCTCGCGTTGGCGCTCGCCGCGGCCGTCGAGTCGCATCGGACAGGCGCGGGGCATGAGAACGTCGACGCCATTCGCCATCTCGGCGTGTGGGCCGAGCGCGGCGCCATTGGCGACGCCGCCTGGCGCGACGCAGGAACGGGACAGCTCGTCAGCCGCGAGCTCGAGATCCCGCTCGAGATCCTTCATGCAACGGCGTCACAACTTCTGAGTGAGTGCGGTCACCTGATCCGGCGTCTCGTCGCCGGACTCTCGATGCCCGACTGGCCGGAAGGCGCACGCCGCGCCATCACGGTCTCGCTCGGTCCGATCATCGGCCTCACCGCGCCGGTCTTCGCTCCTCTCGAGTCGGTGCTCGACCGCCTGCGCGAGGCGGACGGTCTCGCATTCGACTACGACGGAGACTGATCGCGACGAACCCTGCTTCGTCAGAACAATCGGGACATAACGGGAGGGGGTCCGGCTGGTTCAGCGGGCCCCTCTACGTTTGTGGCCGGCAGGCTCCCGCGCCCCTCCAGTTCGCTCGGAAAAACCCCGCTTGACACTCCCTCGCTCGTCCCGCATGTCTTAACGCACGACACACGAGGTGGAGGGGTGCAGAGAGCCACCATACGTATCGCGCCGAACCGGCGGTCCGGGGGCGAGCGCGTGTTCACCGACGACGAAGGGCGCCTCTGGAGCGCCGCGCTCGAGCAGCGCGACGCACTGGACGGCGCCCTCGTTTTTCGCTGTATCAGCGATGGGCGCCAGTCCGTGCGCGCTCTGTTCGTGGACCCGCACGCCCTCTCCGAAGCCGGCGACGACGCGCTGCGAGCGTGGCTCCGTGCCGCTCCACGCATCGGCACACTCTCATAGCCAGCAGTGAGGGCCCACGCATGCGAGAGTATCAGGGATCGGAGATTCGCAACATCGCGGTGGTCGGACACGGGGCGAGCGGCAAGACCAGTCTGGTCGATGCGCTCGCCTTCGTGTCCGGATCCAGTAAACGCCACGGCACCATCAGCGACGGCACCACGCTCACGGACTCCGCGCCGGAGGAGGTCGAGCGGGGATACTCCATCAATCTCGGCTGCGCCTTCGCCGAGTGGATGGACACGAAGATCAACCTGATCGACACACCAGGATTCCTCGACTTCCAGGGCGACGCCATCGCCGGGCTCGCGGCTGCCGACGGTGCCCTCTGCGTGATCGGCGCCACCTCCGGCGTGGAGGTCGGCACGGAGCGCATGTTCCAGGAAGCGGTCTCGCGCGGCGACCCGGTGCTCTTCGTCGTCACGATGATGGACAAGGAGAACGCGAACTTCGACGCGATCTACGAGCAGATCAAATCGCGCCTGACGAACAAGGTGATCCCGATCGAGGTGCCCGTCGGCGAAGGGCCCGACTTTCACGGCATCGTCAACCTCTTCGACAAGAAGGCGCACGTCTACGCGCGCGGCACCAGGACCGGCGCGTACGAGGAGACCGAGGTGCCACCCGAGGTTCAGCCGCAATTCGATCGCTACTACGCCGAGTTGATCGAGACGATCGCCGCGACGGACGACTCCCTGCTCGAGCGCTACCTCGACGGCGGCGAGATCGGACGGGACGAAGCGATCCGCGCCATGAAGGACGCGATGAAGCGGATGGAGCTCTTCCCCCTCTTCTGCGTCTCGTCCACGCACAACTACGGGACGCGCGCGGTGCTCTCCACGATCGTGGAGCTGATGCCGAGCGCGTACGAGATGGAAGAGATTCACGCATTCGTCGGCGCCGAGGGCGACCACACGGTCGAGATCCACGCGAAGGACGACGCGCCCTTCGCCGCGCTGGTCTTCAAGACGCAGAGCGAACCGCACGTCGGCGACGTGAGCCTCTTCCGCGTTCTCTCCGGTTCCGTCGCCAGTGGCGACGAGGTGTTCAATGCCACGCGCGCCGGCGCCGAGAAGCTGAATCACCTCTCCGTGATGCAGGGGCGAGATCGCCCTGAGATCACGCGCCTCCACGCCGGAGACATCGGCTGTGTCGCGAAGCTCCGCAACACGCACACGAACGACACGTTGTCGAGTCGCGCGCATCCCGTCCGGCTCCCTCAGGTCGCCTTCCCGGAGCCGCTCGTGCAGATGGCGATCTCCCCGGTGAACCGCGCCGACGAGGAGAAGCTGCAGTCCGGACTCCATCGTCTGCACGACGAGGATCCGAGCTTCGCCTCACAGTGGAGCGCCGAGACGCACGAGACGCTCGTGACGGGCCTCGGTGAGCGCCATCTCGAGGTCGCGCTGGCGAAGCTGAGACGCAAGTTCGGCGTCGCGGCCGAGCTGCGCCGGCCGCGCATCGCCTATCGCGAGACGATCCGTGCGCGCGCCGAAGGGCAGGGGCGGCACAAGAAGCAGTCGGGCGGACGCGGGCAGTTCGGCGATTGCTGGGTGCGCATCGGTCCCGCGCCACGCGGCGACGGCATCAAGTTCGAGGATCAGATCGTCGGCGGGTCGATCCCGAGCAAGTTCATTCCCGCCGTCGAGAAGGGAATCCACGAGGCGGCCGAACGCGGCGTCCTCGCGGGCTACCCACTCGTCGACTTCAAGGTGGAGCTGTTCGACGGCTCGTATCACACCGTGGACTCGAACGAGATGTCGTTCAAGATGGCGGGGATCCTCGCCTTCAAGACGGTGGCGCCGAAGGCGCGACCGGTGCTGCTCGAGCCGCTCGACGAGGTGGAGATCGTCATCCCCGACGACTGTCTCGGTGACGTGCTCGGCGACCTCTCGTCGCGGCGCGCCCAGATCCTCGGGACGGAGTCCGCGGCGGCAGACCTGAGGGGAACTCGCGTTCGCGCGATCGTCCCGCAGGCGGAGCTGCATCTCTACGCCAGCGCACTTCAGTCCATGACGCACGGCCGCGCGCGACTCCGTCGCGAGTTCCGCGGCTACGAGGAGATGCCGGGCGAGGCCGCCCAGCGCGTGATCCAGGAGACTGCCCAGGAGTCGCAGGAGGCAGCCGCCCACTGACCACCGTTGGGGTCAGACACCGGGGTCAGACACCGAAGGTGTCTGACCCCTTGGCGCTTCGGGGTCAGATCTCGGGGTCAGACACCGAGGTGTACCGAAGGTGTCTGACCCCTGGGCGCGCTCGGTACTTCAGTCGCAGTTCAGAGAGTACATTCGGGCATGCCCTCGATCGCCATCATCGGCCGCGGCCGCATGGGATCCGCGCTCGCTGCCGCACTCCGCGAGTCCGGAGCCGAAGTGCACGGGCCATTCGGGCGCGGCGAGACGAGCCCCGGGGCCGACATCGTCCTGATCTGTGTCCCCGATCGCGAGATCGCCGCGGCCAGCTCCGTCATCGAGCCGGGACCCATCGTCGGACACGTGAGCGCGTCGGCCCCGCTCGATCTCCTCGCCCCGCATGAGCGCTTCTCGATGCACCCGCTGCTCAGCGTGGTCGGTGCGGGGGCGCCATTCACCGGCGCCTACTGCGCGATCGACGGCAGCAGCGACGGAGCGATCGATGCCGCGCGCGCACTCGCCGGCCAGCTCGGCATGCAGGTGAGGCTCGTCCCGCGCGAGCAGCGTGCCCTCTATCACGCGGCCGCCTCGCTGGCCTCCAACTTCCTCGTCACGGTCGAGGGAGCGGCCGAGCGGCTGGCGATGCTCGTCGGCCTCGAGCGGGAGGCGCTCGTCCCGCTCGTGCGCGCCACGGTGGACAACTGGGCGCGACAGGGCGCGCGCGCCGCGCTCACGGGGCCCATCGCGCGAGGGGATCTCGCCACGGCGTCGCGTCAGCGCGACGCCATCACCGAGTCTGCGCCCGACATGCTGCCCCTCTGGGATGCGCTCGCGGCGGCAACGCGCGAGCTCGCCGTCGCGCCGGCGACGGACGCCGCGTGAGAATCGCGCGTACCATCGCCGAGCTGCGCGACGCAGTCCGCGCGGCGCGCCGCGCCGGCAAGCGGATCGGACTCGTGCCCACCATGGGCGCGTTCCACGAGGGGCATCTCGCGCTCATGCGCCGCGCCCGCGAGGTGACGGGCTTCGTCGTGGTCTCGCTCTTCGTGAACCCGAAACAGTTCAACGATCCGGGCGACCTCGCGCGGTATCCGCGTGACGAGACAGGCGACGCCGAGCTTGCAGGCTCCGTTGGAGTCGATCTGCTCTTCGCGCCCACGCCGGAAGAGGTCTATCCTCCCGGCTTCGCGACGACGGTGGAGGTCGCGCGGCTGTCCGCGCCGCTCGAGGGAGCGATGCGTGGGCCCGCCCACTTCAGGGGCGTGGCCACGGTCGTGACGAAGCTGCTGAACATGGTGCAGCCGGACGATGCGTTCTTCGGCCAGAAGGACGCCCAGCAGGCGCTCATCATCGCCGCTCTCGTTCGCGACCTCGACATCCCGGTGCGCGTCGAGATCTGTCCAACGGTTCGCGAGCCTGATGGACTCGCCATGTCGAGCCGCAACGCCCGCCTCGACCCCGAGGCGCGGCGTCGTGCACCGGCGATCGCGCGTGCCCTGCACGACGTCGAAGCACGCGTCGCCTCGGGCGAGCGCGACCTGCGCCACGCGATTCATGAGGCAGGACGGATCCTCAGTGAGGCCGGGATCGACCCCGAATACTTCGAGGCGGTCTCCGCCGACACGCTCGATCCGGTGGCGCACCTCGACGGACGGACACTCGTGGCGATCGCTGCTCGCGTCGGCGACGTCCGGCTGATCGACAACGTGATCGTCTCTCCTCCAGCCGCATCATGAGTCTCGCTTCTCGAACGGCGCCGAGCGCCGCCGGTCCGTCCGCGCTTCCGACGCTCGCGGCACTGCGGGAGCAGGGCATCCCGATCGTCATGCTCACCGCGTACGACTATCCCACCGCGCGCATCGCGCAGGCGGCCGGCGTGGACGTCGTGCTCGTCGGAGACTCGGCGGCGAACGTGGTGCTCGGCTACCAATCGACGCGCGAGATCTCGATCGATGAGCTGCTCGTGCTCACCCGCGCCGCACGCCGCGGAGTCGATGCCGTCCCGCTCGTCGGTGATCTGCCCTTCGGCAGCTACGAGCCGAGCGACGCTATCGCCGTCGCCACGGCACGACGGTTCGTCGATGAGGGCGGCTGCGACGCGGTGAAGCTGGAAGGCGCGGGCGACATGATCCCGCGCGTCCGCGCGATCGTCGCTGCCGGCATCCCGGTCGTCGGACACGTCGGGCTGCTGCCGCAGTCGGTCGTCACGCCGGACGGCTACCGCGCGCAGGGACGCGACGTCGAGCACGCGCTCGGGATCATCGCCGACTCGATCGCGCTCGAGGCAGCCGGCTGCGCCGCGCTCGTCGTCGAGGCGGTGCCCGCCGCCGTCGCGACGTTGATCACCGAGCGAGTCGGCATCCCGGTGATCGGCATCGGGGCGGGGGCGGGGGTCAACGGGCAGGTGCTGGTCTTCCACGACCTCCTCGGCCTCGGCGAGGGGCACGCGGCGAAGTTCGTGAAGCGCTACGCGGAGGGACGCGCTGTGCTCGAGGACGGTGCCCGCCGCTGGGCCGAGGACGTGCGCGCCGGCCACTACCCGGCGGAGTCACACACCTACGCCATCGCGCCCGAGACGCTCGCCGCGATCAGCGAGCGCCTCGGGCGCGTGTAGCACGCGTCGCGGCCCGGACCGCGACGTGGCTCGGTGGTCGATCAGCCGTTCGCTGACTTCCTCCGTCGTGCGGTGCGTCCCTTCTTCGCTGCCTTTCCAGCCTCGATCGGCACGACGTCGCTCACTTCCGCGGCGATCATCGGCACCTCGCTCGGCACGTTCGTCGGCCGCGGTTGCTTGTAGCTGAACCGCTTCCCCTCGTAGTTACGGAAGATCACCTCGTCGTCGTTGATCTCCTCCACGTATTCCGGCAGGAGCGGCACCTTCCCGCCGCCGCCCGGGGAGTCGATGACGAACTGCGGGACCGCGAGGCCCGACGTCCAGCCGCGCAGCGCCTTGATGATCTCGAGCCCCTTCTGGACCGTCGTGCGGAAGTGCTCGCCCCCCGCGACCTGGTCGGCCATGTAGATGTAGTAGGGCCGCACGCGCGCCTTCAGTAGCTCGTGCATGAGCTTCATCATGACCTTCGGGTCGTCGTTGACGCCCCGCAGCAGCACGGTCTGGCAGCCGAGCGAGACACCCGCGCGGCTCAACCGGTCGAGTGCCGCCACCGCGGCCGGCGTCAGCTCGCTCGGATGGTTGAAGTGCGTGTTCATGAAGATGGGGTGGTACTTCTGCACCATCTCACAGAACTCCGGCGTGATGCGCTCCGGCAGGTGCGACGTGATCCGGCTGCCCAGCCGGATGATCTCGACGTGCGGGATCGCGCGCAGCCGCTGGAGGATGTACTCCAGCCGGCGGTCCGACAGCATCATCGGGTCGCCGCCCGACAGGATGATGTCGCGCACCTCGGGGTGCGCCGCGATGTACTCGAACGCCGACTCGTACTGGTTGAGCGGGATCTTCTCCGGATCGCCCACCTTCCGGCGCCGCGTGCAGAAGCGACAGTAGCTCGCGCAGACCGGGCTCACGAGGAAGAGCACGCGATCGGGATAGCGGTGCGTGATGTTCGGCACCGGTGAATCGCCGTCCTCGTCGAGGGAGTCGATCACGCCGTCGACGATCTCGAGCTCCTGCACGGTCGGGATGAACTGATTCCAGTTCGCGTCACCGACCTCGGTGATCTGGGAGAGCGACTCCCGGGTGATCCGCATCTGGAAGTTGTCGAACGCCGGCTTGAGGGCCTCGACGTCGATCTCCCGTTCGGCCGCTTCGTAGCCGAACCGCTCGGCCACGTACGTCTTGAGCTCCTCGAGCGTGCTGATGCTCTCGTCACGCAGAATCTTCTGCCAGTCGCTCATCGCGTCGCTGCTCCGCGCTCTCGTGTGGTGAGGCGTGTGGTCAACATGATCCGGTCGTCGGCCGGGGCGTAGAAGTCTCGGATGCGTGCGGCCTCCGTATAGCCGCATCGGGCGTAGAACGCCCTGGTCTTCGAATAGTCGGGACGGGATGAAGTCTCGACGAGCAACATCCTCGCGCCCCGCTCGCGGAGCTGACGCTCCACGTCGCGGACGATCGAGCGCCCGACGCCCTTGCCCTGAACCGCCGGATCCACTGCAAGCCAATACAAGTCGAACGTGCCGTCTGTTGCCGGCGTCGGGCCGGCGCACGCGTAGCCGAGCAGCTGCTTCCCCTCGAACGCTCCTGTGAACTCGTAGTCCGGCGCGGCCGCATCGCCCGCGCCTCCGGCGCGGGCGTCCACACAGCCGTCGAACAGCTGCAGCGCGACGGCGACCTCTTCGTCGGAGAAGACACCAGTGGACACGAGCAACTCGGCAACGCGCGCACGATCACGAGGACGCAGGGGGCCGAGCCGGATCTCCACGCTATGCCTCGCCGGCGGGGAAGAGATCCGGCTCTGTCGACGCCGGCGCGACACCCGACAGCCGCGACGCGAGCTCCCATCGCTCCGCGGTCGTCATCCCCTCGCGAGCGCGCTCGAGCCCGAGCTCGCAGATCTGTCGGACCATCGCGGCGTAGTCGATGCCGGCGACGCGCGCCATCCGCGCGAGTCCCGCCGTCGGCGAGAAATCCGGATTGGCGTTCACCTCGAGGATCCACGGCCGGCCGCGCTCGTCGATGCGCAGGTCCACGCGACCATAGCCCGTGCCGCCGACGATGCGCCAGGCCGAGACGGCGATCTTCCGCAGCTGTGCCGCCACGCCGGCTGGCAGGCGCGCCGGGCAGAGCGGCGCGGCGCCGAGATCTTCGTCCGAGCCATCCTCCCACTTGGAGCGGTAGGTGACGATCCGCCACATCCCCTTCGGCATGCGGCCGAAATCGATCTCGGCGATCGGGAGGACGGAGTCACCGAGGATGCCGACATTGACCTCGCGGCCCTGCACGTACTTCTGCACCAGTACCTCGTCCCACCGCTCGAGCATCGAGCTCACGCGCTCGGTGAGCTCGCGCGAGGTCCGCACGACGGAGCGCTGCTCCACGCCGATCGACGCGTCCTCCGCGGCCGGCTTGCAGATCGCCGGGAATCCCACCGATGGGATCGCACTGCCGCGGCGGACCACGGCGAACTTGGGCACCGGAAGCCCCGCGCGTTCGAGCGCGGCGTTGACGATGTGCTTGCGCAGGCAGAGCGTGGTCGTCCAGCTCGAGCTCCCCGAGTACGGCAGCCCGAGCAGTTCGAGCACGGAGATCACCGCCGGCTCGAGCGCGGCCACGCCGTCGATCGATTCGCAGAGATTGAAGACGAGATCGACGCGCGCGCGACGGAGCTTGTCCACCCACTTCGAGTCCGGGTGCACGGGGATGCGGACGATGGAGTTGCCTTCGGGCACCAGCGACCTGGCCACGGCCTCCACCGTCCCGATGATCTCCTGATCGGGAGATTCGGCGAACGCGCTCGCGCCGTCGAACAGGATGGCGATCTTCACGCCGCGCTCCCGAGCTGCACGCCCTGGCGCGTCGCCGCGGCCTCGAGCGCGGCGCCGATGAGCGCGTCGTAGTCGAGCCCCGCTGCGCGCGCGGCCTTCGGCAGGCACGAGTTGTCCGCCGGATCCGGCAGGATCCCCGGCAGCGGGTTCACCTCCACGATGTTCGCGCGCCCGTTCGCATCGAGTCGCACGTCCACGCGCGACCAGTCGCGGCAGCCGAGCACGTCGTACGCTCGGAGGACCACGTGCTCGATCTCGGCGCGCAACAGGTCCGAGATCACAGCCGGGCACGAGAAGATCGCGAGTGGATTCTCCGGTCGGTCCCAGAGCCACTTCGCTTCGAAGCCGTAGATCGGCAGCGCGCCGACGGGGAGCGCGCCGAAGTTCATCCCGACGATCGGCAGCACGCGCGCCGTGGCGCCGTTCCCGAGGACGCCGCAGGTGAACTCGGCGCCGGGCAGGAAGCGCTCGACGAGCACCGGCTGCTGGTAGCGCGCGAGGAGATCGCCGACGATCGCGCGGAGCGCGTCGGCGTCCGCCGCGAGATTGCGCTCTGTGATTCCCTTCGACGAGCCCTCGTGCACCGGCTTCGCGAACAGCGGGAAGCTCCACTGCCGAGCGATCGCCGCTTCGATGTCCGCGACGGAGCGGACGAGCATCCAGTCCGCGGTCGGGACGTTGTTGGCCCGGAGGATCTCCTTGGTGCGCGCCTTGTCGAGGCAGAGCGCCAGCGTGAACGGGTCGCTGCCCGAGTAAGGGACGCCGTAGAACTCGCAGATCGCCGGGACGTGTGCCTCGCGGTTCGGGCCGCGCAGTCCTTCGGCGATGTTGAAGACGATGTCGGGGCGCTCCGCACGCAGCCGCTCGGGAAAGTCGTCGCGCGCCTCGAGGCGAATCACCTCGCCGTGCCGCGCGAGCGCGCGGGCGACGGCGTCGATCGTCTCGGCGGAGTCCCACTCGGCGAACTCGTCGTCCGGTGCCGGAGCGACCAGCGTGGCGACCGCCGCGTGCGCGCCGCCGGCGCTACTGGGCGGCTCCTCGTCGGCGCGCGCGAGCTCCGCGGCTGCGTCAGCCGCCTCGGGCTCGGGCTTCTGGTTGTACGCGAAACCGATGCGCGTCATCCCGTCCCTACTGGGGAATCCCGCTGGCGCGGGCGCGGCCACTTCTGCTACGCACAGGCGAGCAAGTCGCACGCCATTGGAGGAGTGCGGCGAAGATATGGACGCAGGTTTTTTCGCGCAATGAGAAATTCAGCGGCGAAAAAAAAATTTACGCCGTCTGAATGTGCTCAGACTTTGTGGTACGAGATGCGCGCCGCCTCGCGACGATCCTCGGCCTGGTAGATCTCGAAGTCGGAGAAGAAGGCCGGCGCTTCCTCCTGTAGCACGCGAAGCACCGCGACCGCGAGCCGACGGATCTCCAACTCGGCGCCCTCGCTCGACCGCAGCTCGAGCATCGTGCGCCAGGCGCGCGCATTTCCCGTCACGACGATCTTCGTCTCCGTGGAGTTCGGGAGCACGCCGCGCGCCGCCTCACGGGCCATCTTCCGACGGTGGACCCGGTCCGTCACCCAGCCGTACCGCTCCATCAGCTGCGCCACGAGTGCGACGTACGTGCTCTGCGCACTCTCGATCTGCGCGCGCCACGCCCCCTCGAGCGCCTCGTCGCCGGCGATCGCCGGAGGGACGACGAAGCTGGCCTCGCTCTCGTCCACGTACCGCTGCGAGAGCTGCGAGTAGGCGAAGCCCGCCCGATGCCGCACCAGCTCGTGCGTCAACGAGCGACTCACCCCCTCGAACAGCAGCGAGTAGCTCGCGTGCTCGAGCACACTGCCGTGGCCCTGCTTCTTGATGTTCTCCAGGTAGTCCCGCGTCGTCCGGCCCGCCGGGTTGTGTTGGCTCATATAGCAGAGCCGTCCCGCGAACTCGGCCAATCGCTCGCCGTCGGTGCTGTCGCCGATCCAGTTCACGCCCAGATGCTCGGGCGTCGTGAACGCGGGTCGTGCGAGGACGGTGACCTTCGGCTCGAAGTAGTAGCGCGAGGTGGGGGCGGGTGCGGCAGCGGTCATGTGGGTGCGGCGTGTGGGAGGGAGATGGCGGGGAAAGTTAGGCGTCGCCCCTCGGTGCGTCGAGACGCCGCGTCGCTTCGTCGAGCAGCGTGAGGCGCGAGCGGGCGTACGCGCGCTCCCGCTCCACGCGCGCCAGCGCGACACGAGCGGGCTCGGGCAGCGGCGGCAGCGTGGGATCGTACTTCACGTCTTCGACGGCTCGCTCTCCTTCGAGGGCGACCTTGGCGCCGGGATTCAGGATCCCCGAAGGATCGAACGCGTGCTTCACGGCCGCGAATCGCGCGATGGACTCCGCGCTCCAGACGCGAGGCAGCAGCGGCGCGCGCAGCCGGCCGTCGCCGTGCTCGCCCGTGACCGTCCCGCCGAGTCGCGCCACCAGCGCGGTCACTTCGTCGAGAAGGCCTTCGACGCGCGACCGCCAGTCGGGCTCTCCCACTCGCACGAGCGCGTTCACGTGCATGTGCGCGTCGCCGGCGTGGCCGAAGATCACGCCGCGGATCCCGTGGTGCTCCAGCGCCGCGCGCACGCCGCGTACGTATTCGGCGAGCCGCTCGGGCGGAACGCACGCGTCCTCGATCAGCTGCATCGACGTGAGCGACGGATCGAGACGGTTCAGGATCGGGCTCGCCGCGTGACGGATCTCCCAGAGCGCGCTCTCCGTGGCGGGATCGAGCGCCAGCGTGATCGCCGTCGCGCCGGCGGCTCTGAACTCCGACTCGATCGCTCGCACCATCGCCGTCGCCTCCTCCGGTGTGTCCGCCTCCACCTCGGCGAGCAGCACGGACTCGGCGTCCTCCGGCGTCGGCACGTTGGCACCGCCGCGGCGCGCGACGTCGAGAAAGGTCCTGTCGAGCGCCTCGCATGCGACCGCGCCACAGCGACGCGCGCCGTCCGCGCCCACGACCGCGGCCTCGAGCGTCGCGAACGCACCGAGCACGCTCGCGGTGTGGGGTCGCAGTGGGGCGAGTCGCAGCTCGAGCCCGACGACGAGCGCGAGAGTCCCTTCGCTGCCTGCTATTAGATCAACGAGTTCCCCTGAGTCCGCGTAGGCTGCCAGCCCATAGCCCGACGACTCCTTCCGCACGCCGACGTGTCGTGATGGCGACGTCCGCTCCTCGGCGATCACCGGTGCCAACGCCTCGAGCGCACGCGCGACGAGCGGAGCGTGCGGCACCGGTGATCCGCGACGCAGCTCGACGCGTGAGCCGTCGGCGAACACACAGTCCAGCGCTTCGACCCACGACCTCGTCGAGCCGTAGCGCAGCGTGTGCGCACCTGCCGCGTTCGTCGAGACCATTCCGCCCACCGAGCAGAACGCGCCACTGGACGGATCGACGGGGAACTGGAGCCCGACGGCGCGCGCCGCGCTGTCCACTGCGTCGCGCACCGCGCCCGGCCCGCAACAGATGGTGCGCGAGGCCACGTTCGGCGATTCCACCTCGTCGAGGCGGCTCAGGTCGACGATGATGCCGTCGCCGATGGCGCCGCTGGCCATGCTGCTTCCCGAGCCGCGCGGCACGAGCGGGGCGTTCGTCTCCACCGCCCAGCGCACGATCGCCACCACGTCGTCGGCGTCGACCGGAACGGCGACCGCACGCGGCAGGATCCGCGCGATTCCCGCCGCTTCGCTGTACACGGCACGCGCCGGCAGGTCGATGCGGAACGCACCACGGAATCCGAACGACGCTGGCATAGGTGGCATGGGTCCGCCTCGCGGGTATCTTTTACCGGTGTCGAGAAGTCTAACCGTCGTGACTGGAGCGCCAATGGAACCGCGGAGCACGCGGGACGATGCCCGCGTCGCGGAAGCCGAGCGGTTCGCGAAGGAGATCCTTCCCGCCGTCTCGCGCACCTTCGCGCTCAGTATTCGCCTCCTGCCAGGCGCGCTCGGCCGCGCGGTGCGCACCGCGTATCTCCTCTGCCGCATCGCGGACACCATCGAGGACGAGCCTCGCCTGCCGGCGTCGGAGAAGGCGGTCCTCTTCGACGAGCTGCTGCGCTGCTTCGATGACCCGGCCGCCGCCGACGCCTTCCCGCAGCTGCTCGGCAGCCTGCAGGGCCGGCCGGCCGACGTCCGCCTCGCAATGCACTCCGACCTCGTGTTCGCGCTCTATCGCTCCATGTCGAGCGCGACGCAGGCCCACGTCCAGCGCTGGGTCAGCGAGATGATCGTCGGGATGCGGAAGTTCGTGCTGCTGTACCCGCACGGCATCCGGATCCAGAGCCTCGAGGAGTACAAGGAGTACTGCTATTACGTCGCGGGCACCGTCGGCTACCTCGTCACCGACCTCTGGCACGAGCACGCGCCCAGCATCGGCGCTCGCCGGCACGGCGTGCTGCGCGAGAAATGCCGCGCCTTCGCCGAAGCGCTGCAGACGGTGAACATCCTCAAGGACGTCGCGACCGACGCGGAGCACGAGAACTCGATCTACATCCCGGAGGAGCTGCTCCGGGCGCACGGCAGCTCCCACGCGACCCTTCTGAACCCCGAGCGCATCCGTGGAACGCGTGAAGCGCTCGCCACGCTGGTGCAGCTCGCCCACCGCGACCTCGAGAGCGCGCGCAGCTATCTCCTTCTGATCCCGCGCCGCGCCATCGCCATCCGCCTCTCGTGCGTCCTCCCGCTGCTGTTCGCCTGCGCGACCCTGCGCGACCTCACGCGGACCCCGCAGGCGCTGGTGCGTCGCGAGGTGGTGAAGATCTCCCGCGCCGAAGTGAAGTCGCTTACGCTGATCGGCTTCCTGGTCATCCTCAGCAACCGCGGCCTGACCTGGCTCGCCGATCGGGCGATGCGTCGACCATTCGTAGTGGCCGGGTTGCAGTGACGCAGTGAGTTGGTGAGTTGGATCGTGGGCTCGTTGGTCGGTTTGTGGGTGAGTTGAACGGCCCAAAGCACAACCGGCGTGGAGACTCCTAGAAGAGTTCTCCACGCCGGTTTCTTGCCATTGCCCTTCAACTCACCAATCAACCGACCAACCAACTCTCTATCCAACTCACCAACTCACCGCCGTACAACGGCCGCCAGCATGCTGAGCAACGTCGGCGGTCGTCCCGCTTCTCCACGCTCGAGACGGTCGAGCACCTGCTCGAGTGCGAGCTGCGCCCGCTCGACCGTGCGTGAGTGCGCCGACCGTGTCGCGCCCCACACGGCGGGGACGAGCACGACGGCCGGTGCGACGGCCGCGAGCACGGGGAAGCTGAGCGCCGCGAGAATGCCGCCCGCGACTACCGACGCGGCGCCGAGCCCCGCGTTCACCTGCGCCATCGACGCACGGTGGCCTCCGAGGAATGCGTCGAGTCGCACGAGCACGCGCGAGCCCTCGACGGCGATCGCCGTCGCGGCGACGTCGTTCGCCCGCACGAGCGCATCCCCCCGTCCGCTCACGGCACGCCGGACCACGCTGGCCACGCTGCGGTCCGCCTCCCAGACGATCCGCTCGCTGAAGTGCCGCTTCACGCGCAGCGACTCCTGGCGCTGCATCCAGTCGTCGAGCGCCTGCAGCACCTGCGTCGGCGAGCCCGTCACGATGCGCTGCGCGCTCACCGTCGCGCCGCCGTACAGCGTGGCGAGCACGCCCTTCTCCTCGGGTACCGCGACCCGCGTGCGCTCCTCGGCGAGCGCCTGGCGCAGGTGCATCGGATCGAGCCCGACCTCCTTCGCCAGATCGAGGAGCTGCGCTTCCGTCAGTCGATCGGATGGCTCGCCCGCCGCCGCGCCGGCTTGCAGCTCGAGCGCGCGCGCGAGCACGCGCTCCACCGCGGCGCGATCGATCGTCGCCGGAAGGTTCGTCGGCTTGGGCCCCTCGGAGGACATGGCGGAAAGATAACGGCGCGCCCCGCCGTCAGATGCCCCCGAGGATCACGTCGAGCTGCCGCGCGATGGCGTCGTTGATCGCGTCGGGTAGGACAAAGGTCGCGGTGAACGCCGCCTTGGGGTCGGTTGGCGCGGCGCGCCCCGCGCTCTGGAGATAGAACCGCATGTAACCGGGCACCGCGCTCGGCATCGTCTTCTCGAGCAGTAGCGCGCCGGCGCGCACCGCCGCCGACTGCTCGTACCGCGACGACGTGCCCGCGCGACGTTCGGCCGGCGTCGTGTTGTCCTCGATCGCGGTGCTCGCCACCGTCCCGGCGATCTCGTGGGCGAAGACGTACAGCGCTACCTCCGCGTCCCGCGGCGAGTCCGGCATCTGGACCGCCACGGCATTCTGCACCTTGCCGAAGTGCACCGTGCGGCCCTCGCCGTCGAGCGGCAGCGAGAGGTACAACTCGCCGTTCTGCTGCTGCGTGTTGTTGAGGAAGCGCTGGAACGTCGGCCGCCACGACTGCTGCCACACCGAGTCGACCCGCGCCACGGCCGCCGCATGCGTGCGCGACTCGCTCAGCCAGTAGTCGTGGTAGAACCGCCGGCTCTCATCCTCGACCGCCCGGACGAACTGCCGCAGCCACTCGCGGTCCGCCGCCGTCTGGAACGACGCGCTGAGGATGGCGAAGTACTGCATCGTGGTCTGGTCCACGCCGCGCGGATTCCCATTCCGCTGGACGAAGAGCTCGGCCGTCTCGCGCATCTGGTCCCACGACGCGAAGTAGAACGGGAGGAACTGCGGTCCCGTCGCGAGTGAGGGATTCACCGCAATCCGCTCCAGCAGCTTCGGGCGACTCGTGTCGAGGAGCGTGCTGATGCCACGCTGCCGGCGCACCGCGATGAGCGAATCGCGGTACCCGCGCCGGAAGTACGGCACGACGTTGGAGTCCGGGGTCAGCAGCGCGTAGGCGTGCAGCCAGAGGTCGACGTGCTCGCGCGTGCGCACTGGCCACGTGGCCTGCACGAGCGGTGTCGTCCCGCCCTGCGTCGAGCTCGGAGTGGCCGGGCTCGGAGAGGGAGCGGGTGTCCGGGAGCTCGTCGTCGACGGCGCACATCCGGCGACGACGAGCAATGCAGTGGCCGCGAGCTGGCGCTTGGTGCGGCGCGATCGGATGGTGCGGTTCACGGTCGTGTCTCGGGGCGAGTATGTGTCCATTGGTACACCTCGCAATCGACGCGCCGAGGTCGCTGCGGCGCGTGGAAGAAAGCTGGACGGCCGGTACTCCGACCGGAGGCGCGCAGCGCCGCAGGGAGGAGCGATCACGTTGTTCGTCGCTACCCGGCGCCGACGCCCCGTCCGCACGTGACGCAGAACTTCCATTCGTGCTCCAGTTCGCTGCCGCACGCGGGGCAGTGGCGCATCGTCAGGTCCTGGCCACAATGCGGGCAGAAGTTGAGCGGTCGGCCGGCTGGCAGCTCACCCTTGCAGTGCGGGCACTCCTCACCACTCGATGAGACGGTGATCGGACGCGTCGGCCGGCGCGTTCCCGTGCTCGGTGCCGATGCCGTCGTGCCGGCCGGCCGCGCGGGTGCGCCGCCGGTGTCGCGCGCCGCGCCCGGGACCTGCGCGGTCGGTGCCGTCGTCGCCAGACCGGCGGTCGTACGAGCGGACGTCGCTGCTTCCTTGATCGCCGTTCCGGTCGGCGCCGTCGTGATCGACGCGGCATCCGCCGGCGCCGCGGCTGCGGCGGGATTCCCGTCGCCGTCGAGCTGCCGCAGCGCGTCCGGAGCAAGCGCCACATGCGCGCTGCCGAATTCCCTGATCAATACAGGATCCGGATTCGCCGACTTGAGCGAGTCGCCCAACACCTGCTTCATGCGGTCTTCCACGATCAGATATCCGCGGGCGCCCGACAACAGCTCGAGCATCGCCAGCTCGTAGTCCTGATTCGTCTCGAAGCCCAGCTCGCGCCGGTGCAGACGATACGGCAGGATCGTGGAATACAGGTCGCTCACCGGGAACGGCTGCGTGAGCAGCTGCGGTGAGGTGGCCCGAATGATCCGCACCAGTTGCCGGTACATCCGCTCCACGTCGTCCATCGTCGCTCCTAGTGAGAGGTGGTGCTCGCCCGCGGCAGCGGGCGTGTTGGGGCGAAGGGCCGCCCGGATGGGAATGGTGCCGGCTCGACCATTACCCGCTTACGCAGCCGTTGTGCCTCGAGCCATTCGTCGAATCGGGAGGTGCGCGCGCCCTCCGACGAGGACTGCTCCTTCGCTGCCTGTACGGCGAGGTCGTTCGCGTACTCGTTCTGTGGATGACC
>DASVNI010000145.1:0-4277 GCA_036383935.1 Gemmatimonadaceae bacterium | reverse complement strand
AGATGAGCGGGACAGGCGTGCCCGGCAGCGGGATCGCGAGCTGCGCCGCGAGCGCGAGCGCGCCGACGCAGACGAGGATACCGAGCGCGCGGCTGCGCGGCGTGCGCGCGGCAAGAGCCAGAGTCGTCATGTCACTTCCCTCGGGAGACGGAGAGCGCCACCGCATCGCCGCCGCCGAGGCAGAGCGTCGCGAGGCCAGTGTCGAGATCGCGGTCCTGCAACGCATACAAGAGCGTGGTGAGCACGCGAGCACCGCTCGCACCGATCGGATGGCCGAGTGCGATCGCGCCGCCATTCACATTGACGCGATCCCAGTCCCAACCCAGCCCTGCTCCATCGGCGAGCGCCTGCGACGCGAACGCTTCGTTCGCCTCGATCAGGTCGTACTGCTCGATGCTCGTGCCTTCTTTCTTCATCAGGTTACGCACCGCGGTGATCGGTGCGAAGAAAAGCTCCTGCGGATTCACCGCGCCAGTCGCGTACGCGCGCACGCGACCGAGAATCGGGAGTCCGTTCGATTCGGCGTACGCTTGCGACGTCACGACGAGCGCCGCGGCGCCGTCGTTGAGCGAGCTCGCGTTCCCCGCCGTGACGGTCGCGTCGTCGCCCTTGCCGAACGCGGGGCGCAGCTTCGCGAGCGTGTCGGCTGTCGTGTCGGCACGCGGCCCTTCGTCGGTGTCGACGACGACGTCGCCCTTCTTGCCGCTGATCGTGACGGGCGCGATCTCGGCCTTGAACCGGCCGGCGCGAATCGCGTCCACCGCCTTGCGGTGTGAAGAAGCGGCGAATTCATCCTGCTCCAGCCGCGATATGTCTGCTTTCTTCGCCGTGTACTCGGCGTGCCCGCCCATGTGCACGTCACACGACGCGCACCAGAGGCCGTCCTTGATCATCCCGTCGACCATCGTCTGGTCGCCGAGCTTCACGCCGTTGCGCATGCCGTACACGTAGTACGGCGCGTTCGACATCGACTCCATGCCACCGGCGACGATGACTTCCGCGTCTCCGGCCTTGATCGCCTGCGCGGCGAGCATGACCGACTTGAGCCCGGAGCCGCACACCTTGTTGATCGTGACGGCGCTGACCGTGGCCGGGATGCCGGACTTGAGCAGCGCCTGCCGCGCCGGCGCCTGTCCGACGCCGCCCTGGATGACGTTGCCCATGATGACTTCCTGGACCTCGCCGGCCGGCACCCCCGACCGCTCCAGCGCGGCCTTGATGGCCACCGCGCCGAGCTCGGGCGCGCTGAGCGGCGCGAGCGAGCCGAGGAACTTCCCGATCGGCGTCCGCGCGGCGGCGACGATGACCGGGGTACGGGTTGCGTCGGACATGCGTGGAAATGTAACCCGCGGCGTGTGCTCAGACACCGTTAGGGTCAGAGTCAACTGACTCTGACCCCACTGACTCTGACCCCACTGACTCTGACCCCAACGAACGGCACTGCACAGCCGTTCAAAAATGGAACGAGGCGCGACGCCGCTCCTCGGCTCCGGGCGCGCCCTGGCGTGCCCGCGTGCACCCCGCCAGTTTCCCGCGCTGTATCGTCGCGGCGTGCTCGGCACGCCCGACCAGGCGCCGCATTCACCCTGGGAGCGACACACGCATGTTGGCTAGACGACAGGCCCCGTACGACGTCTGCATTGTTGGCTCGGGCGCTGGAGGCGGCATGGCCGCCTACGCCCTCACGCGTGCCGGTGCGCGCGTCGTCATGCTCGAGGCGGGACCGGCCTGGTACGCCTCCAAGAACTCGCAGATGCTCACCCCGGCGTACGCCACGCCGAGGCGAGGACGCGCGACACACACGCGCCCCTTCGGCGAGTTCGACGCCTGCGACGGTGGCTGGGAGATCGACGGAGAGCCGTACACCAGAGCGGGGAACACGCGCTTCGACTGGTGGCGCGGCCGCATGCTCGGCGGTCGCACCAATCACTGGGGGCGCATCTCGCTGCGCTTCGGCCCCGAGGACTTCCGCGGCAAGACCCGCGATGGACTCGGCGACGACTGGCCGATCGGCTATCAGGATCTCGCGCCCTTCTACGATCAGGTCGATGACCTGATCGGCGTGTTCGGCAGCAAGGAAGGGATTCACAATGAGCCCGACGGTAAGTTCCTGCCGCCGCCCAAGCCGCGCTGCTACGAGCTGCTGGTGAAGAAGGCGTCCGACAATCTCAAGATCACCTGCATCCCGGCGCGCCTCTCCATCCTCACGCAGCCGAAGCCCGGCCGGCAGGCGTGCCACTACTGCGGACAGTGCAACCGCGGCTGCCAGGTCAAGGCGAACTTCTCCAGCCCCGACGTCCTCATCGCCCCCGCGCTCGAGACGGGACGCCTCACGTTGCTCACCAACTCGATGGCGCGCGAGGTCACCATCGGCCCTGACGGACTCGCGACCGGCGTGCAGTACATCGACAAGGAGACCGGCGAGGATCGCCACGTCGCCGCGAAGATCGTCGTGCTGGCGGCGAGCGCGTTCGAGTCGGCGCGACTGCTGCTCAACTCCAAGTCGTCGATGTTCCCGCAGGGACTCGCCAACTCCAGCGGCGTGGTCGGCAAGTACATCACCGACACCACGGGCAGCGACGTCTCGGGCTTCATCCCGTCGATGATCGATCACATCCCGCACAACGAGGACGGCGTCGGCGGGATGCACCTCTACATGCCGTGGTGGCTCGACAACAAGAAGCTGGACTTCCCGCGCGGCTACCACATCGAGGTCGGCGGCGGACTGTATCCGCCGGGCTACGGCTTCATGGGCGGCATCCAGCGCTTTCCGGGCAGGGGCGGCTACGGCGCGAAGCTCAAGGAAGATTATCGGCGCTACTACGGCGCGACGATCGGCTTCTCCGGGCGCGGCGAGCAGATCCCGAACGACAAGTGCTACACCGAGATCGATCCCAACGTGGTCGACAAGTTCGGCATCCCCGTGCTCCGCTTCCACTGGGAGTGGACGGACAACGAGCTGAATCAGGTGAAGCACATGCAGGAGACCTTCCGCGCGCTGATCCACGAGATGGGTGGCACGCCCTTCTCCGCGATGCCGACGAAGGAGCAGGGGTACGGCATCGCGGCCGGCGGACGGATCATCCACGAGCTGGGTGGCGTCCGGATGGGGAACGATCCCAAGTCGTCCGCGCTCAACCGCAACTGTCAGGCGCACGACGTGAAGAACCTGTTCGTCGCGGACGGCGGCCCCTTCGTGACGCAGGCGAACAAGAATCCGACCTGGACGATTCTCGCGCTGTCCTGGCGTACCGCCGACTACATCGCGCAGCAGCGCAAGGCTGGAGCCCTATGAGCGACGAGATTGATTCGACCGCGGCGAGCGACGCCGCGAGCCCTGACGCATCTGCCGCGGCGAAGCCGGTCAGTCGCCGTGCCGCGCTCAAGGTCCTCGGCACCGTGCCCGTCGCCGGTGCGCTGATCGGCACCGCCGCCTTCGCACAGCAGGGCACACCGACGCAGCAATCGCCCCAGCTCCCGAAGCAGACGCACGAGACGACGTCGCCCCCCGCCGAGGGCACGGGGAAGAACCCACCAAAGAACCAGCAGAAGCCTGCCTTCTTCACCGCGGCGGAGCTGCGTACGGTGGGCGTCCTCGCCGACGACATCATCCCGCGCGATGGTCGCTCCGGCAGCGCAACCGACGCCGGCGTCCCCGCCTTCATCGACTTCCAGATGTCCGTGCCCGAGACCTCGGACGACCTGCGCGTTGCGATGCGCGGTGGTCTCGCCTGGCTCAACACCGAATCACGCACGCGCTTCAAGAAGAACTACGCGTCGCTCACCGCCGACCAGCGGCACCAGATCCTCGACGACATCGCGTGGCCTGATAAGGTCAAGCCAGGGTTCAGCCAGGGCACGGCGTTCTTCTCGCGCTTCCGCGACTTCGTCGGCGCCGGATTCTTCTCCAGCGCCATGGGATGGAAGGACCTGCAATACCAGGGCAACGTCTTCAACCCGAACTGGCAGGGCTGCCCGCCGGAAGCGATGCAGAAGCTCGGCGTCAGCTTCGCGCTCATGGACTCGCGCATTCCGCCCGATCAACCGACCGGATGACGAAACGACTCGGCATTGGCTTCGTGGGTGGAGGGTTCATCACCCGCTTTCACGTACAATCGTTCGTTGGAGTCCGCGACGCGGACATCCTTGGCTGCTGGAGCCCCCGCCGTGAGAGCGCCGAGCGTGTCGCGAAGCTCGCACGCGATCTCGACGTCGGCGCCTGCAAGGCGTACGGCTCGATCACGGAGATGGTCGCTGATCCCGCGATCCAGGCGTTG
>DASVNI010000144.1:0-3368 GCA_036383935.1 Gemmatimonadaceae bacterium | reverse complement strand
CGCGTCGTATCGATCTCGCCGAGAACCTGCGCCGCCTCTTCGATGCGTCCGATCAGGACGAGCCGGCGCACCTCGACAGATCGGGCGTGCGCCGCGTTCACCGCGTCGCCGTGCTGCTCCAGTGTCGCGCGCGCCGAGTCGAGCGCCTTCGTGCGCCAGCCGAGGTCACGCGATACGAGGGCAATCTCGGCTTCGGCAACGACGCAGCGCGCGCGGGCGACCGCTTCGCGCGGGCCGAATGCGCGCGCCGCGCTCTTGAGAAGCACCTTGGCGCGCGCGAGATCGCCGAGCTGCGCCATGGCGATGCCGCGCAGCGCGAGCGCCGGCGCGTCGTCGCGAAGAGCAACGCGCTTCAGCGCACCGATCGGGTCGCCGGCGGCGAGCGCGCGCGCCGCGGCCGTGATCAACGAGTCCATCGGAATCCCGTCACACTTGTAACTCTCACCTTCCGCGGGCCGACGCTAAACCTATCTCCGCGCCTTCACTCACGACGGCGAATACACAGGCAAAGGGAGATACGACCATGAGCACACACACCGCGACACACGTCACCGGCACGCGCGACGAGTGGCTCGCCGCGCGACTCGAGCTGCTCGAGGCGGAAAAGGAGCTGACGCGACGCAGCGACGAATTGGCACAGAAGCGGCAGGAGCTGCCGTGGGTGCGCATCGACAAGGAATACCGCCTGGCCACCGATGAGGGGAGCGCGTCGCTCGCCGATCTGTTCCGCGGCCGCTCACAGCTCCTCGTCTATCACTTCATGTTCGGTCCCGACTACAAGGCGGGGTGCGCGTCCTGCTCCGCCATCGCCGACGGCTTCAACGGGATCGCCGTCCATCTGGCGAACCATGACGTCATGCTGACCGCCGTCTCCTCGGCGCCGCTGCCGAAGCTGCAGGCGTTCAAGCAGCGGATGGGATGGACCTTTCCGTGGGCGTCGGCGCACGAGTCCGACTTCCAGCGCGACTTCAGCGCGCACTTCACCGAGCAGCAGCAGCACGACGGCGGCATCGAGTACAACTACCGCCGCGAGGGACGCTGGCAGACGCTGGGGAGCGACCATCCCGTCGCGCAGTTCGCCAGGGAGTCGGGCACCGACGCGGCGACGTACATCCGCGAACGGCCCGGCGTGAGCGCCTTCATCCTCGAGGACGGCGTCGTCTACCACACCTACTCCACCTACGCGCGCGGCCTCGACGCGATGTGGGGGATGTACCAGTGGCTCGACCGCGCCCCGCTCGGCCGCAACGAGACGGGCATCTGGTGGAAGCATCATGATCGCTACCCTGCGGAACTCCGACCGGAGGCGCGAAGCGCCGCAGGGAGGAGCGATCACAACGGCGGATCTGCGGAACTCCGACCGGAGGCGCGAAGCGCCGCAGGGAGGAGCGATCACCCAGAGCGGCAGCGCTGAGCGTCGAGTCGTGGGCGAGATGCCGATGCACGGTGGCACGATGTCGATGATGTGGATGCGGATGCCCGGCCAGTCGTGGCCGGGCACCGCAGCCTCGTTCCTCGCGATGTGGGTCGCGATGATGGCGGCGATGATGCTGCCGTCGCTCGGCCCCATGCTCTGGCGCTACCACGAGTCCGCGCGACGCACGCACGGCGCACACGTCAATGGGCGCACCGCGCTCGTCGGCGCCGGCTACTTCGCCGTCTGGGCGGCGATCGGCGCGTTCGTCTTTCCAGTCGGCGCCGCGATCGAGTATCTCACGACGCAGCAGCCCACGCTCGCGCGCGTCGCACCGATCGTTGCCGGCGCGGCGGTGCTGCTCGCCGGCGTTCTGCAGCACACGAAGTGGAAGGCGCGACAGCTCGCGTTTTGCCGCGACTCAGCAGCGCGCGATCATGGGCACGCGGCCTGGCGACACGGCGTGCGACTCGGCCTCTCCTGCGTCCGCTCGTGCGCGGGGCTCACGGCGGCGGGGCTGGTCATCGGGGCGATGGACCTGCGCGTCATGGCCGTCGTGACGGCGGCCATCACCGTCGAGCGTCTCGCGCCGAGTGACGAGCGTGTGGCGCGCGCCATCGGAGATGCCGTCGTGGTCGCGGGACTCGTCCTGCTGGCGCGCGCCGTGGGGTTCGGCGCTCAGGGGCTCTGAGTCTGCATCCACGCCATCGCGGCTTCCGGCGTGTCGAACACGGAGTCGCGACTGTAGCTCTCGGCGAGCACGTGGTACTGCTGCGTGATCTCCTTCTGCGCGGGATCCCCGACCACGATCGCTGACCGCCAGCTCTTTCCGTTCAGCAGTGGGAGGGCGACGCTTTCCATCAACTCGGCCAACTGCTCACCGCTGAAGAGAATCCTGCATCCTCTCAGGTCGACGATCGTACGACGAATCACCATCACGACGGGATCGGTGAGGACGCGTCGCTGGTGGTCGCCGAGATCCTTCGCCGTGATCAAGCCGGTCCAGGTCTCGTGGATGCAGCGGTTCTCTCGGTCGATGGAGTAGGAGATCGGCATGTCGCCTCCAACTGCAATGCAGTGCGCGGCCGACCCTTCGTCGAGTGCAGGGCGCGGGAGGATCATATTCCCTGCGCTCTGCGCGTCAAGAAAACGAACGTCTACGTCGGTCGCTGCGAGCGCAGCCAGGCGAGGGCGGCTTCGGGAGTGCTGAACACCGAGTCCTTGCTGTAGCTCTCCGCGAAGGCGTGAAACTGGCGCGACATCTCGAAGTGGCTCGTATCACCGAGCACGATCGCCGTCCGCCAGTTCCTCCCCTGTAGCGCCGGCAGCGCGATGCGCGAGACCAGTTGCGAGAGCTCCTCTGCGGTGAACGCGATCCGGCACTGCCGGAGATCGGCGAGCGAGCGACGCAACCCCTGCACCTCGGGATCTTCCGTGTAGCGATGCCAGAGCGCGGCGAGCTCGCGCGCCGTGACGTCCCCGGTCCAGGTTTCGATCACGCAACCGTTCTCTCTGTCGATCGAGTAGCTGATCGGCACTCCTCTCCCCTCGGCGATTTGGCGAATGCGCGGCTGGCAGGATTCGGCCGCGGCGCACCCCGCGAAGATCGTACCAGCTGGGGATCGAGAATGTTGCGTGTTTTCGCGCTTTTCCGATCAGAGCGGCGTCAACGCCATCCGCCTTGGCCGCTCGCGCACGAGCCCTGCCGTCGCCGCGATGCGCGACAGCGCATCTCGACCAGCGACGTCCCAGTTCAGCAGCGCCGCTGACCGCGCCGACGCCGCGCGCGCCATCGACTCGTAGCGTGGCCGGTCGCGCATCAGCGCGATGATGCGCCCCGCGTACGCATCTGCCTGCGCCGCCTGATCTTCCAGCACTCCGGTCTCCTCGTCGACGATGATCGTCGGCACGCCGCCGGTTCGCGTCGCTACCGTGGGCACGCCGTACGCCGCCG
>DASVNI010000143.1:0-15062 GCA_036383935.1 Gemmatimonadaceae bacterium | reverse complement strand
GAAGTGCATGGCCGCTGAGCCTCGGAAAATTGAGCCAGCACAATATGCGCGAGCGCGTCACCCCGTGTCATCCCGCGCGAGCGGTGTCATCCCGAGCGAGCCCCGTGTCATCCCGAGCGTGGCCGTGTCATCCCGAGCGAGCGCAGCGAGTCGAGGGATCTGCACTTTGCCGATCGCTTGGCAAAGATTGACGCGGAGTACGCGGAGGTGGCGGAGGAACGCGGAGCACTGCCTTCCGGGCCGAGCTCCACGCACAGGCTCAACCTTCATATCCATCCACGTCCCCCAAATTCATGAATGGGCCGGGGAGAGAGCCCCCACCACGTTCCGCGTTCTCCCCGGCGGTTAGTGGCAGGCTGCGGTGCACCGCTCCGTGAGCTCCGCGTCAATCTGTTCAGCGATCGAGCCGCGCAGCCCCAGGGAGCAGATCCGGCCCTTGCCGCGGAGATCGCCGTTCCAGATCCGCGTTCGGTCGTTGATCAGGAGAGATCGAGTTCAGGAGAGATCGAGGGACCTGCACTCACCCAGTCACAGCACTTCCACTCCGCTCGAAGTGCAGACCCCCCGATTCGCTCCGCTCGGGTCTGCGGAAGCAGCCTCGCAATTCCGCATCCCCGCATCCCCGCAGGATCACGCCACGCGCGAACGGACCTGCCACTCGATGACGCTCGTGAACAGCGCCATCAGCTCGTCCACGCCAATGGGCTTGCGCAGGCACGCCAGCGCTCCGCGCGCGAGCCATCGGATGCTCGTCTCCGGCGAGTCGTCAGCCGTGATGGTGATCACCGCGACTCGATCCGTGTACTCCGCCATGCGACGCTGCACTTCGAGGCCGCTCATCTCCGGCATGTGCATGTCGAGCAGCACGCAGTCGGGTGTCACGCCGTCGCGGAGTGCATTCAGGAATAACGGCCCCGACTCGTACGCCGTGGCCTGCACGCCGAGCGCACTGCACAGCCGGCGAAGACCGACGCGCACGGCCGGCTCGTCGTCGACGATGGCGATCTTGAGGGCTCGCGTCTGTTCGTTCATGGGCACTATGCGAGCACCTTGAATTCGCCTGAATGGACGTCGTACGAGTGTTCGGGCAGCCGCACGGGCTCCTCGCTCGCGGGTGCGGTCGGGAGGAGGAAGCTGATCCGCGCGCCGGATCCCTCCTCGTTCTCGGCCCAGATGCGGCCGCCGTGCGTGTCGACGACCGTTCGCGCGATCGACAGCCCGAGCCCAAGTCCTTCGGGCTTCGTCGTCACGAACGGCTCGAACAGGCTCTCGATCAACGCATCAGGAATCCCCGTCCCCGAGTCGCGCACCGAGAAGCACACGTGCGACCCCGCCTCCGACGCGCCGAGGGTGAGCAATCGCAAGGAGGCTTCCTTGTCGCCCATCGACTCGCACGCGTTCAGGATGAGGTTGAGCAGCACCTGCTGGATCTGCACGCGATCCGCCAACACCGCCGGCAGCTCCGAGTCGATCGTCCAGGTCGCGGTGACGCCGCGTGTCATGATCTCGGTGTGCGCGAGGCGGAGCGCTTCCCGCACGAGATCCTCCGGCGCGATGGGCTCGAGCCGCATGTCGCCGCGGCGGTGCATCGCGCGAAGTCCGTCGATGACCGCCGCAGCCCGCCGGTCCTCCGCGACGACGTCGGCGAGGATCGTTCTGATCTCCTCGACGTCGATCACCTCGTGCCCCATCATGTGACGCGCCGCCTCGGCGTTGGCCAGGATGGCGGCCAGCGGTTGCCTCAGCTCGTGGGCCAGGGCGCCGGAGAGTTGGCCGAGTACGGCGACGCGGCCGAGATGTGCCAGTTGGCGCCGTTGCTCCTCGATCTCCGTCTGCGCCTGACGGCGTGCGGAGATGTTCGCCCGCGTCACCACGGCGCCGCCGTCTGCACGCTCGAGCGACTCGACCCGAATGGTGAACCACTCGCGGAGGCCGTCGTGCTTCAGCTCATAGTCCGTCTCGTACCGCTGGTATTCGCCGAGGAGCACCGCCGCCGTACCGTTGAAGAGCCGTCGCGGCGACGGATCGCGGTCCTCGGGATGCAGCTCGGCCAGAATCTCCGATGCGCGGCGGCAGCAGACGAGGAAGTTGTCGCCCACGCGCGCACGCTCGAACGGACATGGGCTCGGCATGTCGGCGTGGCGCTGCCACGATTGGTTGACACGAATCACCGTGCCGTTCGCGTCGAGGATCGCGACCTGATCCTGCAGCGACGCGAGCAGCGCGCGGTAGAGCTGCACCGCATCCCGCAGCGCGGTAGCCACGACGGCCACGCACAGCATCGGCAGTGCGGTGAGGAAGACGAACACCTGCAGCTTCAGCACGGCGCTGGCGCTCGGATCGCCCCCCGCACGGTGGCCCGTTCCAATGATGGCGGCGGAGGTCACCAAGCTCAGGGCGAGTCCCGCGCCGCCCGTTCCGAACCGCAGTCCCGCCCAGAGCAGCACGGGAAGCGGTGCGTAGAACGCCATCGCGCTGTCGAATCGCCGGTCCGCCAGCGCGATGTAGGTCACCACGCACGACACCACGAGCGCGACGCTGAACAGCGCGGTTTCAATGGAGCGTCGCCTACTGAGTCGCGGGAGCCTCCACGTCGACGGCGCGCGCGTGACCTCCATGAAGACGGGAAGCATCATCAGCGCCGTGAGCGCATTCGAGACGAACCACCCGTTCCACGTTTCGGAGTACGTCTGCGGCACGTCGTGCAGGACGACGTTCGTCGCTCCGATCGTCGCCCCGACCACCGGCGCCACGATCGCCGCCGCGATCACGAAACGGGCCAGCGACGCCACGCTGTCGAGGCGCGGATGCGGCCCGAGCAGGCGTTGGAGGAGCAGCGCTGCGAGGCATGCGCGGACGATGTTCGCGACGTCGGCCAGCATGACCCACGAGAAGGACCATTCCCCGATGCTCGTGACGTAGTGGCCTACGGAGCCGACGACGATGTACACGATCCAGTCGCGCCGTCTCGAGGCGAGCAGAACCGCAGTCAGCGCGGCATACGGCGGGAAGAGAATCGCCGCGCCGTGGTTCGGGTACCGCAGAAGGAGGCAGGCGAGATTGCCGAAGAAGAGGAGGGGCGCGAACAGCAACAGCCCTCGCCCGAGCGGCAGCGTGGCTGTTTCGGCCAACTGCGAATGAGACTCCGTCTTCTCCACCGCTCACTCTCGAGGTTGCATATGAGCGCATTGCGCCGTGCGTGAAGCATTTCCCGCCGCCCGTCAACGTCGACATTGGACCAAAGGCCCCTGCCGAAGGCGTACTCATCAGTTTGTCGCCTCCCAGCGACTGGAAATCGGCGACCGGCAATCACATGATTGGCGCCGTGGGTCGTCGACGTCGGTGCCTTTCAGAGGGGTCCACATGCTCGATCTGGAAACCGCGCAGCGCTCGCTGCCTTGTGGTGGCGAGCCGCTTCCGAACGACACGTGGCTGCCGCTCGAAGCCATCATCAGGACGACGGAGCTGACGCGTCGCACGCCGCGAGACCGCGACCTCGCCGCGGAGCACCTCGCGGTAACCGACCTGATGGAGGACATGGCGAGCGTCGCGGGCGGGACCGCCAGTGACCGCGTGCTTCGGCGTCTCGTCGATACCACCTGTGCTCTCTGCAACGCCGACGCCGCCGGCATCAGCATGCTGGAGGTGGACGGCGACCGCGACGTGTTCCGCTGGCACGCGATCGCCGGCCGCTGGGCGCACTTCACCGGTGGAGCGCTCGCTTTCGATCGCAGCGTATGCGGTCTGGTGGTACAGAGGAACGCGCCGATGCTGGTGACGCAGCCCCATCGGCACTTTGGGAAGCCGCCCGGGCACGATCCGATCGCCGAGATGTTGGTCATCCCCTTCCACTTCGAGGATCGACCGGTCGGGACGCTCTGGGTCGTCTCGCTCGACGAGCACAGTGGCCGGCGCTTCGATGCCGAAGACCTGCGCCTCCTCACGAGCCTCGCGCGCTTCGCGGCAATCGGCTACCGGCTCACGCTCACCCAGGACCGCGTGGCGCAGCTCCGTCTCGAAGCGGACCTGGCCGACTCGCGATTGCTCCAGGCGATCAGCTCGGACCTCATCACCGAGAACGACGAGAAGGGCTTCCGCGAACGGCTCCTCGACGCCGCCATGTCCATCATGCACTCCGACTTCTCGAGCCTGCAGATGCTCAAGGAGGATGGGAACGGTGGTGGGTACCTCGAGCTGATCGCCAATCGCGGGTTCACTCAGGAGGCGATGGAGCGCTGGCAGAAGGTGGACGTGAACACGCGCACCTGCTGTGGTGAGGTGCTCCGCACCCGACGTCGCGTGATCGCTGCCGACGTGACGAAGTGCGAGTTCATGGCCGGCTCCGAAGAGCTCACCTTTCTCCTCAGCAGCGGGGTGCGCGCCGTCCAGAGCACGCCGTTGCTTTCCCGCTCGGGGCAGCTCATGGGTGCATTCACGACCCACTGGCAGACCGTCCATGTGCCCACCGAGCGGGACCTGCGGCTCCTCGACGTTCTTGCCCGCCAGGCGGCGGATCTTCTCGAGCGCATGCTCGCCGAGGAGCGCCTGCGTGAGAGCGACCGCCGCAAGGAAGAGTTCCTGGCGACGCTGGCGCACGAGCTCCGCAATCCTCTCGCGCCCATCCTCAACGCGGTGCAGTGCCTCGAGCTCGCGGCACCGATCGATCCGGAAGCGCGGTGGGCGCACGATGTGATCGTGCGCCAGACGACGCATCTCACTCGTCTCGTCGACGACCTGCTCGACGTGAGCCGCATCAACCACGACCGCCTCGAGATCAGGAAGGAGCCGGTCGATCTCGCGCGCGTCCTGCGCACGGCCGTCGAAACGACGCAGCCCTTCGTCGAGCACCGGCGTCAGACGCTCACCCTGGCTCTTCCCGCGGAGCGCCTGACGGTGGACGCCGATCCGGTGCGACTCTCTCAGGTGTTCGCGAACCTCATCAACAACGCCGCGAAGTTCTCCGGCGAAGGCGAGAGCATCGACGTCATCGTCGAAGCACGCGGCGACACGGTGCAGGTGCGCGTGCGCGATCACGGCATCGGCATCGAGGCCGGTGAGCTCCCGACGATCTTCGACATCTTCCGGCGCGTTCGGCCGTCGTACGTGCACGATCAGGGAGGCCTCGGCATCGGCCTGACCCTCGTCAAGCGCCTCGTCGAGATGCATGGCGGCGCGGTCAGTGCATCGAGTCCCGGGCTCGGCCTCGGGAGCGAGTTCGCCGTTCGACTGCCGCTCGTGATTCCGGTCGCACACGCGCCCATCGCGGTCGACGACTCGCTCGGCGCCGCTCATGGCCAGCTCCGCGTGCTCGTCGTGGACGACCACGCCGACGGCGCCACGAGCATGTGCCGGCTCCTGCGCGTGCTGGGCTACGATGCGCGCCAGGCGAGCGACGGTCTCGCGGGCCTCGATGCCGCGGCGGAGTTCCGTCCCGACGTCGTGCTGCTCGACATCGCCATGCCGAGGCTCAGCGGCTACGAGGTCGCGCGCCGTCTCCGCGCGGAGCCGTGGGGGAAGCAGATGCTGCTCATCGCCGTGACGGGATGGGGACAGGACAACGACAAGCAGCGCGCGACCGACGCGGGATTCGACTGTCACCTCACCAAGCCCGTCGCCGTCGCGGAGCTCACGCGAGCGTTGTCGAGCGTCGGCACCAGCGCCTGAAGCATCTGTCATCCCGAGCGAGCGCAGCGAGTCGAGGGATCTGCACTTCCGCTGTCATCACGAGATGACGTCCACCTCGCGCTGAGCGTCGGCGAGTCGCCGCACGTCCTCACCGAGCAGTCGCGCCGCGTCGATCAGTGTCGTGAGCGGCGCCAGATCGCTCGCGCCGGCATGGAGCCGCAACAGATCGAGCCGGATCCCTTCGAGTGCCGCGACGCTCTCCGCCAGTTGCGTCGCGGCCGCGGTGCGTCGCGCCTCGAGCGCGTCGGCCCCCACCGTCCCCGACGGCGCGAGCGCCGCCACCACATCCGCTTCGGCGCGCGCTTCCGCCGCGCGCGCCTCGAGCGCTTCGACGGTGGCGGGCAGCTCGGCCAGCTGCTCGCGGTAGCTCTTCGGCAGCGCGGCGAACAGCTCGGACACGGCGACGCCGAGTGCTGACTCGGTGGCGCGGAACACGCCGCCGCCAATCGCGCGCGAGCGTTCGGGCGCGCCGAGGCGACGCGCGAGCCATTCACCGGCGCGGCTGTTCCAGAGGCGGTCGCGGATTCCCGTCTGCCACCAGTCGCGCAGCTTCGTCGGAATGAACTGAATGTCGAGCGCGTTGCTTACTGCTCCCAGCGACAGCGTCGTGACGAAGGGCACGATGATCCAGAGGGGGTTCATGTTGCGCTCGTGGATCGTGCCGGAGGCGACCAGCAAGAACGTGGTGACGAGCCAGGTCGCGGCGCCGACCGTCGCGAGTCGCAGCGGGCGATGCGAGACCGGTTCGCTCTCCTCGCGTGCCAGCGCCTCGTTCTCCACTCGCTCGCGTTGCGCGATGCCGAGCGCCGCGCGCAGGTCGGCGAGGGTGTGTCCGGCGAGGAACTGTCGGCGCGCCTGATTGAGGTGAAAGCCGACGATGGGAAGGATCGGCGCCACCGCGAGGCCTGCCAGGACCGTGACGTCTCGCCAATGCGAGCCCGGGTTGCCCGTCGCGTTGGCGTAGATGTTCCCCGCGGTGAGCACGCTGAAGAACCCCGACCATCCGACGTACGGAACGAGGAGCGGGTTCCGCGCACTGAGCCAGGCGCGCAGCGTCGGTGGCAGGGCAGGGCGCGTTTCGGGCGGCGGTGCGAGCGCCGCCGCGAGCGCCTCGCCATCTGCGAACCGATCGGCTGGATCGCGCGCGAGGCAACGATCTATGGCACCGCCGAGCATGGGCGGCAGTCCGGGCGCCGCGCGCAGCACGCTCGGTGCCGCCTCCGTCGCCTGCCGCACGAGCAACGCCGGCAGGTTCGACGCCTCGAAGGGGAGCCGTCCGCTCAGCGCGAGATACCCCACCACGCCGAGCGCGTACATGTCGCTGCGCCCGTCGATCGGTTCGCCCGCCGCCTGCTCGGGGCTCATGAAGTTCGCCGTCCCCATGATCTTCCCGGGGTCGGTGCTCGATACCGACGCCGCGCCGCCGTGCGCGATCCCGAAGTCGGTCACGAGCGCGCGCCCCGTGCCCGCCTCCAGCAGGATGTTGTCCGGCTTCACGTCGCGGTGGACGATTCCGCGTCCGTGCGCATAGGCGAGCGCCCACGCTACCTCGCGCAGCACGCGCGTCGCGTCGGCCGGCGCGAGCGGCCCATCGCGACGCAGTCGTTCGCCGAGCGTCTCGCCCTCCACGTAGCTCATGACGAAGTAGACGAACCCTGCCGACTCGCCGACGCGATGGATCGGAACGATGTGTGGATGCGAGAGTCCCGCGGCGGTGCGCGCCTCGCGCAGGAATCGCTCGCGCGACTCGGCGGTGCTTGCGAGGTGCGACGGCAGCACCTTGATCGCGACGTCGCGGTCGAGCTGCACGTCGCGCGCGAGGTAGACGATGCCCATGCCGCCGCGGCCGAGCTCGCGCTGGAGGGAGTATTCGCCGGCGAGGGCGGTCTGAAGGGCGAGGAATTCTGCGTCGCAGTGCGTCATACTTTATAATGCAAAGCGCTTTAGGGGTAGGTCAACCATCACTGCGAAATTGCTCGTAGCGTTGGAAGGCGTGCTCTCGGCTGAACCGTGCAGCCCATGTTGCGAACGGCTCGCCGAGAGCATCGAACGGTGAGCCGGTGCATTGCCCGTGGCTCCGGTCCGAAGCGATCTTTCGATCGCAAGCTGAACGCTCGCATGGCTTTTTCGCACTCCGGGGCGATGGGTACTCGCGCACTCCTTCTCAACTTCGCGTTCTGGACCCTCGTCGGTGCGTTCCAGGCGTCGACCTGGATGCTGTCGCCCGCTCCGATCGGGAGCCCGCACCCGATCCGCTTGCTCGCGGTCGCGCTGTTCAACGCGTATGTCTGGGCGCTGCTCACCCCAGCGGTCTTTCGGCTCGGCGCGTGGATGAACCAGACGGTAGACACCCGCCTTCGCCGCCTGCCGGCCGTCATCGCGCTCGGGCTCGGCGTCAGCGCAGTCGTGACCGTGATGGCGTTCGCGGTGCACCGGCTGCTGATCCCGTTGCCCGCGGGCAGAGTCCAACCGCCAAGCACTTTGATGGCGGTCTGGCACATGGGGCGGTGGTATGGACAGCAGGTCGTCGAGTTCTCGGGGATCATCATCGTCGCGATCGCGAGCGAGATGCGGCGACAATTCCACGCCCGCGAGCGGGAGGCGGCGCAGCTCCAGACGCAGGCGAGCCAACTGCAAGCGGAGCGCGCCGAGCTGCAGACACAGCTCGCCGAGGCACGTCTCAACGTGCTCCGCGCACGGCTCAACCCGCACTTTCTGTTCAACACGCTCAACGCCGTCTCAGCGCTCGTCGTGGACGACCCCCGCGGTGTTCGCGACATGATCGCGCTCCTGAGCGAGCTGCTGCGCCACGCACTGGCCGACTCGAAGGAGCAGGAAATCCCGCTGCGCGACGAGTTGCGCCTGCTGCGCCTCTATCTCGAGATCCTCGAGATTCGCTACCAGGGGCAGCTCCGGACCGTGGTCGACGCGGATCCTGACGTGCAAGACGCGCTCGTGCCCAACCTGATCCTGCAGCCGCTCGTCGAGAACGCGATGAAGCACGGGATCGATCGGGCGGGGGGCTATGGGACCATCGAGGTGCGCGCGCATCGTCGCGGCGAGGAGCTCGTGCTTGCTGTTCGCGACACGGGGCCCGGCGCCGAACCGGCGCCGACATCGCGGGCGAGGAGCGGCGTGGGGTTGCGGCTCACGCGCGAGCGGCTAGCGGAACTGTATGGTGAAGAGCACCAGGTTGAGCTCGACCCACTCGAAGGCGGCGGCATGCGTGCGCGCATCGCCCTGCCGTTCCACACGAGCGACGACATCCTCGCGGCCGAAGAGGTCGCGCCGGTTTGACCGATCGCGCCATGCGGGAGGCACGCGTGCTGCGAGTGCTCGTCGTCGACGACGAACCACTTGGCCGCAAACGACTGCTCGACCTTCTCAAGAACCACGCAGGTGTCGAGATCGTGGGGACCGCGGCCGATGGTGTGGCCGCCGTCGAGACGATCCGTTCGGCGCGCCCCGATCTCGTGTTCCTCGATGTGCAGATGCCTCGCATGTCGGGGATCGACGTCGTGCAGGCGGTCGGGCCCGCCGAGATGCCAGCGACGATTTTCGTGACCGCGTACGACCAGTATGCGCTCCAGGCATTCGACTCAGCGGCCGTGGACTATCTCGTGAAGCCGTTCAGGGACGATCGGTTCGAGGAGGCACTGCGCCGCGCGCGGCGCCGCGTCGAGTCCGAGGGTCGCGAGCGCCTGCACGAGCAGCTCATGGTGCTCCTGCAGGGCGGAACGGCTGCGATGGGCGAGCCACCGCCGATCGCCGAGTCTGACGCCACGGCCAGGCAAAAGGACAGGTATCTCGAGCGCATCGCAGTGCAGATGCGCGGGAAGATGCGGGTCGTCCCCGTCGCCCAGATCGACTACATCATGGCGAGCAGCCAGTACGTGGAGCTGTACGTGGGCACGCACCGGTACATCGTCCGGGAGTCCCTGCAGCACCTCGAGGAGCGGCTCGATCCCGAGCACTTCGTCCGAGTGCACCGCTCGGTCATCGTGCGACTCTCGCTCGTCGACACGCTGCTTCGCAGCGAGGGGAGCGACTACCAGCTACAGCTGAAGGGAGGCGTCCGTCTGCCGGTGGGCCGCTCCCGTCGCGAGGCGCTGGAGCGGCGGCTCGGTCGCACGAGGTAGACGGAGCCCAGCCGGCGCTGGAGGTGATTTGCGCCGCCCCGTTCGATACCCGCGGCGAGTCGTTCGCACCACGGTCGAGCCGTTCATAGATCTCCGACTGTCCGGCCGTGCGCGCGCCCGCAAAGTTGGGAGGAGTCGAGCGCTTCGCGGCTGCCCGCGATGCCCACCTCGCTCGGTAATTCTCTTCCGACGCGCGCTCCTATCCTCATGCCCCTCTCCAAGCTCTCCATTCCCGCGGCACTGCTGTCGGTCATGCTCGGCCCCGGCCTGTCCGCGTCGGGTAGCCTTCGCGCACAGCAACCAGCGCCGAAGCCCGCACCGAAGTGGGTGGTGCCCGCGGGCTTCCACGTCGAGGTGTTCGCCGACAGTGTCGAGAACGCCCGCGAGATGGCGCTCGGCCCGAAGGGCACCGTGTTCGTCGGGTCCATGCGAGCAGGCACCGTGCACGCGGTGATCGACCGGAACGGCGACCATAAGGCGGACCGGGTGGTGACGATCGCCAGCGGGCTCACCATGCCCAACGGCGTCGCGATGCGCAACGGCGCGCTGTACGTGGCGACGACGAGCCAGATCCTGCGCTTCGACGACATCGAGAACCACCTCGATGCGCCACCGAAGCCCGTCGTCGTGCGCGACAGCCTGCCCAACTCGACGGCCGGTCACTTGTGGAAGTTCATCACCTTCGGGCCCGACGACCTGCTGTACATGTCGGTCGGTGCACCGTGCAACGTCTGCGTTTCCCCGCCGATGGTGTCCACCATCCTGCGGATGAAGCCCGACGGATCCAATCTCGAGGTGTTCGCCGAGGGCGTGCGCAACACGGTCGGCTTCGATTTTCATCCCACTACGCACGAGCTCTGGTTCACCGATAACGGGCGCGACATGCTCGGTGACGACGTGCCGAACGACGAGCTCAATGTCGCGTGGAAGCCCGGCCTCCACTTCGGCTTTCCGTACTGCCACCAGGGTGACGTGTCCGACCCGCAGTTTGGCGCGCAACGCGCCTGCTCGACGACCGAGCCACCGGTGCAGAAGCTCGGCGCGCACGTCGCGGCGCTCGGCCTCACGTTCTATACGGGCTCGATGTTCCCCGCGAGCTACCGCAACGCGGTGATCATCGCGCAGCACGGATCGTGGAACCGGTCGAAGCCGAGCGGCTATCGCGTCATGGTGGCGCGCACGGATGGCCGCCGCGTGACGAGCTACGAGACCTTCCTCGACGGCTTCCTGCCTGGCCCGCGAGACAGCCTGCCGGGCGGCTGGGACGCAGGCCGGATCGCGCTCGGCCGACCCGTCGACGTGATGCAGCTGCCCGACGGATCGGTTCTGATCAGCGACGACACCGGCAACCGCATCCTCCGCGTCAGCTACAAGCCGTAGCTGGCAGAACACCTGACGCCGGATGTGGGGATCGCCTCACATCCAGTCCACGAAAGGGATTCCTGATGAAGAACACATCTCGAGCCGTGCGCAGCTCGATCCTCGTCGCGCTCGCGGCGTTCGCTCCCGCGCTTCGTGCCCAGAGCCGCACCGAGGTGACGATCGCCGACACCGCCGTGCAAGCCGAGAATCTGACCTCGAGCCGCGACGGCACGGTGTACTTCGGCAGCATGACGAAGGGAACGATCTACCGTGCCGCGCCCGGCGCATCACGCGCCGAGCCGTGGATTCTCGCCTCGAGCGCCGGCCTGACCAGGGTGCTCGGTGTGCTCGCCGACGACAAGACCAACACGTTGTGGGTCTGTCAGAATGCGACGGGCGGCCGCGGCGGTGAGCCTGCTGCCGGACAGACGGCGCTTCGGTCGTTCGATTTGAAGAGCGGCGCAGCCAAGGGCACCTATCCATTCCCGCCCAACAGCGGCGTGTGCAACGACATCGCGCTGTCGGCCGATGGCGCGGCGTACGTGTCCGAGTCGTTCGGCGGACGCGTGCACCGATTGAAGCCCGGCGCTACCGCGCTCGAAGTGTGGGCCAGCGACACGGCGATGTCCGTGATCGACGGTCTCGCCTTCCTCGCCGACGGCTCGCTGTACGTCAACAACTTCATGAACGGCAAGCTCTTTCGCATTCCCGTGAACGCGGACGGCAGCGCCGGTGCGCTCGTGCCGATCGAGACGTCGATGCCGCTCGTTCGCCCCGACGGGTTGCGCGCCACGGGACCGAAGACGCTGCTCCAGGCGGAGCAGCAGGGACGTGTCGCGGAGCTCACGATCAACGGTAATCGTGCGGAGGTGCGCGTTGTGAAGGACGGGCTCCCGCGGGCGAGTGGTGTGACCGTCGTCGGCGACTCTGCCGTCGCGCTCGTCGAATTCACGAAAGCCGTCGTCGTGCCGTATCGGCGGCGATAGCGTCGAGCAGTGCTCACTTCGCGCCGCCGTGCCGCTGCGGCATCCGACAACATTCCATTCAGGCCATGACATGAAGAGCCGTACGATGGCACCCACGCTCGGGCTGTGTGTTCTCATCGCGTCCGCCGCGTCTTCTGCTGCTGCGCAACAGGGTACGGGTCGTCCGCCCGCGCCTCCCCAGGGCTTTGTGCTTCCCGCCGCGCCGCCCACCAGGGCGGAGCAGGAGGTCCTCGACCTCTCCAAGGAGAAGTGGCGCTGGATGGCGGAGAAGAAGGCCGACACGCTAGCCGCACTCTTTGACGACAAGTCGATCTTCGTGCACATGGGCGGGAGCTGGGGCAAGACGCAGGAGGTCGAGATCATTCGGAGCGGCGGGATCCACTACAAGCACGCGGAGGTCTTCGAGTCGTCCGCGCGGATCATCGATTCGACGGCGATCGTGCTGAGTAGGATTCGACTCGATGCCGTCGTCGGTGGCAACGAGGTCAGTAATCCGTTCGCCGTCACGGAGGTGTACGTGCGTGAGAAAGGCGCGTGGAAGCTAGGCTCGCTCTCGTTCACGAGGCTGCTCGGCCAGTAGCAACAGCGACACACCGCCGCGATCCAGTCGCCTCCCCGCAGTACCCGTCTCGATGCATCTCTGGGGCGGAGTATCAACGCCGTATTCAAGGGATTCACTGCTATGAAAATCGCGGCTGTCTTTCTGACACCTCTACTTCTGATGGTCGCGGTGTCGACGTCACTCAAATCGCAGACAGCGCCCGGGGGGCCACAACCGCTCGCTGACGGCAAGCGTCTGTACGATGTCAATTGCGCGAACTGTCACGGGCCTCGCGCCCAGGGGGCGATCAAGGCGGGCGCCGAGATTTCCGTCATCTCGGAGCGGGGTGGGAAGCAACCGCCCGACTTGACCGATCAGCTCTGGGATCACGGTTCGAGCGACGCCGAGATCTTCACCGTGATCGAGAAGGGCATTCCTTCAGGGATGATGCCGCCCCACGAGGGGCGCCTCTCGGACGTTCAGATCCGAAATGTGGTCGCGTATATCCGTTCCCTCGCGTCGACTCAGGCGGCGACGACGGCGGCAGTACTGCCACCGACGGCACCACCTGCGACCACACCCGCACCACCGACGACGGAGCACACGCTCGAGCTGGCCGACTACGTCGAACTGCCGATCACCGGTGACATGTCGGCTGATCGCGTCTCCGGCGTGCTGGCACGTGGCAGCATCATGCGTGACGAACCAGGCGGCCGACGTTCCTTCGTCAACGACTTGAATGGTCCGCTCTACATTCTCGACAAGCAGACCAAGCGACTCACGCCATACCTGAACTTCGATGGGTCGGGCGATCGCGCTGGGCTGTTTCCGAAGTTCACGGCTGCGATGGGCTACGCGGCGGGTCTGATGAACTTCGTGTTCGATCCGGACTACGCGCGGAACGGCGTCTTCTATACGCTCCACATGGAAACTCCGGCCGCGCCTGGAGAGAGCGTTACGCCAAAGGCCGGCGTGGTACCCGGGTTGAACCTGGCGGACTACACGACCACGCCAGCGCTGTCGAATCCGGTGGCTGCACCCGATCCGCGGTTCGCGCGCGACCTGGTCATCGTGGAATGGACGGATCGACAGACGGGGAACACGACATTTGAGGGGACGGCACGTGAAGTGTTGCGTATTCAGGTGCCGGGGCTCTTCCATCCCCTCAACGAGATCACCTTCAACCCGGCGGCTCGGCGCGGTGACCCGGACTGGCGTGTGATGTACCTGGGCATTGGAGACGCAGGCACGGGCGAGCGGCCAGGGCTCCTGCGGATGCACGCGCAACGACTCGACACGTTCCAGGGTAAGATTCTTCGCATCATCCCGATGCTGGGCGAGCACAGCTCGACGAGCACGGTCGGTGAGAACGGTCGCTACCGGATTCCCAACGACAACCCGTTCGTCACGGTTCCGGGCGCACGCAAGGAGATCTGGGCCTACGGTCTACGCAATCCTCATCGTCTGACCTGGTATATCGATCCGGCGCGGCCGCGCCAGCCCGTGCTGCTGGCCTTCGATATTGGTCTGGTGAGTTGGGAGACCGTGCAGATCATCAAGAAGGGAGCGAACTACGGCTATCCGCTCCGCGAGGGCACGCAGAGCATGTCACCAACGAACGGGATGGGGCCGCTGCCGACGGACGATGTGATTCCCGTGCACATCTCCGACACGGTGACGCGTGGCACGGTGAAGCCCACCTATGCGGTGGTTGCATATCCCCACGCACCCGGCGGTGGCGACGCGATTGCGAACGGGTTCGTCTATCGGGGGAAACGCATTCCTGCCTTGAAGGGAACCCTCGTGTTCGGCGACATCACGACGGGCCGTATCTGGTACGCCCACATGAAGGACGTGTTGGCCGCCGATGACGGCAATCCGCTCACCTTGGCGCCGATACACGAACTGGGCACACGGCTTCGTGCACTGTCGGAGGAGACCTACAAGAGACGCGGCGGCCGAGCTCCGAGCCTACCGGGACGCGGCGCTGTGGCAGGCGCAGGTCGTGTCGACCTGCGGTTGGCCGAGGATAGCGACGGAGAGTTGTACGCGCTGACCAAGGGGGACGGAATGATCCGCTCATTCGTGAGCGTCAAGTAGCCCGCCATGCGCAAGCGCACCTTGGGACACCCGGGACTGGAAGTCTCGCCCTCGGGTACGGCGCGATGGGGTTGACCTTAGGTACGGGAAAGTGACCTCCGGCGGGCGTCGCGGCGGCATCGGAAAGTTCTGCGAGGAGTACGCCATTCCCGCCGACTCGTTCGCGCGCGCCGTGGCCTTCGCGATCAGCCAGCCCGACGACGTGGACGTCAACGAGATCCTCTTCCGACCCACCAGGCAGGCGCTCTG
>DASVNI010000142.1:0-16832 GCA_036383935.1 Gemmatimonadaceae bacterium | reverse complement strand
ATCGAGGCGCGTCGCGAACTGCAGCAGGATCCCCTGCTGGCCCGCGTGCACGGCGGCCGGGATCGTGCTCGGGCGGTCGGTCTTCCGCAGACGGACGAGGCTCGACACGTCCTTCGCGTTCGACTGCCAGATCTGGAATCCGGCGAGATAGAGCGTGCCGTCGCCCGGGTACATGCGCCCCTTCAACGTCGGCGTCGCGTAGGTGCCGGGCAGCGCGACAGTCGCGCCCTGCACGGCGCTGCGTGTGCTGTCCACGTACACGCGGAAGGGACCGGGACGGGCGTAGGAGAGATGGACGAGCGCGTCGCTTCCCAGCCCCATGCGTCCGTCCGTCACCCACACCTCGCCCGCACCGGAGGCGTCCACCTCGTGCGGGATCCAGACGAGTGGGGGTAGCCCCTTGGTCGTGTCGGCGCCGTGCGCCGTCGGTGTGACGTTGTAGTAGCCGCCCTTCCGGATCAGGTACACCGGCGTCGCGGGGACGAAGTTCCCCTGCTGATCGGACGACGCGAGCTGCCCCGTGCGCGGATTGCCGCCGATGTTCGGCTCGCGCAGTCCGGTGGCGAAAGGGGTGATGCTGCGTCCGTCGGCCGAGATCTCCAGCACGGAGCCGCTGTGGATGGCGCCGGCGCGGAAGCCCGGCGCGATCTGCGGCGACGTCTTGGGCCCGTTGTCCAGCGCGCCGCCGATCGAGACGTAGAAGCCACCGCCGGGCTTGGCCGCGAGGCCGAGTGGATACTCGCGCGATTCGCCCGACTGGACGAGGACGTTGCTGAAGTTCTCGTACGAGTCGGCTTCACCGTCGCCGTTCACGTCGATGAGGCGAACGATCCCTTCGCGATCGAGCACGTAGATCGTGTCGCGCACGACCTTGAGGTTGAGCGGCTCGTACAGTCCCGACGCGAACCGCTTCCACCGCACCTGGTCGAGCCCGCGATCGAGACCGGACACGATCCACACGTCGCCGTCGAAGGTCACGGCGGCGGCGCGCCCGTCGGAGAAGAAATCGACGTCGGAGACGCGCACGTTGCGGCGCCAGGGATTCGGCATCGGGAGCGTGACGCGATCGACGACGTAGTCGGCGCTGTCGGGGGAGATGACGCCACGCGTGACGACGGTGCTGTCCCAGTGCGAGGGACCGCCGCGCTCGAACTCCGCGATCCTCACGGGCTTCTGCAGCATCGCCCCGACCACCGCACGATCGGCGGCGCGGCCACGCCACGCGACGACGCGGAACGTCGACGCCTGACCCGCAGGGATGCGCAGCGTGACGTACCGATTCGAGTCCACCTGCAGCCGTGCGCCCGCCGGCGCACCGGTCACACCGACGACCGTCGCGGTATCGCGCGCCACGCCCTGGACCACCACCGCCTGCGTCGCATCGACGGCGCTCTTCGCGCCCTGGACCTCCACTGCCAGCGTCGCATCGACGGCGCTCTTCGCGCCATCTGCGACTTCAGCGACGACGAGCGTGATCGGTCGCGCGATGGCGCTCGTGCGGAAGGTGCGCGTGATCCCCACCTGTCCGTCGGCCGACGCAGTGCCGATCTGCTCCGCGATCTCGGTGCCCTCGACCGTGTACGAGAGAATTGCCTGCTTCCCGACGACGTGGAGACCGTTCCACCGCCCGCGCTCCGCCGCGATCGGTCCGCGACCAACGTCCGATGGATTCGGGCCGGCAGGCCGTGGATCGCTGAACGTCGGATTCGCGCCGGCCCACCCGGGATAGATCCCCGTCGCAACGATCGGCGTGCCGACGAGCTGGGGGATCGCGTTGTTCTTGTTGAACGGCTTGTCGTACGACACCTGCGCCATCGTCGTCAACTTCATCGGGCCGCCGCGCCACGCGGCGGCGACGCGCAGCAGGTCGGTGTCGAAGCAGGCGTGGGTGTCGTCGTCGAGCATGAGCACGACGCAGCGCACCGCGAGGTTGCGCGCGGGGAAGGCGCCGCCCCTCACGCCCGCGTCGAGCGTGGAGACGATGAAGGGGAAGCCCGGCTCGATGAAGGGGCCGACGGCGAGAGTACTGTCGGCCATCGCGCCGCGCGTGGTCGCGGCGCCGAACCCTGTCGTCCACGTCGCCGCTACCGCCAGCGCGGCGCCCGCGAGGGCGCCGGCCAGCGAGCGACGCATCAGTCGGCGATCAACCACCGACGACGGGCACGGTCTCCGACGCGCTCCATGGCTGCCAGCCCTGGCGATACTCGCGCGTCAGCCACCGATTGACCTCGGGTGCGTTGGTGACCTGCATCTTGGCGCCGTCGTAGAGGATCTTCCGCGACTGGCCGGCACGCAGGGCGACGATGCCGAGCAGCATCGTCTCCGTCAGCTTCGACGCATACTCGAAGGGCGAGCTGGCGGTGCCTTCGCCCTTGCACGCATCCGCCCAGTTCTTCTCGTGCGACACGGTCACGCGCGCGAAGGTCTTCGGCACCTTCTCCGCCTCGGCGGCGAGCGACTCGGGGTAGATCTTCGGGTTGTTGCCGTACGTCTCGTACGTCAGGTAGCCCTTGTCGCCGACGAAGACGCCACCGCCGCCTTCGCGCGGAAGCGGGATGTCCGCGGGGAGCACGGGGAGCAGGCCGCCGTCGTACCAGGTGAGACGCACCGGCGGCTGGTTGCCGCGCGCGGCGAACTCGTAGCCGATGAGCATGGCGAGTGGATACGTGCCCGGATCCTTCTCACCGCCGCCCCACGGAGTGGACGACGCGATGATGCTCGTCGGATGGTCGAGGCCGAGCGCCCAGAAGGGCTGGTCGACGATGTGCGCGCCCATGTCGCCGATGGCACTGACGCCGAAGTCGACGAAGCCGCGCCAGCTGAACGGATGATACGCCGGATGATAGGCGATCTGGCGCGTCGTGGGTCCGAGGAAGAGATCCCAGTGCACGCCGGGCGGCACGGTCTGCGGGTCGTCGGCCATCGCGCGCAGCACGGCGTTGTCCACCGTGCGCATGTTCCAGCGGGGTGGGAGGCCGGGCTCCGCGTTCGATGGGGTGATCGGCGAGCCGGGACGCGGGATGCCCTGCGCCCAGTAGCGCTGCGGGCGGTCCGTCCACATGTGCACTTCGCGGATCGGGCCGAGCACACCGGCGGCGATCAGCTCATTGATGCGCCGCGTGCCCTCCATCGAGTGCCCCTGGTTCCCCATCTGCGTGACGACCTTCGTGTCGCGCGCCGTGGTGGAGAGGAGCCGTGCTTCCTGCACGGTGTAGGTGAGCGGCTTCTGCACGTACACGTGCTTGCCGTGCTTCATCGCCGTGTACGCCGCGATGGCGTGCAGGTGATCGGGCGTGGCGATGACGACGGCGTCGATGTCCTTCTGCTTGTCGAACATCGTGCGGAAGTCGTCGTACTTCTTCGCCTTCGTGTACGCTTCCTGGAGCTTCACCGCCTGGGGATCCGGCGCCGTCTGGCCCCCGCGAGGCTTGAGCCGCCCAGCGATGGAGCGCTCGACGTACGCGAAGTCGATGTCGCACACCGCGACGATGTTCTCCCCCGCGAGGAGGATGTTGTTCATGTTCGTCAGCCCCATCCCGCCGAAGCCGATCATGGCGACGTTCAGCGTACGACTCGGGGCACGGTAGCCGGGGCCACCAAGCACGTGGCGCGGCACGATCATCGGGGCCATCGCGAATGCGGCGGCGGCGGTGGCGCTATCGCGCACGAACGTGCGTCGGGAGATCGGTTTGGATTCGTCGGTCATGTCTCGGGATCCTCAAGGGGGCGGATCCGGAAATTGGCCGTCGTGTCAGGCACATGGCAATGCCCGCCATGGATGGGACAGGCCGAGACTGCCACTCCCAGTAGGTAGTACTCGGTACCTGGTACTACCTACTGGGTGTGGCCGTTCCGCTCGTTCGCGCCGCCTCGACGGCACAAGCCACGAGCCGGCTGCGGAACCCTTCGATGCTGGCCAGCGGCATGACGGGCTCGGGGCCGATCACATCGCAACGTGACTCACAGCACGTCGCCAGTCGGCGCACGAGACCGAGATCGACCCGATTGAACTCGTCCGTCGCATAGCGCGCGTTGAGCTGCTCGACGAGCGTGGCCGTCTCGTTGCCGATGCCACGTCGGACGGCGTGCAGTCCGGCGGCGACCGATTCGATCAGCACTCCCGCCGGCTCGCCGATCCCGCGGCCGACACCGGAATAGCGAACCGCGGTGGAGGCGATCTCCGAGGCGCGATAGGCGTTGCAGGCGTCGATCACCGTGCGCAGCCGCTGCGCGTGGTGCAGCCACCGCTTGCCGGCACGGAGATACTGCTGGTGCGCGACACACACGACGACCACCTCCGCCGTCGCGAGTGCGTCGGCGAGGTCGCGATGGAAGTGGCCGGCGAGCCCGGAGCGCACCAGATGCTGGTCGGCGGCGCTCACGTGCGGGTCGTGCATCGCCACGCGCGCGCCGCGCGCCATGAGCTGGCTCGCGAGGGCGAAGGTCGGCGAGTTGCGCGCGTCGTCCGTGTCGGGGCGGTAGGCGACGCCGAGCAGGGCGATCGAGCGGCCGGCCACCGCCCCGGAGAAGCGCTCCACGAGGGCGACGATCTGCGCCGGCGACTCGTCGTTGATCCGACGCGCCTCGAGGACGAGGCTGTGCGCTGGGTTCGCGCCGCTCTCGAGCGCGCGCCACCACAGATACACGCCGTCTTTCGGCAGGCTGTTGCCGCCGACGCCGATCATGGGCACGAGCAGGCCGCCGCAGGGCGCTCCCTGTGCCCCCCGTTCCGCGGCAAGGCGCGCGTTGACGCGGCGCCGCACCACGGAGAAGTCGATGTCGCGCGCGTCGCAGTAGCGCGCGACCTCGGCCGCATACGCGATGTGCACGTCGCGCGTGGCATTCTCGAGCGTCGTCACGAGCTCCACCGTCAGCGCGTTCGTGCAGTGCACTTTGCCCTGCGTCACGACGTGCTCGTACAGCGACGCGACGCGCGATGCCGTGCCCGGCGACAGGGCGCCGACGAGCTTGTCCGACGTGATCAGGCGGCCGACGACGTCGCCACGCGTGACCCGACTCGGACTGTGCGCGAGCAGCACGTCGCGCCCCTCCTCGAGGCCGTGCTGCGCGAACAGGGGCCGGACCACCGTGGCGAGCGTCGTCGGCGCGAGTGTGGACTCGATCACGACCGTCGGCACCGAACCGGCGGTGCGCTGCGCGAGCGCATTCGCGACGCCGTGCAGCGCCTCGAGCAGGTGCGAGTAGTCGGGGGCGATCCCTCGCCGCTCCGTCTGGACGCAGACGACGACGACATCCGCGTCGCGGATGGCTGCGTAGTCCGTCGTCGCCCGCAGGCGGCCGCTCCCCGCGCCCTGCGCGACCAGGTCGTCGATCGCCGGCTCGAGCGCGCCGATCGGCGAGCGGCCGGCGTTGATCGCACCGACCTTCCAGCCCGAGGAGGCCGACGCGCGCTGCACGACGGTGACGCGCGTCGGTGCGCCGTCCGGTGCCCAGAGCTCCGCCGTCGCCAGCAACGCGGCGATCGGCATGCCCACCACGCCAGGCCCGACGACGGCGATCTCGCGCAGGAAGATCGGCTCGGGGCCGCTATGGAGCGCGAGCGGAGCACGCCTCACGGCGAGCGATCGGGCGTGCGTCATGGAAGGTGTCGTCTCGGCATTTGCGTCCGGGTCATCGGACGCGGTGAAAGCAATTTTGCAGCCGGTTCAGTGTCGGAATTCGTGCGCCGCGCGGCTCGCCCGAGGCAGTTGCAAGGCGTTGGTCGCAAACGACTTGCCTCGGTCCACCACGCGGTGATGTCACAGACTGCGACGCGCCGTCCGCGGGCTGGTCTTGTCGCGATGCCACCACAGGATGGCGTCGCACTCCGACATTTGTCATCGCGGACCAACGGAAGGCACCACGCAAGGTCGAGTCGCAATCAGATGGCTCAGCCTGTGCACTTTCCTGTCTCATGAGGCGTCCGAAGCACCCGTGGACAATGCTGGTGGGGTTGTGGCTCGCCGGCTCCCGCGTCGGCGCTCAGACACCCATAGAGAGGGTCGTCAGTCCGTGTGATGGGCGAACCATCACGCGCATCGACATCCGACCGGGCCGGCCGCCCTTCACGGGCCATGCGGCGAAGTGGCGGACGGTTGCCCGCGCGCTGGGGCTCCATCACGCGACGACGCGGCCGCGGGTCATCCAGGCATTCATGGCGCTGCACGTGGGCGAGGCGTGCACCGAGTTCCGTCGAGCAGAGTCGGAGCGCGTGCTTCGCGCGCAGCCGTTCCTCGCCGATGCCAAGGTCCGCGTCATCGCCGACTCGACGGGTGACCTCGCGGCGATCGTCGAGACGACGGACGAGATCCCCGTGCTCGTGGGCGGGCGCCTGCGCGGGATCGGTCCCGATGCCCTGTCACTCGGCAATGGGAACGTCGCCGGACAGGGACTGCTCATCCAGGCCGGCTGGGAGGCGGGGCGGGCGTATCAGATGGGATTCGGGGTGCGTCTGACCGACTACGCCACCTTCGATCGGCCGTATGTCTTCAATGTCGAAGCGTTCAGGTACCGGATCGGACAGGCCCTCGGCGTGGAGCTCGGCCATCCCTTCTTCACCGATCTGCAGCGCATCTCCTGGCATGCCGGCGCGGCGGGGAGCACGAGGTTTCCCGGCTTCGCGCGCCCGGCGCGAGACCCGCTCGCGTTGGAGGTTCAACAGCGGGCCTGGGATCTGAGCGGTGTCCTCCGCGTGTTCGGGACGCGCACGATCGGCCTGCTGGGAGGCGCGGTCACGGGCAGAAAGGTCGACCCGGCCGTAGCCGCCGTGGTGGTGTCGGACAGCGGGTTCCTTCCGGACACCGGCATCGCCCTCAGGGATCGCTACCACCCGTTCCAGACCACGCGGGTCGGGCCGATCGTCGGACTACGGCGCGTCAGCTATGTCGCGGTATCCGGCTTCGACGCCCTCACCGGTTCCCAGGACGCCCCTTCCGGTCTCTCCGGCGCGCTGTACCTGGCGCGCGGCTTCGCCAGCCCGGTGGGGCAGAGCGACGCCTTCCTTTCCGGCGCCACCTACGCCGGCTACGCACGCCGCACCTTCCTCATCGCGAACCAGGCCGAGGTGGAGGGCCGACGCGACATGCTGACGCGCGGCTGGAACAGTATCATCGGAAGCACCCGCTCGGCGCTCTACTGGGGGCAGGGTCCTGGAACGGTGCTCGTTCTGGATGACGAGTACTCCGCCGGGATCAATTCCGTGCTGCCGCTCCAGCTCACGTTGGGCGATCCGATTGGCGGCGTACTGGGCTACCACCGCACGGGGTTGGCGGGCTCGCGGCGGAACGTGGCCCGGTCGGAGCTCAGGCACAGCTGGGCGGATGTGGTGCGGGGGGCGGACCTCGGTGTCGCCCTGTTCGGGCAGGTCGGAACGCTCTGGTCAGGGGACGCCCCCTACGGGTGGACCGGTTCTCGCGGTAGTGTAGGGCTGAGTCTGCTAGGCGCCTACCCGACCCGGTCGAAACGGGTGTATCACATCGACCTGGGGTTTCCCCTCACCCGAGGGGGGCCGGGCGGTGGGCGCTTCGAGATTCGGTTCGGCAGCGATGACCGGACTTCACGCTTCTGGGAGGAGCCCGCGGATGTGGCTCAGGCCCGGACCGGCGCGAATCCGGCCACGCTGTTCGCCTGGCCGACCCGGTAGTCGGTCGGGGCGCCGCTGCCCCGTCGCTCGTTCCCCTCGCATGGCCATCCCTCACGTCCTCGTACAGGTCCCGCGGTGAGCTGGCCCGGTCGCCGTCCGGCACCGGGCTTCACTACCCGTGTCCCCGACTTCGAGGCGTTCTTCGAAGCGCTGCCCGCGCCGTGCATCGTGTTCGCCGCGGACGACCCGCGGTACACGATCGTGGCGGTGAACGACGCGTACCTGCGCGCGACGAACAGCGTGCGCTACGGCGCGCGGGGGCTGCTGGGGCGGCCGCTGTTCCAGACCTTCCCCGATCCGCTGTACGATCCCGCCGCGACCGAGACGGCAAACATGCGGATCTCATTGCACCGCGTGATGCGGCGCCGTGCACCGGACCGCATGAGCGTGCAGCGCTTCCGCTCGCACCGCCCCGACGGCACGGAAGAGGAGCGGCTCTGGAGTCCGGTGAACGCGCCGGTGTTGGGCGACGACGGAGAGGTGGCGTTCATCGTCCACCTCGTCGACGACGTGACGAACCGGTTCGCCGCCGCGGAGCCGCACGGGCAGAAGGCGGAGGTGCGAGCTCCGGACGAGATCACGTTCGGGTCGCAGGGTGCAGCGTCGTTCGTGGACCTGGCGTTCGCGCAGGCGCCGGTCGCGATCGCGGTGCTGCGCGGACCCGAGCTCGTCTTCGCCTGCTGCAACCGCGCGTACGGCGCGCTCTCGGGGCATCGTCCACTGGTCGGCCGCTCGGTCCGCGAGGCGTTTCCCGAGCTGGACGTCGAGACGATTTATGGGATCATGCATGACGTCTACACGACGGGGGTGCCGTACGTCGTGAACGAGTTCCCGGTGCATGGCGAGGGGCCCGGACCGGAGATCTACTACAACTTCGTGTACCAGCCGCTCACCGACGCCGAGGGCATGGTGACGGGCATCGCCGTGCTCGCGACGGACACCACGGAGCTCGTGCTCGAGCGGCTGGTGGCGGAGCGCGGCCGCGCCGAGGCGGAGGTGGCGCGCAACGCCGCGGAGGAGGCGAGCCGCGCGAAGTCGCGGATGCTCGGGACGCTCAGCCACGAGATGCGCACCCCGCTCAATGCGATCGCCGGCTACACGCAGCTACTCGGCGCCGGCGTGCGCGGTCCCGTGACACCGGCGCAGATGGAAGACATCCAGCGCATCCGCCAGAACCAGCTGCATCTCACCGGCGTGGTGAACTCCGTGCTGCGGCACGCGAAGCTGGAGAACGCGATGCTCGGCGCCGACCTCGAGACCGTGCCCGTGGCGGATGTCTGCGTCGCGGTCGAGTCGCTCGTGATGCCCCAGATGCGGGAGAAGGGGCTGACCTTCGCGTTCACGTCGAACGCGCCCGACCTGTTCGCGCGGGCCGATCCCGTGAAGGTGCGGCAGATCCTGCTGAACCTTCTGAGCAACGCGGTGAAGTTCACCCCCGAAGGCGGGCACGTGAGCGTGACCTGCGGGGCCGGGGAGCAGGCGGGCACCGTCGCGGTCCACGTCGCCGACACGGGCGTCGGGATCGCGAGCGTTCTCCTGGAGAAGATCTTCGAGCCGTTCGTGCAGGTCGGTGCGCCCGTGTCGTCCGACGAAGGGGTGGGGCTGGGGCTCTGGATCAGCCGCGCTCTGGCGCGCGCGATGGGCGGGGACCTCTCCGTGCGGAGCGAGCTCGGTCAGGGCTCCCTCTTCACGCTCACGCTGCCGGCGGCACGCTGAGTCGGCACGCTCGAGTCCGCCGGGGTCTGACCCCGGCGTGGGGTCGCGCCGACGAGCGTGAGGTCAACGAGCAAGGGACGGTGATCCGAGAAGGCATCGGGGCCGACGTGCGCGCGGTCCACGTGCCAGTCGTCGCTCGTCAGCACGTGGTCGATGCGGGCGCGGATCCACCCGTTGTACTTCGTCATGCCGAGCCCGAACCCCGAGGTGGAGAAGGCATCGGCGAGGTCGCCCCAGTGTTCGCGGAAGATCCGGCTCTCGACCGGCGTATTGAAGTCGCCGAGGACGACGAGCGGGCCGGTGCCCGTGTCGACCCAGGCGCGCGCGAGGTTCGATTCCACATCGCGGATCTCGGTGTTCATGCGAATGCGCCGGAGATCGCGCTCCATGAGCCCCTCGAAACCCTTGCGTGGCGTCTCCAGGTGCAGGTTGCCGACGCGGATCGGGCCGCGCGGTCCGTCGAGGACGAATCGAACGACGTAGCCCGCGCCGCCGATCTCCTTCGACTCGCTCTGCTTCACCCGATCCAGGCCGCTGCGATCCATGACTTCGGCGCGGCGAATGGGATATCGGCTGAGCAGGCAGAGATCCTTCCCCTCGAAGTGATACCAGCCCGGGAGTCGCGCGCCTGCCGCAGCCAGGTTGTCGCCGCATTCCTGGAAGGCGACGATCTGCGCGTCCCACTTGTCGAGCAGGCCGGGGAGGATCTGCGCGAGGACGCCGCCACCCTCCGCGTTGAAGGTGGCGACGCGCACGGGTAGTCCGGCGGGGTGCGGGAGCGTGCGCCGCCAGCCCGTGCGGAACCCCATGATCGGCCCGACCACGATGGCGGCGGCGACGATCAGGTGAGGCAAACGGTCGCGGCGGAGCCACAGCGCGGCGGGGAGGAGCAGGGCGAGGGGGAGGAGAAAGACCCACCTCCCCATGAACAGGAGGACGCTGCCGACGATGGCGCGATCGCCCAGCGTCCACATCGACGCGGCGATGACGACGACCGCGCCGAGGTACGCCCAGACCGCCCAGGAGACGATCCGCGCCGCGCCAGTCATCGGAACCATGACTGGTTGACGCGAAGGTGGCGCGGATCTGGCGCTATCTCGGCGCTTCTTTCGGCGCCGATGGGCGCGGGCGGTCGGTGGCTCCGCGGCGGCGGGGCGCTTGATCTCCGTGACGGTGCCGCAGCGTCGGCACACCACGTGGCGTCCGATCGCGGCGTCATCGGCGTGAAAGGGCTCGCCGCAGCGGCAGTGCACAGTGAACGTCGACATTGCTCTCAATGTATTGCCGGTCCGGCTCGGCAGCGGTCCACACAGGTGTGGCGTGGACGCCATCGTCAGCAGCTTTCAGCTTCGCGGGAGCCCCTTATTCCCTAAAAAGTGGGGCGCGTCGCGACGCAACGGCCAGAGGTCGGACGCACAGGCCGCATCTGTTGTCACTACAAAGGCTTAGGGCAACTGTCAGGTCGGCGCGATCGGGCAGTCCGTCACAATCTGTTTACGCATTTGCCGTCGGTGGCGTCTGGTAACACCGATGGCATGCGCACTGCTTTCCCGCTGGCGCCGGCTCGAGCCGGTTTCAATTGCCGATGGATGCGCCAGCACGGCGCGATCAGTAGCCATTTCGCTTTCCGAGGCCGGGAGCGCCTGGACTTGGAGAGGCGTTTATCCCGTCCGCCACCGACCAGGACCTCGATCATGACAGTCGCGATTTCCGGCAGCGTGCTCACGACGACCCCCGTCTCCGGCGCGCCCAGCGGCGTCCGCGCATACACGCTGAACGAAGGGGGGCTCCCCCTCGTCGTCGAACCGGTCTCCGAGGGGATCGTTCTGGCCGATTGGAACGCGGCGAATCGCGAGTGGGTCGAGGCGCAGCTCCTCGTGCACGGCGCGGTGCTCTTCCGGAACTTCAACCTGCCCTCGCCGGCCGATTTCGAGCGGGCGGCGAAGGCGGTGTACGGTGAGCTGTTCGCCGACTACGGCGACCTGCCGCGCAATGCCGCGGGGGAGAAGATCTACGAGTCCACGCCGTATCCGGCGGACCAGATGATCCTCTTCCACAACGAGAGCTCGCATCTGCCCAGCTGGCCGATGAAGATCTCCTTCCACTGCGTGACGGCGGCGAAGGTGGGCGGTTGCACGCCGGTGTTCGACACGCGCGAAGTGCTGAAGCACATCGACCCGGCGGTCGTCGAGGCGTTCCGCACGAAGGGGCTCATGTACGTGCGCAACTTCTCGAAGGGTGTCGATCCGACATGGGAGGAGTTCTTCCACACGACGGACAAGGCGAAGGTCGAGCAGATGTGCCGCGATGCCGGGAGTGACTTCGAGTGGCGCGCCGACGGTGGCCTGCGCGTGATCAACCGGTCCAAGGGGATCGTGAAGCACCCGAAGTCGCTCGAGGAGATGTTCTTCAACCAGGTGCAGATCCACCACATCTACTGCGTGGACGAGGAGACCCGCGAAGGGCTGCGGGCGCTGTTCGACGAGGAAGACCTGCCGCGCAACGTGTACTACGGCGACGGCACGCCGATTCCCGACGAGACGATGCAGCACCTCGGAGAGGTGTTCGAGCAGGTGTGCGTGCGGTTCAAGTGGCAGAAGGGCGACATGATCATGTGCGACAACATGCTCGTCACCCACGCGCGTGACACGTTCGAGGGACCGCGCCAGATCGTCGTGGCAATGGGCCAGATGATGAGCGTCGACCAGCTTCCGGCCTGAGACACGGGTCGACTCACTCGCCGCGGCCAGCACCTGTACGTGCTGGCCGAGACTGGACGTCCACGGCGAATCTCCCTCCCACTCTCCTCGTGCGGGTCCTCCTCTTCCGAAGCCTCTGCGACACCGGCGGCGTCTCGACGTGGATGCTGGCGCACGCCGCCGAGCTGGAGCGGGTCGGCGTCCCGTGCGACTTCTGGTTCTGTCGGAGCTCGGCGCGATTTCCCGAGTTCGAGGCGACGAAACAGGCGCGTGTCGGTACGCTCTCGGCGCTCGTGCCCGTTCTGGAGAGCGGTCGGTACGACGTCGTGCACCTGCCGAGCGGGGATCCCCTGGCGGACATGGTAGCGCGCCTGGCTCCTCGCGGAACGAAGATCGTCGCCACGAGCCACGGGTCGGTCGCGAACATGTTCACGTCGCGCAGCTGCGATGCGCTGACGGCCGTCTCGCAGGGGATGGCCGATCTGAACCAGCCGCACACCGATCTCGCGATCGACGTCGTCCGGAACGGCGTGGACGTCGCGCGCTTCACGCCGGACGGGGCGACGCAGGACGTCGAGGGGGGGCCGATCGTCGCCTTCGTCGGCCGAACGACTGCAGACCAGAAGGAGTTTCCACGGTTCACGCGGATCGCGGCGCATCTCGTGGAGCGCGGCTATCGCGTATGGGTGGCGGATGCGCACAATGCCGGCTGGGACGCGCTCGAGGGGCGCGGCTGCACGCGCATCCCGATCGAGCGGTGGCAGCGCTGGTCACACGACGAGATCTCGGTCCTCTATCGATCGATCGCACGCAGCGGCGGGCTGGTGCTGTTGACCTCGAAGTACGAGGGATTTCCGTTCGTGCCGGTCGAGGCAGCGGCATGCGGGGCGCCGACCGCGACGGCCGACGTGGTGGGGGCACGGGAAGCGGTGAGCGTCGGCACAACCGGGATGTTGTTCGCAGCAGATGCCGCGGACGCCGATGTCGCGACGGCTATCGTGCACTGGCTGGAGAATCGAGGTGCGCTGGACAGGTGGATCGCGAGATGTGCGGAGCACGTACACCGCACGTTCAGCATGCCCGCGATGACGGCGCACTATCTGGAGATCTACCGGCGCCCGGCGCCACGCATCCAGACGTTGCCCGTGTCGGCCTCGAATACGCCGAGCGCGGAAGAGCGCTATCTCCAGGGCTGGTGGCGCGATCAGCAACCCATTCGCGCGCATCGTCTGCTGCAGGCGGTCGACGGTTTCGTCGACGCCGGCTATCCCGACCACGCGTTGTTCGCGCTCGCGCTCGCCGCCCGAGTGCACCTCGCGTCACTCCTCTCGCGCAAGTGGCTACCACGATCGATGTGGGCGCTCGCGCGCATCGCCGGACGTCCACAGCGGCTGCGTCGACGCCTGCGGGATCAGGATCGCAGCGCGGCGGTCGTGACGGCACCGGTGGCCGCCACATGACGAGGCAGGGCACTGCATGACGGCGACAGTGCGTGGTGGGGACCGATGAGCGCCGGACCGATCGCGTCCTATCCCCTCACGCCGCTGCAGCAGGGGATGGTGGTGCACAACCTCCTGGACGCGGCAAGCGGCGTGGATGTCGAGCAGCTGGAGTGCGTCCTGCGCGAAGCGGTGGACGCGCGAGCGCTGCGCGCCGCATGGGAGTACGTCACGGCGCGCCACGATGTGCTGCGCACGTCGTTTCGACGCGACGACGTCGGCGCGTCGGTGCAGGACGTGTATGCGATCTCCCCTCTGGAGTGGGTCGAGCAGGACTGGCGCGGCGTACCGGCCGACCAGTTTGCGAGCCGCTTCGAGAGGTTCCTCGAGGAGGATCGCCGGCGCGGCTTCGATCTCTCGGCGCTGCCGCTGCAGCGGTTCGTGCTGCTGCGCACGGCGGACGACGAGTGGCGGCTGGTCTGGACGTTCCATCACGCCATCCTCGACGGGCGATCGTTCCTGATCCTCCTCGAGGAGGTATTCGAGCGCTATGACGCCCGAGCGACCGGCTCCCGCGTCGAGCGCGCGGATCCGCCGCCGTATCGCGAGTTCGTCGAGTGGCTGCAGTCGCGTGACTTCACGCGCGACGAGGCCGCGTGGAGGGAACGACTGCGTGGGTTCACGACACCCACGCCGCTGCCGGCCAACGTGGATGGCAGCATCACGGCAGGCATGGCGCGCCAGGGAGAGCGCGAGCTGAGCGTTGCCGAATCGACGACGAGCGCCCTCACGTCGCTGGCACGCGACGCCGGCGTGACGATGACGACGCTGGTGCAGAGCGCCTGGGCGCTCCTGCTGTCGCGACACGCCGGCGAGCGCGACGTGATGTTCGGTGTCACGCGTGCGGGGCGTCGCTCGGCGATCGAGGGCGCGGAGCGCATGGTCGGCCTGCTGATCAATACGCTCCCGCTGCGCGTGCACGTCAACGCCGACGCTCCCCTCGTCGAGTGGCTGCGCACGGTACGTGGAGCGTGGAACGACCTGCGCGCGGTGGAGCACACGCCGTTGGCGATGGTGCAGGGCTGGAGCGAAGTGCCGCGCGGCAGTGGTGGTGGGCTGTTCGACACGCTGGTCGTCGTCGAGAACTACCTGCTCGAGACCTCGTTGCGCGCCAGGGGAGGCGCGTGGGCGGGCCGCCGTATCCGACTGCACGAGCAGACCAACTTCGCCCTGACGCTCGCTGTCTACGGGGGAGCCGAGATCACGCTGAAGCTGGACTACGACCGCGCGCGCGTGACCGATGCGAGCGCGGAGCGCTTGCTCACCCAGCTGGGCCGCATTCTCGAAGGGATGGCGGCCGATCCGCACAGTCGTGTCGCGGACCTGCCGTGGATGAGCGAGGCGGAGCGACAGCTCGTCGTCGACACGTGGAATCGCACGGCGCGGGAGTACCCGCGCGATCAGACGATATCGAGCCGGTTCGCGATGATGGTCCGGCGCGCGCCCGACGCCGTGGCGGTCGTGCAGGGCGATGCCAGCCTGACCTATCGGGAGCTCGACGAACGGGCGAACCAGCTCGCGCGTCACCTGCGACGGCTCGGTGTGGGGCCGGATGTGCTGGTCGGTCTGTGTGTCGCGCGCTCGATCGACATGATCGTCGGTGTGCTCGGGATCGTGAAGTCGGGGGGAGCGTACCTCACGCTCGACCCGGAGTATCCCGCGGAGCGACTCGCCTTCATGCTCGCGGACAGCGGCGCGCCGGTCGTCGTGACGCAGGACGCGCTTGCGGGACGCTTCGCCAGCGACACGCAGGGAGCGCCGACGATCCTGCGCCTCGACGGTATGCGCGAGACGATTGCCCGCGAGGACGACAGGCCGATCGAGGAGATCGGCAGCGCGGAGGATCTCGCCTACGTGATCTTCACGTCGGGATCGACCGGAACACCCAAGGGCGTTGCGGCGATCCAGCGCGGCGTCATGCGGCTCGTCTGCAATCCGGACTACGCGGACCTCGGACCGGACGAGACGCTGCTCTCGTTCGCTCCGCTCAACTTCGACGCGTCCACGCTGGAGATCTGGGGCGCGCTGCTCAACGGGGGGCGGCTCGTCGTGTTCCCCGAGCAGACGTCATCGCTCGACGATCTCGCGGCGGTGATCGCAGAGCAGGGCGTCACGACGCTCTGGCTGACGGCCGCCCTCTTCCACCAGATGGTGGATACGCATCTCGAGGCGCTGCGTCCTCTTCGTCAGCTTCTCGCGGGCGGTGACGTGCTGTCGGTACCGCACGTGCGTCGCGTGCGCACCGCGCTGCCGAGTGTGAGGCTGGTGAACGGCTACGGCCCGACGGAAAACACCACGTTCACCTGCTGCCACCGGATCGGCGCGCCCGACGCGATCGAGGGCACCGTGCCGATCGGTCGTCCGATCGCGAACACCACGGTGTACATCCTCGACGAGCGCGGTCAGTCCGTGCCGGTCGGAGTGACGGGGAGACTGTTCACGGGTGGCGACGGGCTCGCGCGCGGCTATCTGCATCGTCCCGAGCTGACGTCGGAGCGCTTTGTCCGCAATCCATTTGCTACCGGGCTGACCTCCTCCGACGCGACCGACGCTCGCATGTACGACACGGGCGATCTCGCGCGCTGGCGCGCAGACGGCACGATCGAGTTCCTCGGTCGCGCCGATCAGCAGCTCAAGATCCGCGGGTACCGCATCGAGCCGGCCGAGATCGAAGCCGCGATGCGTCGCGATGAACGGGTGCGCGAAGCGGTCGTGATCGGCCGCGAGGACGTCCCCGGGGACAAGCGGCTCGTCGCGTACGTCGTTCCGAAGGACGGGGCGGGCGAAGCGGCATCGTTCGTCGAGTCCATGCGGGCATCGCTCCGCCAGGCCCTGCCGGCCTACATGGTGCCCAGCGCATTCGTGACGTTGAGCGCGCTGCCGTTGACGTCGAGCGGCAAGGTGGACCGTCGTCGCCTTCCCGCGCCGGAGCTCGATCGCGACGCGCTCTCGCGTCCCTATGTCGCGCCGACGTCGGCGGCGGAGCGGACGCTCGCCGAGATCTGGAGCGCCGTGCTGCGCGTGAAGCGCGTCGGCCTGGACGACAACTTCTTCGAGCTGGGCGGCGACTCGATCCTGATGATCCAGGTGCTCGACCGCGCGAGACGAGCGGGCCTGGCGATCACGCTGCGCGAGGTGTTCCGGAACCCGACGGTCGCCGAGCTGGCGAGGGTCGCACGGCGCGTCGACGACGCTGCGCCGAGCGGGACGACGGCCAGTGCGTCGAGCGTGCGGCTGCCGGCTGCGGCGCTGGCGCGGCTCGACTGCGACGCGGCG
>DASVNI010000141.1:0-2317 GCA_036383935.1 Gemmatimonadaceae bacterium | reverse complement strand
AACTTCTGTCGAGCAACGACTTTACCTGCCACGTCGTGTAGTTCGAATCTGGTACGACGCCCGTTCGTGACAAGAGCGATTGTCACGAAACGCGAGGCGAGCCGCAGCGGACGGAATACCGCGGCTCGTGCTCGGCTCTGTTCGGAGCCGCTACTTCACGTGGGATGCGCTCGACGGGTGGCACGCGGCGTCGAGCAGCGCCTGAGTCCGTGACCAGAACCGTGCGATGTTGCGCTCCTGCTCGAGCGTGGACGCGACTACGTTTTTCAGCTCAATACGCCGCACGGATACGGCTTCCGGACGACGGACGGCGTGCCGCTCGCGCCCTATGTGATCCGACTCCGAGTGCGCGCACGATCTATCGTGCGCGTCAGATAGCGCACGGATCAGACTGTCGCACCTCGCGCGGATCGCAATTCATCTGCATGCATCTGCGGATGCTCATGCTCCTCGAGGCTCGTATGCCCACCGCTGCATACGCGCCTGCCCAGCAGCGCGTCCGTCGCCGACTGCGTGCGCTGACGGTGGTCTGCGTAGTTGCGGTCGGCAGACGCGCCCCCGCCTCCGCGCAGGCTACCCCAATGCAACCCTGGTCCGATCCGTCGCCGCACAGGGTTGGCCGGGTGATCGTCGGCCCTGGAGTGCAGCTCGAGGTCCTCGACTGGGGCGGCAGCGGGCCGGCCCTCGTGTTCCTGGCCGGGTCGGGGAGCACAGGTCACGTCTTCGACATCTTCGCGCCGCGCTTCCGCGACCGCTTCCACGTTTACGCGATTACTCGGCGCGGCGCCGGCTACTCGAGCGATCCGGTCGACGGATCCGACTCAGCGGCGCGCGCCCACGACGCGGCAACCGTCGCCAGTAGGCGCCATCGCCGCTGGTCGGGAAAACTTGCTGCACCTTCTCATACTCTGGCCACGGCGCCTCGCGATAGCCGTCGGGTAGGAGCAACCGCTGTGTGTCGACGTCCACATGCCGCAGCCCATGGACGGACCGCATCTCGGTGATCGCGGTTGGTGGGATGGTGTCGTTCGGGTCGGCCCAGAGGCCGAGCGCCGTAAGCGTCGCCGTCGATCCTTCGAGCGTGTCACCGCGCAGCATCAGTCCCGCGAGCGCACGCGTCGCCGCGAACCAGCGCACCGCCGCGAGCTCACCGGGCCTGGCGTCCACGACGGTGAAGTGCCCGCGCGCGAGTTGGCGGCCCGGCAGGTCGGCGTGCCAGTAGACGGGGTAGGCTCCGTGCTGTCGGAGAGTGATGTTGGGAGCGCCGGGTCCGAGGGTGTCCACCGGCGACCGCTTGAATGGGAACCACGCCGGCCACCCGTCACGGCGGCCTTCGTAGTTGTAACGGTCATCGGCAATCTGAAACGTCGAGAACGTGCGACTCGCCGGCCGCACGAGGACGAAGCCGGTGCTGTCGAAGAGATAGTAGTCACCCGGCTTCGCCAGCGGTGCCGCGAGCACGATGCCCGTAGTGCGCACCACCGGGTGCTGCGCGACCGCAGCGACGTCGAGTCGTCCTCGCCCACCCGCGAACACAATGCTGCCCGCAACCTCGGTGACGAGCGTTGGCGGCGCGCCCAATCGCCTGACCACCTCGGGAGGTTCGGGTGCGACCGATCCAGAGTCGATGCTGAAGGTGATACCTCGGAGCGGAGCCGATGCCGTACCCTGGCCTCGCATCACCGAGGGCGCGCTGACCGCGAGCAGCATTGCCGCGCCGGCAGTGGCTCGCGTCGAGCTCCAGCTCGCTCGAGACCTCATGCGCTAGGGACCCTCGTCATGCCACACCGCGAGTGTGCCGCGCAGCACCTGCGCCTGATCGAGATCCTGTGGATAGTAGGCAATGACGGATGCCTCGCGCCGCGCTGCGCAGAGGAGGTGGCCGACTGACTGCATGCAACTCGCATCGACGACTGCCAACCGAGGTCTCGCCTGTTCATCGCCGTCGGGAAGTATCGCCAGGAAATAGCCACCCGCCGGAAGTCGCCACTGGCGCATCTCGCCACCCACAAGTCGTATGGGAATGGCTGCGTGCTGCCCCGGACGAATCCCTTCGAGTGTCTGCACGCGCTCGTAGACGTGCACTGAGCTGAACGACGCACGGTCTCCAAATCGAGCCGTCACCCACGTGCTCCCCGCGGCTCGTGCACGAATGCGCTGGCCTTCGAGGCTGACGATGCTGCTGTCGCCAACGGTGAACTGTCCGGCAAGCAGCGTGACCCGGCGACCCTCCATGTCGAATGCCTCGAACGGTACGTCCCTGGCAGAATCGCCGACGACGATGTCTAGCATGGCTGGTGCGCGGACCTCGTTCACT
>DASVNI010000140.1:0-1640 GCA_036383935.1 Gemmatimonadaceae bacterium | reverse complement strand
AGATCCCTCGACTTCGCTCGGGATGACATCGTTGTCATCCCGAGCGAGCGCAGCGACCGGTGTCATCCCGAGCGAGCGCAGCGACCGGTGTCATCCCGAGCGAGCGCAGCGAGTCGAGGGATCTGCACCTCGCTTGCGGGCGCGGCGTACCGGGCCGAACTTCGCCCATGCAGAAGCTCACCACGTCGCAGAGCGACACCGCCTACACGCCGCCCGCCGCCGCGCCGCTCGAGCGCAAGTTCGGTCTCCTGTCGGCGACCGCGCTGAACATGACCAACATGATGGGCGCGGGCCCGTTCATCACGATCCCGCTGCTCATGACCGCGCTCGGCGGGCCGCAGGCCTTGCTCGGCTGGCTCGTCGCGCTGGTGATCGTCGTGTGCGACGCGATGGTATGGAGCGAGCTCGGCGCGGCGATGCCGGGGAGTGGCGGCTCGTTCGTGTATCTGCGCGAGACCTTCGGTCCGCAGAAGCTCGGCCGCCTGATGGCGTTCCTGTTCGTGTGGCAGTTCGTGCTGAGCGGCCCGCTGGAGATCGCGTCCGGCTACATCGGCTTCGCGCAGTACACCAGCTTCATCTGGAAGGGGATGACGCACGGCCAGATGCTGGCCCTCGTCACCGTCGTCGGCGCGGTGAACGTCGCGCTGCTGTACCGGCGCATCGACTCGATCGCGAAGATCACCGTGTCGCTCTGGGCGGGGACACTGTTGACGGTGATTGCCGTGATCGGGACCGGCGCGCTGCACTTCGACCACCGCGTCGCTTTCGACTTTCCACCGGGCGCGTTCGGCTTCTCGCTCGGCTTCTTCGTCGGCCTCGGCGCCGCGGCGCGCGTCGGGATGTACGACTATCTCGGCTACTACGACGTCTGCTACATCGGCGACGAGGTGAAGAATCCCGGGAAGGTGATCCCGCGGTCGATCCTCATCAGTACGGGAGCCGTCGCGCTGATTTATATCGCGATCAACCTGTCGATCATCGGCGTCGTCCCCTGGCGCACTTTCGTCCCCGCCGCCGACCATCCCGAGTCGAACTTCATCGTGTCGGTGCTGATGGAGCGCGTGTACGGGTCACGCGTCGCGGCGATCTTCACCCTGCTCGTGCTGTGGACCGCCCTCGGCTCGTGCTTCGCGCTGCTGCTCGGCTACTCGCGTATCCCGTACGCGGCGGCGAAGAGCGGCTACTTCTTCAAGGCGTTCGGCCGGCTTCATCCGACGAAGGGGTTTCCGCACGTGTCGCTGCTCGTGCTCGGCGTGCTGGCGATCGTGTCGGGTTACGTCTCGCTCGGCACGGTGATCGACGCGTTGATCGTGACGCGGATCGTGGTGCAGTTCATGGGGCAGATCGTTGGACTGATGGTGTTGCGGAAGACGGCACCGGAGATGGAGCGACCGTATCGGATGTGGTTGCATCCGGTGCCGGCGCTGATTGCGCTCGCTGGGTGGATCTTCCTGTTCGCGACGACGGATCTGCGGGTGATCGGGTTTGGGGTGGGGGCATTGGTGGTTGGGTGTGTGGCGTTTCTGGTTTGGTCGTGGAGGACGACGCGGTGGCCGTTTGCCGGTGCCGCGGTGGAAGGCTGAGAGCCCCACGCTCCGACACGCGGAATTGGGCGAGGCGATCTGGCAACCTATAGATTG
>DASVNI010000139.1:0-1613 GCA_036383935.1 Gemmatimonadaceae bacterium | reverse complement strand
ACACCGGCGACCTCGAGGCTGCCGCGAGGCTCGTCGCAACCCTCGACGACTCCACGCGAGCCCCAGGGGAGCGCGCGATCCTGTACATCGCGCTGGCGAATCTCGCCGGTGCTCGCGGCGACTGGCGCGGCGCCGACTCGTTGATGAACCGCGCCCGGCGGTTCGACGCACCGGCCGCGTCGGAGGCTCGGGCACGCTTGCTCTCGCTGCCCATCGGCACGCCCCCGCTGCCGGCAATCCGTGATGCGCGCTCGGTACTCGAAGGGATGAGCACGCGCTCACAGCCGGGCGCAGAGCTTCTGGCTGCATTGCTCGCGCTGCGGCTCGACGAGGTCGGTGCTGCGCAACTGGTGGCGGAGAGGGTTGCCGCCACGGCGCCGAGCGATCCGCGCGTTCACAAGCTCCTCACGGAGCTGTCCGCTCGCCGGTTGCTGATGGAGCACAGGCCGAGCGACGCCCTTGCCATTCTCGAGAAGGAGCCGTCGTCGGCGCTGCCGCTGCGCTTTCTCCGCGGCGAGGTGCTCGAAGCGCTCGGTCGAAAGGACGAGGCGCTGCAGTGGTACACGTTGTCGCAGGAAGACTATGGCGGCGAGCTCTATCTCGATGCGATCGCTCGGGCGCGCGCGCGACTCAGCCCTTAGCTCCTTGAGGTTCGCGCGAAGCTCGCCGCCAAGTGATGGCGCCAACCGCGCCTAACGCATCGGCAATCCGTGCGCAGCCGTAGTGCTGTCGACGAAGAGCACTCCGTCGAAGACTTTTCGCGGCGCGATCGACCCCATGTAGTTCTGCGGCTGATCGTCGTTGAAGACGGAGCCGATCCACCGCGTCTGATGCGCGGCGTCGAGCCAGGCCGCGACCGACGCGGGCGCCGGCTTTCGCAGGTCGAGCGCAAAGATTGGCCGATGTGCCGCCGCGAGCATCCCGTCGAAGCTGGCGGAATCGGCGGCACCGACGGTGTGCTGTCGCAACGCCGTCACGCGGCCCTCTGCAAATCCCATGGCCTGGAAGGAGCCGCGGTTGAACGCAAAGCCGAGCACGGCCATCTGCGAGCCGTATGCGTCACGCAGGTATGCGCCCATCGACTTCCCGATTCCCCCAGACCCCGCGGCCGCGACATGGCCGTTGTGTGCCCAGAGCACCACCTTCGCGTTGGGGTTCTGCTCGAGTATCCACTTCACGTTGTCGGCCATGCTCTGATCGCGCTGCGTGACACCCGCGCGCATCTCCATGGCCTGGACGACGACCCGTGCGTTCTGAATCGCCCAGCGCGCCGCCGCTGACGTATCGGACGATGTTCTGAGCTTGTCGTAGATCGCACGCCACGTCGCGAGGGCCGTGCTCGCGCTCACCGATTCCGTACCCGAGGCACTCGAGGCATCGGAATGTGGGCGGGTCATGCGCAGGGTCGAGTGCCCGTCGTGCGTGACTGCAGAGTCGATACGAATCGTGTATCCGGCGCCACGTGTGACGAAGCCCCGCGGCGACGACGATGAAAGCGTGAAGTCGAAGTCAGGCGCTTCATACTTCTGCCCGTCGATCTCGACGCCGAGGTCCGCGAACCACGCGGTTCCGAAGCCGGGATGAAGCGCGCCGAAGTTGATGTTGCGAATGTC
>DASVNI010000138.1:0-11331 GCA_036383935.1 Gemmatimonadaceae bacterium | reverse complement strand
GGGGCTACGGCGTCGTGAACACATTGCTGCACACCGAGATCAGCGACGGCCTCGCCGCCGAGGCGTCCAGCACTTCCGCTTCCACCGAGGGTCCGCGATGAGCGACGAGACGCGCAGGATCTGGGACGTGTCGATGCCCGTGCGGAACGGCGGACTGGTCTACCCCGGCAATCCGCCGATCACGATCTCGCTGATGCAGTCGATCGCGAAGGGCGACACGGCGAACGTCTCTCGGCTCGACTTCGGCTCGCACACGGCGACACACGTCGACGCGCCCCTCCACTTCATGGCGGGGGGCGCGGGGGTGGACCAGCTGTCGCTCGACGTGCTGATCGGCCGCGCCCGACTGATCGCCTTTCCCGACGACGTGATGGCGGTGGGGGAAGCCGAGCTGCGTCGGCACGACCTCACCGGAGTGAAGCGCGTGCTGATCCGCACGCGGAACTCGGCCTGGCTCGCGAGCGGATCGACGGAGTTCCACCAGGACTTCACGCACGTGAAGCCCGACGGCGCGGCATATCTCGTCTCGATCGGCGTACGCCTCGTCGGCGTCGACTACCTGTCCGTCGAACAGTTCCACTCGGCCGAGCACCGGACGCACCGGACTCTGTTGGACAACGGGGTCGTGATCGTGGAGGGGATGGTGCTGAGCGAGCCGCCACCGGGGGACTACGATCTGTATTGCCTGCCCCTGCTACTCGCTGGCTTGGATGGTGCACCGGCGCGTGCAGTGCTCATCTCTTGAAAACGACGGAACGCGGATCTCGAGCGGCGATCACGCGGAAAGTGCCGGATCGCTCCGTGATGCGGAGAGATCTCTCCGCCGGACCATCAAAGATTATTTAGGTCGTAGATGGATAGGACGGTGAGCCTGTGCGTAAAGCTCGACCCGGAGAGGAGCAGATCCTGCCGTTTCCGCGAAATCGCCGTTACAGATCCGCGTTCCGTAGTTGATCAGGATCGATTGAACTCTACTCTTCACAGAAAATCGACATGCAGCTCGCGATGATCGGCCTCGGAAAGATGGGCGGCAACATGGTCGAGCGGCTCCTGCAGCGCGGGCACTCGGTCATCGCGTTCGCTCGCGATCCCAAGGACGTGGCGAAGTGTCAGAAGCTCGGCGCCGCGCCGGCGAAGGATCTCGCCGACGTCGTCCGACAGCTCGAGACGCCACGCGTGATCTGGCTCATGGTCCCCGCTGGTGCGGCCGTCGATTCGACGATCGACGTGCTGCTGCCGCTGCTCGGCAAGGGAGACATCCTCATCGACGGCGGCAACTCGAAGTTCACCGACTCCATGGCGCACGCCGAGCGGTTGGCGACGAAGGGAATCCGGTTCATCGACTCCGGCACGAGCGGCGGGATCTGGGGGCTCGCCAACGGCTACTGCCTCATGGTGGGCGGTGAGCGCGAGGCGGTCGCCCACTGCGAGCCCATCTTCACGGCGCTCGCGCAGGAGGGCGGCTACGCGCACGTCGGGCCGCCGGGCGCGGGACATTACGTGAAGATGGTGCACAACGGCATCGAGTACGCGCTGCTCCAGGGGTATGCCGAGGGCTACGAGATCCTCGCCGCCTCGAAGAAGTTTCCCGATCTCGACCTGCATCAGATCGCCGAGCTGTGGCAGCATGGCAGCGTCGTCCGGTCGTGGCTCAACGAGCTCGCCGTGGACGCCTTCGCGAAGGATCCCAGGCTCTCGGCGCTCAAGGGCTACGTCGCCGATTCTGGTGAGGGTCGGTGGACTGTGCAGGAAGCGATCGACGAGGACGTTCCCGCGCCGGTGATCACGCTGTCGCTCCTCATGCGACTCCGCTCTCGGCAGGAGGATTCGTTCAGCGCCAAGGTGATCGCCGCACTGCGCAACGAGTTCGGCGGCCACGCGGTGAAGGGCTCATGACGACGCCGTCGCCCGAACAGCCTTCCGAGCAGGAGTCGATGCATGGCCTGACCATGCACGTCTCCCCGCGCGATCATGCGCAGTACGGCGACAAGACGCCGGCGATGTCGCAGGCCGAGCCCTGCACGATGGTGATCTTCGGCGCGACGGGCGATCTGACGAAGCGGAAGCTGTTCCCCGCGCTGTACCAGCTTGCCGCCGAACATCTGCTCGCGCCGCGCTTCGCCGTGCTGGCGGTGGGGCGCGAGGCATCGCTCACCGACGAGAAGTTCCGCGAGCGGATGCGTGACGCGCTGCGCGAGTCGGACGAGATCAAACGCGTCGACGAGGAAGTCTGGAAAGAGTTCGAGAAGAAGATCTTCTTCGTCGGCGGCGACGCGACCGACTCGGCGGCGTACGAGGGGATCAAGAAGAAGCTGGACGAGATCGAGTCCGAGTGCGAACCCATGACGCGCAACCGGTTCTTCTACCTCGCGGTGCCGCCAAGTGTGTTCAAGCCGATCGTGCAGCTGCTGTCGTCGAGCGGGCTGGTGCCGCGGATCGACGACCCGAATCAGCGGCCGTGGGCGCGCGTCGTCGTGGAGAAGCCGTTCGGGCGGAGTCTCGCCACGGCGCACGAGCTGAACCAGCTCGTGCTGTCGTTGTTCGCCGAGCACCAGGTGTACCGCATCGATCATTACCTCGGGAAGGAGACGGTGCAGAACGTCCTCGTGCTGCGCTTCGCCAACTCGATCTTCGAACCGCTGTGGAACCGGCGGTGGGTGTCGCACGTCGAGATCACCGCGGCGGAGACCGTTGGTGTCGAGGGGCGCGGCAAGTATTACGAGGAAGCGGGCGTCGTCCGCGACATCATCCAGAACCACCTGCTCCAGCTCCTCGCCCTCACGGCGATGGAGCCTCCCGCGTCGATGACCGCCGACGCGGTGCGCGACGAGAAGGTGAAGGTGCTCCGGTCGATCCGCTGGCTCTCGCCGGAGACGATTCCGGAGAACGCCGTGCGCGCGCAGTACGGGCCCGGAACCATGAAGGGAGAGAAGGTGCCGGGCTACCGCGACGAGCCCAACGTCGCGAAGGACTCGCAGACGCCGACGTACGCCGCCATACGCTTTTACGTCGACAATTGGCGATGGAAGGGGGTGCCCTTCTTCGTGCGCAGCGGCAAGCGCATGGCGAAGCGCGTGTCGGAGATCGCCGTGCACTTCCAGGCGCCGCCGCATCTGATGTTCGGCGGCAACGGCGCGGGCCGCGACCTCGAGCCGAACGTCCTCGTCATGCGCGTGCAGCCCAACGAAGGGGTGTCGCTCAACTTCGAGGTGAAGGTGCCCGGCGCCGCGGTGGCGCTGACGCAGAACATCGAGGTCGCGCCGGTGGACATGGAGTTCGCCTACGCGGAAGCGTTCGGCGAGACAGCCGCGCCGGCGTACGAGACGCTTCTCCTCGACGTGATGATCGGTGAGATGACGCTGTTCACGCGCAGCGACGAGGTGGAAGCGGCGTGGCGCCTGATCGATCCGCTACTCGACTACTGGGCGAAGCACCCGGCGAACCCGATGCCGACGTATCCGGCGGGAAGCTGGGGCCCGAAGGAGGCGGACGAGTTGATCGGGCAGATGAATGGGGGATGGAGAAAACCGTGAGTTGGCTCGTTGGATAGTGGGGTGGTGAGTCGGTTGATGGGCTGGTTAGAAACGGCCTCGGGAGGCAGGAGCTTCCCGAGGCCGTTGCTCACTAACTCATCATCCGACCTACTAGCTCACGATCCAACTCACCAACTCACTTCTTCTTTCGCGGATCATCCGCCGGATTCACGTAGTTCATCGCGAAGGGGCCGTTGCCGCTGACCGCGATCACGGTGGGGCCCTTCGCATGTGCGTAGTGAGCCGTGTTGATGGGGAGGGTTCCGCTCTGACCAGGGTTCATCGTCTTCTCCGTCTTCGCGTTCACCTTGTCGCCCATGCCGTACACGAAGTGGCCGCTCTTCACGGTCACGGTCTCCGGGGTCGGATGAGTGTGGGGCGGAATGAGGTAGCCGTTCGGCAAGGAAAGCTCGACCTCGTAGGGGCCGCTCTTCGACGGATCCCCGCTCACGATCGCGAACTTGGCGCCGGCGGGGAGGAATGGCGGTGCGGGCCCCCAGCTGAGCTTTGCGGCCTTCTCCGCGTGCTGCGCGTGCTGCTGCGCCCGCGACGGGGTGGCGGTGAGCGCGAGTGCGACGACGGCGACGAGTGGCAGGATGCGGGACGACATTTACGACCTCCCGGTGGGCGATGATTTCACCCGGAGACGGGTGAGGGGCTTGAATCTGTGACAGCCTTCGCCGGAGGCAAGCTGCGCCCTCGCGCGTCGGGGTCAGACACCTTGGGGTCAGACACCAGAGTGCCTGACCCCGAGCGGGGTTTGTACGGTTTGGTGATCGGCGTCCTCGCGGCCGAGGCTGCCAGAGGACAGATTCTGGGCGCGCTTCGAGATGCGAACCCCCACGTCCAACCCTCCCAGGACGCATGAGCCAGCTCGCGCAAACCCGCCCCCGCAGCATCACGGAGATCGTCGACGCCAGCTTCCGCTTCTACCGCGCTCGATTCGGCGACCTGATTGTCGTCTCCGCGCTGCTGCTCGTCCCTCCCGCGCTGCTCACGGCGATCGCCCCCGCCGCTTTTCAGCGAGTGATCCAGTTCGCCGGCAACTGGATGTACCTCATCAGCCAGGGCGCCATCGCGATCCTCGTCGCCGCGGCGCTCGAGCGGAACCAGTCCCTCTCGGCAGGCGAGGTGTTCCGCGAGCTGAACGGCCGATGGGGCAAGGTGATCGGCGCCTCCATCATGTCGGGATTGATGATCCTCATCGGCACCATCCTCCTCATCATCCCCGGCATCATCGCCGCATCGTGGACGGCGGTGGCGCTTCCCGTCGCGGCAATCGAAGGGCTGGCGAGCAGCGACGCAATCACACGCTCTCGCGCACTCGCGCGTGGACGGATGGGTCACGTCCTCGGCACGATGTTCCTCATCTGGCTCATCGTCATCGTGCTCGTCATCGGCGTGGCGTTCTCGCTCGGCCTCGTCGTGGCGATGACCGGAGTTCCGGAACGCCTCACCGACATGATCGGCGAGCTGGTGATGGTGCCGCTCTTCCCGCTGATCGCCATCACGGTGACGCTGCTCTACTACGACCTGCGAGTCCGCAGCGAGGGCGCCGACGTCGCCGCGATGATCGACGCGCTGCCGGCGACGCCCGCCGAGTCGGCGTGATCCGTCAGCGCACGCTCTCGAAGTCGATGTGACCCTTTGCCGGGTCCGTGTGGACCAGCCGGACCCGGACGCGCTCACCGACGTCGAGCCCCTGCTCGCCGCGCACGACGCGCCCTTCCGCCGGTGGTGAGAGGAGCCGCACGAACGTCCCGTTCTTGTTGACACCGGTGACGATCGCCGTGAACACGCTGCCAATTCGACCCGCGAGCAGCTCGGCCGCCGCGGCCTTGCGCGTCGTGCGCTCGACTCTGTTCGCTGCGTCCTCGCGCTCGGTGCACTGCTTCGCGATCGCCGCGAGCTCGTCGTCGGTGTACGGCGCGGGCGCGCCGGCGATCGCCGCCTTCACGAGCCGCTGCGTCACGAGGTCGGCGTAGCGACGGTTCGGCGCGGTGGCGTGCGTGTAGTCCGGTGCGGCGAGCCCGAAGTGCGGCAGGTCGTCGCTCGGCCCCGGCTTGTCGAGCACGTACTCGCCCGGACCGAGCAGCTTCACGATGCTGAGCGAGAGATCCGGGAAGCGCAGCGGATCGGCGGCACGACGTGCGCCGAGGAACTGCGAGAGCGACGGCGCGTCGGGCTGCGCGGGGAGAGTGAAGCCGTACTCCTTCGCGATGTCGACGATGCGATCCCACCGCCGCGGCACGCGCACGACGCGCCGGATCGCCGAGCGGTTCTTCTCGGCGAGGATGCGCGCGATCGCGACGTTCGCGGCGATCATGAAATCCTCGATCAGGTCGCGCGCGCGATTCTTCCGCGTGATGGCGAGCGCCTCGACCTTGCCGTCCTTCGCGACGGGCGTCGCCTCGACCGTGTCGAACTCGAGGGCGCCCGCCTGCTCGCGCACCCGCTTGAGCAGACTCGCGGCGCGATCCTGCAGCCAGAGCTGCTCCTCGAGCGCGTCGTTCTCCACGGATTTCTGCGGCTCGGGCCCGCGCCCCTCGAGCCATGGGCCCACCTCCTCGTACGCCAGCTTCGCGCGGTTGGTCGCGACGGCGCGGTAGACGTCGTGGCGACGCGCCGTGCCGTCCGGCCCGAGCTCGACCTCGATGACGAGCACGAGCCGGCGCTGTCCTTCGTTCAGCGAGGTGAGGTCGGTGGAGAGCTCTTCGGGGAGCATCGGGTAGACGTGCACGCCCGTGTACACCGACGTCGCGTTCTCGAACGCGTGCGCGTCGACCGCGGAGCCCTTCGGCACGAGCGCGTCGACGTCGGCGATCCCGATGCGCAGCACGATCCCCTTGTCCGGAAGCTGCTCGGCGACCTCGATCTGATCGAGATCCTTCGACGTCGTGTTGTCGATCGAGCTCCAGAGGAGACTTTGCAGATCCTTCGTGCCGGCGCCGGCGCCCCCCGCGAGCGCGTCGTGCAGGCCGGCCACTTCGCGCTCGACCGCGTCGCCCATGTCGGGCTGGAATCCGTTGGCGAGAAGGGCCTGGCGAGCGACCTGGTCGAGGGACATTGGCGGGAATGAGGGGATGCGGGAATGAGGGAATGCGGAACGGCCCGTGTCATCCCGAGCGAGCGAAGCGAGTCGAGGGATCTGCACCTGCGGTTTCGAGGTGCAAATCCCTCGCTGCGCTAGGGATGACGGACGTTACTGTCCCAACTCCACCACTTTCTTCTCGCGCGCCGAGAGGCGCGCCGCATCGAGGAGCTCCATCATCGCGATCCCCTGCTCCGTCGTCACCGGCGGAGTGGCACCGTCGCGGATGGCGTGCGCGACGCCCTCGTAGAACTTCAGGTAGTTGCCCGGCTCGCTGCGCTGTGCGTGCACGTCGTCGCCCGCGCCGACCTTTCCCCAGCTCGACTCGGGCTCCTCTCCCCATCCCGCGGAGCCCGGTATCCCACCAGCAAGCAGTGCTTCCTCCTGCGGGTCGATGCCGTTCTTGACGTACGCACCCTTGCTGCCGAGGACCGTGAGGCGCGGGCCGAGGATGGCGACGTTCGGGCTCGTGAAGAGGTGCGAGATGACGCCGCTCTTGTGCGTGATCGCGATGAAGACGTCGTCGGTGACGTGCACGAGCGGATTCTGCGTCACGAACTCGGCGTAGACGCGACGCGCGGGGCCGAACAGGAGCAGCGCCTGGTCCACGAGGTGTACGGTCAGGTCGCCGAGTACCCCTTCACCACGTTCGCCGGCGCCGGGCTCCATCCAGCGCGCCTTCGGATTCGGACGCCAGCGCTCGTAGCGCGACTCGTAGCGCTGGATCTCGCCGAGGGTGCCCTCGCGCATGAGCTTCTGCACGGTGAGGATCTCGTTGTCCCACCGGCGATTCTGAAACGGGATCGCGAGCCGGCCGTGCTGCTTCGCCATCGCGGCGAGGTCGCGCGCTTCGGCGGAGCTCGTCGCGAAGGGCTTGTCGACGACGACGTGCGACCCACGCTCCAACGCCATGCGCGCATACGGCGCGTGCGTGGCGTGCGGAGTCGAGATCACGACGAGATCGAGCGGCTCCGCGGCGAGCATCTGCTCGATGTTGTCGTAGATGTGCGTGGCGGGATAGCGCGCCTTCGCCTTCGCGACGCGCTCGGCGTTGCTCGTCGCGATCGCGACGAGCTCGAGGCCCGGCGTCGCGGCGACGAGCGGAGCGTGGAACGTCGAGCCGCCGAGTCCGTATCCGACGACCCCGACGCGGATCGGCTCGTTACGCTCCCAGACTGTCATGTTGCTTGGATCCTCTGTCCCTTTGCTCTTGTGGAACATTGCCACGGTGCCGTCACCCTCGTCGTGTGCTCACTCTGGACCAAAGTTGCTCGCTACACCGGCATCAAATAGCGAAGACTGGCATCAAGAACGAAGGGCCTGAACGGATGCGGCGGATCGAGCTGATACTGGAGCCGCTCCCAAAAGCCTCAACCGGCCAACCAACTCACGAGCCACCACACACGAGCTGACTTTAGGGGGCTGCGCCGCGACCAACAACGCAGTCGCCGCCGCGGGTCACCCGGTATTACGCAGTCCCTGCGCGATTCCGCTGAGCGTCGTCGCCAGCACGCCCTCCACCTTCTCACGATCGGGGCTCTCCGCCGGCAATGCGCGCTTCTTCTTCAGGAGCGCGATCTGCAGCAGCGAGAGGGGATCGACGTACGGATTGCGCAGCCCGATCGCCGACTGGAGCACCGGCGTGTCGCGCAGCAGGTGCTGCGTGTTCCGGATCGTCAGCACGGCGTCGACGGTCCGGCGGAACTCCTCCTCCAGCTTGCCGAGCAACGCCATGTCGCCGCCGAGCTGCTGCACGTAGGTGCGCGCGATCTCGAGATCGGTCTTGGCGCACACCATCTCGATCTTGCCCAGCAGGTCGTCGAAGAAGGGCCAGCGCTTCGCCATGCTCCGGAGCCGCTCGACACCCTCCGGCGTGCTCGTCGCCTTGGCCAGCGCGGTGCCCGCGCCGAGCCAGCCGGTGAGCATGAGCCGCATCTGCGTCCAGCCGAAGCTCCAGGGGATGGCGCGGATGCCGGTGATGCCCGTGCCCGAGCCAGGCCGGAACGCCGGCCGTGAGCCGAAGCGCGCCTCGGCCAGCTCGTCGATCGGCGTCGCCGTGCGGAAGAGCGTGAACAGCGCCTGATGCTCGTGCACGAGATCGCGGTACACGCCGAGCGACGCGTCGCTCAGCTCGCGCATCGTCGTGCGGAACGACTCCATCTCTTCGGCGGTCACCTGCTCGGGCCAGCGCGTGAACTCCTGCAGCAGTGCACCGGCGAGCGTCACCTCGAGGGTACGCTCGGCGACGGACAGAAGCCCGAACTGCTGCGAGATGATCTCCCCCTGCTCCGTGATCTTCAGTCGCCCGTTCACCGTGCCCGGCGGGAGCGCGGCGAGCGCGCGGTACACCGGCGAGCCGCCGCCACGTCCGACGCTTCCACCACGGCCATGGAACAGCCGGAGTGAGACTCCGGCTTCCGCGAACAGCTTCGCCAGCGACTCCTGTCCGACGTACAGCGCCCACGATGCGGCGAGGATGCCGGCGTCCTTCCCCGAGTCGGAGTAGCCGATCATCACTTCCTGCTTGTTCCCGCGCGCCGCGAGCTGACGACGATAGAGCGGATCCTCGAGCAGGGAGCGCATCACCTTCGGCGCGTTCTCCAGATCCTCGAGGGTCTCGAAGAGCGGGACGACATCGATCCCCGACTGCGGCGGATCGGCCGCAAGATCCACGAGACCGACTTCGCGTCCGAGCAGCAGCACGCGAAGCAGATCTTCCGTGCTCTGCGTCATGGAGACGATGTACGTGCTCGCCGCCTCCTCGCTCATCTCGCGCTGGATCGTGCAGATGGCGCGGAAGGTGTCGAGCACGCGCGTCGTCGCCGGCGCGAGGGGGATGTGCGCGCTGACGAGCGGGCGCCGTCCCTGGAGCTCGTGGTGCAGCCCGGCGCCGTCGAACTCGGGGAGGCCGAGCTGCTTTGCGATGTCGGCGAGCGCCGCGGTGTGGTTGTCCGCGTGATCGCGGATGTCCATGAGGAAGCCGTGCAGCCCGTGCGCACGCAGCGTGGCGAGCAGCGGATCCACCGTCGTGCGGCAGGCGTGCACCGCGCCGGCGGTGACGAGGTTCTCACGCACGAGCATCAGGTCGTGCTCGAGCTCCGCCGCCGCGCGATACGCCGCCGGCTCGTCGACGAGCTTTCCCGCGTCGCGCGCCGCGGTGAGACGCCGCGTCGCTTCGACGCGCCCCTGCATGAACGACAGCTTGAGCCGCACCGGCTCGTCGGCGTTGCGGCGGCGGTTCGCCTCCCACACGTCGGGAAGGAGACGTCGATCCACTTCCAGGGAATCACGCAGCTCCTCGCTCGGCGGCGCGAGCTGCGCCGACACCGAGAGCCGCTCGACGAGATCCTTCAAGGCCGCGCTGTAGCGGCCGAGGATCGAGTAGCTGCCGCGGCGCGCGGTGGCGATCGTGACGTCGGGGGTGACGAAGGGATTGCCGTCGCGATCGCCGCCGACCCAGTTGCCGATGCGCACCGGCACCGCGCTGCGCAGCACCTCGGACGAGAGGGCGAAGGTCTCCTCGAACGCGCGCACGAGCGCCTCGCGCGCCTTGGCGCCGGCGTCGATGAGGCGCGTCTCGAGGTACCAGAGCACCGTGCTCACCTCGTCGCGCACGGAGGGGCGGTCCTGCCGGATCTCCGACGTCACCCACAACAGCTCCACTTCCCCGTCGAGCTGCTCCTCGATGCCATGCCGCTCGGCGGGAGCGGTGAGCTCGCGCGCGAGGAGCGCATCGGCGACGCGCGCCTGCAGGCCGAGCAGTGTGCGGCGGGTGGACTCGGTGGGATGCGCGGTGAGCACGGGGCGGACGTCGAGCCCGAGCATCGCCTTCTCGACCTCGGCGGCGCTGTGTCCGTCGCGCTTGAGGTTGCGCATCGCCCACTCGGCCGACGCCGGCTGCGGCTCGGCGGCCTCCACGGTGCGGTACGCGCGCGTGCGACGGACGCGGTGCACCTGCTCGGCGGTGTTGATGAGCAGGAAGAAGAGGGTGAAGGCGCGCGCGGCGATCGCGCTCAGCTCGAGCGAGAGCCCCTCTACCTGGTGCAGCAGTTCGTCGAGAGATGGAGCTGTCGGGTCGCCGTGACGGCGCGCGCGGCAGGCGCGGCGCAGCGTCTCGATCGTGTCGAACGCCTCCTGCCCCTCGAGCCGGAGGATGACGCGGCCGAGCGCGGCGGCGAGCCAGCGGACGTCCTCGTGAAGGGGAACGTCTTCACGCCGGACCGTCGGACCCGGAAGAGAGACGGAGCCCACCGCTGGGGTGGGGGCGGCCCAGCTCGGCCGCGTCTGGCTAGTCTCGTTCGTCGGGTTCGACAGGGTGCGGCTCCGGAGCTCGTGGTCGGCGTGAGGGGGCGTCTTTCATATTATAGCATGCCCACCCCACCAGAGCCCCGCGCCCACACGCCGGACGCGCCCAGCGCGCCCAAGCCGCCCCGCAAGGTCGAGGAAGAGTGCGACGTGTGCGGCTCGACGGACGTCTGGTGGCGGAACTGCAAGCTGCTCTGTCGGAATTGTGGCGCGATCGTGAAGAGCTGCGCCGATCTGTGACGACGTTGGGTCAGAGTCGCCAGACTCTGACCCGGTCTTCCTTCCGACGCCGTTGCCAGCGTTCAAGGGCCCGAGATGCCGGACGCACCTCTACCGCCAGCGAGTGCCGTCCCCAAAATGAGTTGCCGCAGAGCTGCCCCAGGCGCTCGAGGTTTCGGGAGG
>DASVNI010000137.1:0-1816 GCA_036383935.1 Gemmatimonadaceae bacterium | reverse complement strand
GGTCCACATCTCTGCTTGTCCGTCGGCGTCGACGCGCAATTGTATGCGGGCTGTGCGGATGACCGCAAGGATGCTCTACTGTCCGGCGGATCGAGCTCTCCTGCGACGTCGACCGGTGTTTTCCTCGCCAGCGGCGGCAGCTTCTCCACGTTCTCGCGCGAGTGAACGCCTCAGAAACCTCGCCTGACGACCTGCGTCGTGCGGGGTGGTCACACAAAGCGCCTCCAGAGCATCGGAGGCGCTTAGTCGTAGTGGCTCGACGGGCAGGGTGGGATTCGAACCCACGAGACCCTTGCGGGTCCGCCGGTTTTCAAGACCGGTGCATTCAACCACTCTGCCACCTGCCCAGGCGGCGACGGCATCGACGCCGACGTGGTGAAAGGTCGCATGTCGGGCCGCGATATGGCAGTGCAGGTGTGGGAATGGGGGGAGCGAAATCATCACCGAGGTGAGATATTGCCGGCATGAACGAGCCATTCGTACGCGGCGCTGACACGCCCTGGCAAGACACCAACGACGTCGGCATGCGACGTCAGATCCTCGGGCACGGACCCGACCTCATGTTGGTGCGCGTCGAGTTCGAGGCAGGCGCGGTGGGTGCACTGCATCACCATCCGCATCGGCAGGTGTGTTACGTGGCGGCGGGCCGATTCGAGGTGACGATCGATGGCCAGCGCAGCGAGCTCGGTGTCGGCGACTCCTTCTACGTCACGGCCGACAAGGTGCACGGTGTCGTGGCGCGCGAGGCAGGCACGCTGATCGACGCGTTCACACCGGCGCGCCTGGACTTCCTGGCGTAAGTGGCGCGGTCGATGAGCAGAGTGCGACCGCGAGACTCGTCGTACAGCTTGATGCGGTCGGGGCGGCGGAGGTAGACGCGGTTGATCGGGCCGGTGATGCGCACGGGGGCCGAGCCCTCGCGGCGTTCGACGCCCTTCCTTCGCCAGTCCTGGTAGGTCGCGCGCTCGAGGCCCTCGATGGTCACTCGGCGCACATCGCCCACGCGCAGATACGTGTGCAGCCCGGCCTGAAACTCGAATGGCGCGTTGCCGGTGTTCTCGATGGTGAGCGACGTCGAGAGTGCTTCGTCGAGCGTCACGCGCAGAGTGGCGCGGAAGGGATGATTCCACAAACCGCGTGTCACCTCCGTGTCGCCCGTGCGGAGGAGCGCGTACGCCGCCCCGTTGGGGTCCTTCGAGCTCTCGACGACTTCCCACATCGCGGCCTTGATCAAGCCGTGCATCGGCAGCGTTCCCATGCTGCCGAACTGGGGGAACACGACGGGGATGCCACCCCGCATTGGCTCGCCCGGCGCGAACTGGTTGTTCTGCGCCATGAACAACATCTCGACGCCATTCGCGCGCTTCCACGACGTGACCTGTGCACCTCGGCGGGCGATCTCCGCGGTGGCGCCGGAGAAATGCCGGAGCGTTACCCGATCCAGTGATCGGAGTGCGGTGTCCGGCGGCGTGGTAGTCGGGGTGGGCGTCGCGGGCTGCGCAGCGTGTGAGCAGGCTTCGGCGCCCGCCATGCCGGCGAACAGGGCTGCGCCGAGCAGGCGCTGGACGAATTCGCGGCGATCGTAGTCGGTCATGAGGGTCGATTGCTGGTCGGTGTCCCCGACGTCAATTTACGCGCCGTGACGACCGACTCCCTGTTCGCGTGGCATCCCCTCTCGCCGCGTGTGTCGCTCGTCGGGGGCAACGGTGCGAACAGCGTCGTCATCGCCGATGGGCGGGACGTGCTGCTCGTCGACACCAAGGAAATCGGTTTCGGCGCCGCTCTGCGAGGGGAGGTGGAGCGCGTCGTCGGGCGT
>DASVNI010000136.1:0-2021 GCA_036383935.1 Gemmatimonadaceae bacterium | reverse complement strand
ACGATCGTGCCGTCCACGCTCAGGTCCGGCACGGCGCCGGCCGGCAGCGGGCCGTCGAGCGCGACGTCCACGAGAACGGTCCCCGCAACCGAGGAGGGGTCCTTTCTTGAGACATGTCCGGGGATGATACCGTTGCGTGTGTCGATCGAGGCTTTTTGACCGACCTGCACGTCCTTGGCCTGCGTTTCCGGAATTCGGAGCTGGGCCTTGAGCTTCCCCGGCTGGACGACCTTGGCGATCGTGGTGCCCTGCGTGATCCACTGGCCGAGCTGGAGCGTCGCGTCCTCCTGCAGCACGCCGCTGTCCGGCGCCCGCATGACGAGCGACGCCTGCACGTCCTCCTGGAACTTGGCGATGTCCTTGAGACGGGAGACCTGCTGCTTCTGCACCTCGATCTGCGAGTCCACCGTCGCCTTCATCAGCGTGAGGCGCTCCTTCTCGATGCGCAGGCGCTGGGTGAGCTCGTCCGCCAGTGCCTTCTTGTTGTTGTAGTCGAACGGTGAAATGAGCTTCTTGGCGAGCAGCGTGTCCGCCGCCATCGCGTCCTGCTTCGCCTGCACCCACTGCGTGTTCGTCGTCGCCACGACGCCTTCCTGCGAAAGGTTCTGCGTGTGCAGGTTGGTCGTGAGCGTGACGAGCGCCGCCTGCGCGCCCGCCAGCGCCTGCTCGGCGTTCAGCGTCGCGATCTGCACGTCCGGATTCGACATCTCGAGGATGACGTCGCCGGCCTTCAGCGTCTGGCCAGCCTCGGCAACGAGCCTGTCGATGCGCGCGCTCGCACGCGGCGAGATGAAGATGATGTGTTCGGGCACGAGGCTGCCGGGGCCCCGCACGTCGCGCACCATGTCGCCGCGGCGAACCGAGTCCTGATAGAGCGTCGCGCCCTCGACGGTCGGCGCGGCGGGCCGCAGCTTCGCCAGCGCGATCGTGACGACGATGAGGAGAAGCACACCGGCGCCGATCAGCGCGTTTCGGCCGGTCTTCTTTTGGGGTGCGCGGGCTACGTCCAAGCGGTACCTCTTCAGTGTTATGGGCCACCTTACGCGCGCACTAATGGGCAAGTGTCATGCCGCGCGAATCAGACACTAAACCCAATGCGCAGATGGCCTTAGCTCATTCCCTCCAGAGCTTTGACAACGCCAGCCTGTGCAGGGTTGGGATTGGGTGTCCCACAAGCGGACATAAGGAAAGAAGACCGAGGACCGAAGACCGAAGACCGAAGACCGAAGACGGAGATCCCGGCCTACTCGCTGCGCAGCGTCACCACCGGATCCACCCGCATCGCCCGACGAGCCGGGAACCAGCAGGCGAGCAGCGTGATCACGCCGAGCAGTGCCACGCCGGCGCCGATCGCGACCGGATCGAACACGCTGACGCCGTACAGCAGCGACTGCATCACCCTGCCGAGTCCGGCGAGCCCGATGGCCCCGATCCCGAGCCCGATGAGCGCCAGCACGGCGCCGTCCCGCAGGACCATGCCGGCGAGCGCGTTGCGCTGCGCGCCGAGTGCGACGCGAATGCCCAGCTCCTTCATGCGCTGGCCCACGACGTAGCTCATCACCGCGTAGATGCCGAGCAGCGCGAGGATCAGCGACAGCACGGCGAACCCGCTGAGCACGTTCGTCGCGAGCCGGCGCGGGCCGAGCGATGCGGCGATGCTCGAGTCGAGGGTCTTCGGCGCGTAGAAGATGACCGACGGATCCATCTGCTTCACGATCGCGCGCACGGTGGCGAGCAGCTGTGCCGGCGGGAGCGTGGAGCGCAGGACGCCGGTGTTCCCGCCGTACTTCGACTGCGCGGAGATGTGATAGACGGTCGGGTGCGCCTCCTCGGTGAGGTCGCGAAGCTTCACCGCGCGCGCAACGCCGACGATGATCCCCGACGGCCCGTGCTCGATGCGCGCGCCGATCGGGTCCCTGCTGCCGAACGACTGCTTCACGAGATTCTCGTCAACGATCACCACGTGCTGCGGCGATGCGTAATCTTCGGCCGTGAACGCGCGCCCGCGCACGATCCGGATG
>DASVNI010000135.1:0-3687 GCA_036383935.1 Gemmatimonadaceae bacterium | reverse complement strand
ACGAACTCCACGCCGAGGTCCTTCAGCAGCGGGATCATCTCGAGCGCGTGCTTCGGCGTCCACGCGGCGTTCGCATCCACCCGCAGCACCTTCGTCGGCTCCATCTCGCGCACCACGCGCATGATCCGCTCGTCCCAGCTCGAGCCGAGCTTGATCTTGAGGACCGGATAGGGCGCTGCCTCGCGCACGCGCGCGCGCAGCGTCTCCTCGTCGGGCGCGATGGCGATCGTGAAGCTCGACAGCGGCGACGCCGCCGGATCGAGTCCCCACATCCTGTACAGCGGCACACCGAGCCGCTTCGCCGCCAGATCGTGCAGCGCGGCACTCACCGCGGAGCGCGCCGACGCGTTGAATCGCATCGCCTTCGCCATCTGCTGCTCCAGCGCCTCGAGCGACCAGCTGTCGGCACCCTCGAGCACGGCGGCGTACGCGGGCAGCGCCGCCACCACCGTATCCGCCGTCTCGCCGTAATGCTTGCTCGGCGCGGCCTCGCCCCACCCGGTCGCGCCGTCGTCGTCCGTCACGGTCACGCGGACGACGCGATACTCGCTCGATCCTCCGCGCGCGATGACGAAGGGATGTGTGGTGCGGAGCGTGATGATTTCGTGCGAGAGCTTCATCCGCGGAGCGATGGTGTGCGAATGCGGGCCATGATCGCCTGACGATGCGACGGCGTCGCGTCGTCCGCGCGATTGAGGAATCCGATCAGCGCGTCGGCGAGCGCGTTGCCCCGCTCGTACCGGTCGGCCGCCGACTTCTCCAGACAGCGCATCACGATCGCCGCGAGCGGCTCCGGCACGCGCGAGTCGATCTCGGAGATCGCCACCGGCTTCTCGTGGACGTGCTTGTAGCCGACCGAGAAAGCATCCGCCCCGTCGAACGGCGGGAAGCCGACGAGCGCCTCGTACAGCACGACACCGAGCGCGTAGAGATCGCTCCGTCCGTCGACGAGCTTTCCCATCGCCTGCTCGGGACTCATGTAGTGCGGTGTGCCCATCGCGCGGCCGCTCGCCGTGAGCCGCCCGTGGAAGCGCGCCGTGGCGATGCCGAAGTCGGTGATCAACGCGTTGCCATCCTCGTCGAACAGGATGTTGTCCGGCTTCACGTCGCGATGCACGATGCCGCGCTGGTGCGCGTGGTCGAGTCCGGCCGCCACCTGCGCCGCCGCGGCCGCCGCCGGTCCCGGTGCCACCGTGCGCTCGCGCTGCACGCGATCGGCCAGCGAACCGCCGCCCAGATAGGGCATGACGATGTACACCGTGTCGTCCATCTCGCCGTAGTCGAGCACGGGACAGATGAAGGGATGCACGAGCCGTGCGGCCGCCTCGGCCTCGCGGCGGAATCGCTCCGTCATCTCGCTGTCGCGCGCGAGGTGCGCGTGCAGCACCTTGACCACGACTTCGCGCTGCAGCGGCATCTGCTCGGCGCGGAACACCGTCGCCATCCCGCCGCCGCCGACCCGCGTGAGGATGCGATAGCGCGTCCCCGTCGCCTTGCGCAGCGCGGTGATCTCCTCGTCGGGCTTCTCCGTCGGCGTCGCCACGTCGGGCAGCGCCGAACTGCACCGGCTGCACGACGCGGCGAGCGCGCGATTCCACGTTCCACACTCGGGACAGAACACGCTCAGCTCCCGAACTGCATCTGGACGAAATCGTAGGGGGGCCAGGGACCGGTGAGCTCGAGTCGCACGTTCGGCACGCGAGCCCCCTGTTCCTCGACCTTGGACGCGAAATCCTTCCACAGCTCCTGCTCGATCAGGAACGCCGCGCTCAGCACGATGCCCGTGATCTGTTCGACGCGGAGCGGCACCGTCGCCACGGCGGAGCGTCGCAGCTCGCGCATGGTGTCCGCCGCCACGGCGGCGAGATCTGAACCCGTCTCCTCGTCCGCCGTCTTCCCGGGCCGGTACACGTGCACGCGGCCCACCACCCGATCGTCGACGAAGCTCAGCGCATCGCTCAGCGCGACGTAGTGCAGCTCGAGCCAGCGCACCACCGCGTCACGCGAGCGGAACACCACGCCCACCGGCGCTGGCAGCACCGGTCCCTGCGTGGCGAATGCCTGCACCACGTCGCCCGAGTGCCTCACGCGCTCGTCCGTCGGCTCCTGCGCGGCGTACGGGCTCGCGGCCACGATCGCCGCCAGCTCGCGGACGACGACCAGCTCCACGCCGGTGACCGGCGACGTCCCCGCGTTCCCTTCACTGAAGGTCACGCCGAACAATCCCAGTCCGCCGCGCCCGGCCGCTCGCCCGCGCTTCGTGTCCCGCCGCTCTCGTTGCTCCACCTTTGCAGGACGACCGTCCCCCGCCTCGCGTCCCGAATCGACGGGGGACTCCGACTTTCGCTGCTCGCTCATCGGCCGACCAGCGCCCGCATGTGCCGAACGCATGCTTCACCGAGCCGCTCGGGCGCGTACCCGCCCTCGAGCGAGCTGACGAGCCGACCACCGCACCACTGCTCCGCTCGCGACACCATCTCCTCGGTCAGGCGCGCCACGTCGTCCATCTCCAGGGTGAAGCCACCGAGCGGGTCCCCCGCCAATGAGTCGAAGCCGGCGGAGATGAGGACGACGTCGGGGGTGAACCCCTCGGTCGCCGAATCCACGGCGGAGAGAAAGGCGGCGACGTAGGTCTCGCGCGGCAGCCCAGGGCTCATCGGCACGTTCCACACGCTGCCATGCGGACCGCGGTCCTTCGCCGCTCCGGTTCCCGGATACCACGGCCACTGATGCATCGAGACGAAATGAATGTCCGGCGTGTCCTGCACCAGCGCCTGCGTCCCATTGCCATGGTGGACGTCCCAATCGACGATCAGCACGCGCTCGACGCCATGCCGGCTCCGCGCGTAGTGCGCGCCCACCGCGACGTTCCCGAACAGGCAGAAGCCCATCCCCGAATCGCGCAGCGCGTGATGACCCGGCGGTCGCACGGCGCAGAAGCTCCGAAGTGGTCCCTCACCGAACGCGAGGTCGAGGCCATCGAGCACCGCGCCCGTCCCCGCCGTCGCCGCCGCCCACGACCCCTCGCTCACCACCGTGTCCGCGTCCAGTCTCGCCCCACCAGCCGCCGCCACCTCCTCGACCATCGCGACGTACCGCGGATCATGCGCGAGCGCGAGCTCGTCCGGAGTCGCGTGTCGCGACTCGCGGTGCTCGAGCAGATGAAAGAGCTCCGGATCCTCGCGCAGCGCCCGCGGAATCGCCCGCACCCTCCCCACGTGCTCCGGGTGCCCCCACCCGGTGTCGTGGCGGCCGCAATCGGGATTCGAGAGGTAGGCTAGCGATGACACGGAACGGCCACTCCCAGTAGGTAGTACGAAGTACCCGGTACTTGGATTGGCATACGGGCCCCCGGAAGGCCCGTGAGTCACTCTATCAGAACAGCGCACGGCCCTACTGGGTACCGAGTACTTGTACCAAGTACGGCCGTTCGCATGTCGGGTCGCGATCTCACCCACATTCCGGGAGGCAGTATGCCAGTCTCGGTACTTGGTACCGAGTACTACCTACTGGGAGTGGCAGTGCGACTATCGAACCGGCCGCCGCTTGCGGTTAGTGACCAGAAAGATCGAACCGTCGACTGCCCCTGCCGCCGCCAACGACGCACTTTCGTCCAGAACTTCCCACCCGTTCAACTTCATCACGTACGCGTCGTCGTGCAGCTCACTCCCCGGGTACAGTCGCTCG
>DASVNI010000134.1:0-8184 GCA_036383935.1 Gemmatimonadaceae bacterium | reverse complement strand
CTACGGCGCTTCGCGCCTCCGGTCGGAGTTCCGCATATCCACCATCTGACAGCGCGTCACTCGTCGTCGGCTGACACGTCGTCGGAGGAGAGCACCGAGCGGTCCGGCCCGACGATCTCCACCGGTACGCCGGCCAGGTCGGCGAGCGGCTGCGACTTCCGGTGTCCGCCCCACAGCTCGAGCCTGATCGTCCCCGCGGCCGGTGCGGGCGTCGGTGAGATGCGAATGGAGCGTTTGAGCCAGCGCACCTTCACGTCGCCGACGGCGCTCACATGGCCGCGATCGAGACCGTCCGCGAGCCGGAGCAGCGCCGAGAGTCGGACGATCCGATCGCGCAGCGTCTTGTCGAGCTCTCCGAAGTTGCGGTGCTTCTTCCGCGGCGGGCTCCCGCGGTGGTATCGGGCGACGTTGGCGATCACCACCTGCTCGTCGGGCGCGATGCCGAGCAGCTCGGCGTGCACGATCAGGTGGTACGAGTGCTTGTGGTGCCGGTCGTAGTTGATGTGATAGCCCACGTCGTGCAGTAGCGCGGCGTCGGCGAGCGTCGCGCGGTCTTCCGGAACGCAGCCGATGCGCGCCCCGATCGCGTCGAACAGTTTCAGCGCGAGCCGCCGCACCTGCGTCGCGTGGCCTTCCTCGTAATGGCATCGCTCGGCGAACTCTCGCACGGATCGCTCGCGAGCCGCGCCGGGATCGGCGATCGTCGGCGTCACGCGCGCGAGCTCCAGCAGGAGCCCTTCGCGGATCCCGTAGCGCGATACGGTCATCTCGCGCGACTCCAGCCGCGCGAGCACCTCGGCCGCGACGGCGATGCCGGCGACGATGATGTCGGCGCGCTCGGGATTGAGCCCTGGAACGCTGCGACGCTCTTCGGTGGACATCGCCGCGAGCGTGTCGAGGATGTGCTCGACGTCGACGCGCGGAACGACGGTCTCGTGGACGCTGCGCGCCGCGGACATGCCACGCCGCGAGAGAAACATCCCGGCGAGGTTGGTGAAGGTACCGCCCGAGCCGATCACCTGCGCGCCGCGCCAGTCGGCGCGCGGCATGACGCTCTTGAGCGCGCCGCGAACTTCCTTCCGCAGCCGGTTGAGCGCCTTGGGCGACGAGCCGTCGCGCAGGTAGCGCTCGGTGAGCCGCAGCGCGCCGAAGGGGAGCGAGGTCAGGTCGTCGAGCACTCCGTCCGCCGCGAGCGCGAGCTCGAGCGAGCCGCCGCCGATGTCCATCACGACGGTCCGGCCTGCGCCGAGGTCGAAGTGCGCCAGCGCGCTGAGCCAGGAGAGCCGTGCTTCGTCCTCGCCGCAGATGACGCGGATCTGGAGATTCGCCTCCTGCCGGACGCGGGCGACGAACTGGTCGGCGTTCGCGGCATCGCGCACGGCGCTCGTGGCGACCGCTTCCACTCGTGTCGCGCCGAGCTGCCGCGCCAGCGTCGCCATCCGGCCGATCGCCTGGGCGGCGCGCTCCATCGACTGCGTTCCGAGCTGCCCGGAGCCATCGAGGTCGGCGCCGAGCCGCGGCGCCTCCTTCATCTCGTCGACGACCGTGATCACACCGTCCGACGTGACGTCGGCGACGATCTGGCGGACCGAGTTGGACCCGATGTCGATTGCGGCGATTCGGCGAGGGCCGGAAGCCATGTAGAACAGTGAGTTGGCGTGTTGGATCGGGAGTTGGTTGGTCGGTTGCTGGGTGAGTTGGGGCAGCTGCCGTGCAAATCACCAATGAACCGACGAACTAGCTCACTATCTCACTCACCAACTCACCACTTTCAAGCTCCCGCCGCAACCCTCTCGGCGGCACCTCCCCCGTGCTTGATGTTCTTCCCCTCGGCCAGGAAGACCGCATCCTCGCCGATGTTCGTCGCCAGGTCCGCCACCCGCTCCAGGTTCCGGCTCACGAGCAGGTACTCGAGCGATGGATTGATCGTCCGCGGGTCGGCCATCATGTGCGTGAGGAGGATGCGGAACACCGACTCGTGCAGCGCATCCACCTGGTCGTCGCGCGAGCAGACGTCGCGGCCCAGGGCGCCGTCGGCGCGCAGGAACGCGTCGATCGCGTCGCCGAGCATGGCGCGGGCGCGGCGCGCCATGTCCTCGATCTCCGGGTCGGGGGTGATCGTCGACCGGAGCGCGACGAGGCGCTGAGCCGTCTGCGCGATGTTGACGGCGTGATCGCCCACGCGCTCGAGATCACTCGTGACCTTGATCGCGCTGACGATGAAGCGGAGATCACGCGCCATCGGCTGCTGGAGCGCGAGCAGCTCGAGCGCCGCGGCCTCGATCTCGAGCTCCATCGCGTCGACCTCCTTGTCGCCCGCGATGACGGCGTCAGCCTTGTCCTGATCCTTGCTGAGCAGGGCGTCGACGGAGAGCTCGACGAGCGCCTCCGCCTTCTCGGACATCGCGAGGAGGCGCCGGTTCAACGCCGCGAGCTGGTCGTGAAAGTGGCGAAACGGGACGTCAGGGCTCATCCAAATCTCCCCGTGATGTAGGCTTCGGTGCGCTCCTCGCGCGGACTGGTGAAGAGCCGCTGGGTGTCTCCCATCTCGATCAGCTTCCCAAGATAGAAGAACGCCGTCTGGTCGGAGATTCGCGCCGCCTGCTGCAAATTGTGCGTGACGATGACGATGGTGAGCTCGCGTTTGAGCTCGTACACCAGCTCCTCGACCTTCTGCGTCGCGATCGGATCGAGCGCCGACGCGGGCTCGTCGAGGAGGAGCACCTCCGGATCGTTCGCCAGGGCGCGGGCGATGCAGAGTCGCTGCTGCTGTCCGCCCGAGAGCGCGAGGGCACTGTCACGTAGACGGTCCTTCACCTCGTCCCAGAGGGCGGCACGCCGCAGCGCCGACTCGACGATGGCGTCGAGATCGACGCGCGCGGGACGGACATTGATCCGAGGGCCATAAGCAACGTTGTCGTAGATCGACTTCGGGAAGGGATTCCAGCGCTGGAACACCATCCCCACCCGCTGCCGCAGGGTGACGACGTCCATCCCCTTCTGATAGATGTTCTCGCCGTCGAGGCGGATCTCCCCCGAACGGCGCGCGCCGGGGATCAGCTCGTTCAACCGGTTGATCGAGCGCAGGAAGGTGGATTTCCCGCACCCCGACGGCCCGATGAGCGCCGTCACGGCGCGCGGCGCGATCGACAGGGTGATGTCGTGGAGCGCCTGCGTCTTCCCATACCAGAAGTCGAAGTGCTCGACGTCGATGCGGCCACTGTGGTCGGTGGCGTTCGGCGCGGCCGCGGCCGGCTGCAGCGCGGCGCTCATCCGAACCGTCCCGTGATGTACGCCTCGGTCCGCGGATCGGACGGCGTGGTGAACATCAGCCGTGTGGACGCCGTCTCGACCATCTCGCCGGAGAGCATGAACACCGTGCGGTCGGACACGCGCGCCGCCTGCTGCATGTTGTGGGTCACGATGATGACGGTCATCGACTTCCGGAGCTCGTACACCAGTTCCTCGACCTTCTGCGTGCTGAGCGGATCGAGCGAGGCGGTCGGTTCGTCGAGCAGGAGCACGTGCGGCGCCGTCGCGAGCGCGCGGGCGATGCAAAGCCGCTGCTGCTGGCCTCCGGAGATCCCCGTGGCGCTCGTCTTGAGCCGGTCCTTCACCTCGTCCCAGAGAGCCGCCTGCCTGAGGGCCTGTTCGACAATCGCGTCGACCTGCTTGCGGTCGAGCCGCTCGCCGGGCTGTACCCGCAGACCCGCCGCGACGTTGTCACGGATCGACATCGTCGGGAAGGGGGTAGGCCGCTGAAAGACCATGCCGACGTGCCGCCGCAGCGCGATCGGATCGACGTCCGACGAATAGATGTCCTGGCCGTGAAAGAGCACCTCGCCCTCCACACGCGCGAGCGGAATCGTCTCGTGCATCCGGTTCAGGCAGCGGAGCAGCGTCGACTTCCCGCATCCTGAGGGGCCAATGATGGCGGTGACCTCATTGGCCGGGAAGTCGAGCGTCACGTTGCGCACGGCGTGCGTCGAGCCGAAGTAGGCGTGCAGCGCGCGCGTCTGCATGGCCGGCGCCGTCGGCCGCTCGAAGGGGCGGGGGGCCTCGCCCGCCGCCGAGGCGTTGCGTGCCGCCATCTCAGTCATTCGCCCGCCCGTGCTTCGAGCGCACCACGAAGCGGGAGATCACGCTGATGGTGAGGACGAGCGCGATGAGGACAAGTGCGCCCGCCCACGCCTGTGCATGCCATTCGTCGTACGGGCTGATCGCGTAGGTGAATACCTGCAGCGGCAACGCGGCGATCGGCTGCGTCAACCTCGTCGAGAAGAACTGGTTGCCGAACGCGGTGAAGAGGAGCGGCGCGGTCTCGCCGGCGACGCGCGCGACGGCCACGAGCACGCCCGTCACGATGCCCCCCAACGCGGTCCGTAGCACGATCTGCAGCGAGGTCCGCCAGCGCGGGAAGCCGAGCGCGAGCGCCGCTTCGCGCAACGACTGCGGCACCGTACGCACCATCTCTTCCGTCGTCCGCGTCACGAGCGGGATCATCATCGCGCCGATGGCCGCGCCGCCTGCCAGCGCCGAGAAGTGGCCGATGGGTCGCACGAGGAACTCCCACGCGAAGATGCCCATCACGATGGAAGGGAGCCCGTTCAGAACGTCGGCGAGGAATCGTACGAGGTTGGCGAGCCTGGTCCCGCCGCGCTCGGCGAGGTAGAGGCCGGCGCCGATCCCGACCGGCAAGCCGACGGTGGAGGCGATACCGATGAGGATCAGCGTGCCCACGATGGCGTTCGCCATGCCGCCCCCCGATTCGCCGACGGGCTTGGGCATGCTCGTGAAGAAGTCGAGCGACAATGCGCCGGCGCCCTGCTTGATCAGGTAGGCGAGGATGGCGACGAGGGGCACGATCGCCAGTGCCGCCGCAAGGCAGGTGAAGGCGACCATGACGACGCTGGTGGCGCGTCGTCGAGCGAGGCCGCGCGCCCGGGGGCGCGCGCCGGCGTCGGTGCGCGGGATGGCGGCAGTCGTCACGACTTGCTCCCGCTGGTCTGCCAAACCAGCCACCGGGCAATGGCGTTGACGATCAACGTGATCAGCAGGAGGACGAAGCCGACCGCCATCAGCGCTGAGAGATGCACATCGTTCGTCGCCTCGGAGAACTCGTTCGCGATCAACGAGGCCATCGTGTAACCCGGCGCGAAGAGTGAGGCCGAGATCTCGTGCCGGTTCCCGATCACCATCGTCACGGCCATCGTCTCACCGAGGGCGCGGCCGAGCCCGAGGATCACGCCGCCGATGATGCCCGAGCGGGCGAAGGGGATCACGGCGCCGGTGATCGTCTCCCATCGTGTCGCGCCGAGCGCGAGCGCCGCTTCGCGCTGCGAGCGCGGCACGGCCATCAGCACCTCGCGCGAGACGGCGGCGATGTACGGCAGCACCATGATCGAGAGGATCAGTCCCGCCGCGAGCACGCTCGGTCCGTACGCCGGTCCGCGGAAGAAGGGCGTGGCGCCGAGGTGAAGGGTGTCACGCAGGAAGGGCATGACGTCTTCGCGCAGCATGGGGAGGAGGAAGAACACTCCCCAGAGTCCGTACACGACGCTCGGCACGGCGGCGAGCAGATCGATGAGGAAGGCGAGCGGCTGGCGCACCCAGCTCGGCGCGAAATCGGAAAGGAAGATCGCACCGCCCAGCGCGAGCGGTGTCGCGATGACGAGCGCGATGATCGAGGTGATGATCGTGCCGGCGATCGCCGGCGCGGCGCCGAACTGTCCGGCAACCGGATCCCACGTGCTCGACGTGAGGAACCCAAATCCGAACTGCCGCAGGGCAGGCCAGCCCGCGAGGCCGACCTCGATGAAGATGAGGAGGAGCAGGATCGGCACGCAGAGCGCGAAGCCGAAGATCGCCGCGCGATAGACGCGGTCGGCGACGACCGTCCCCTCGATGGAGACGCGTGAGGGAGGCGCCGCCGGCGAACCGGCCACGGGGGCGGCGAGGGTCGGCAGCGTCCTGGACTCCGGCGTCGTCACGGTGGCAGGCAGCGAAGGTGTCTGCATCTGTGCACGGAAGCTCTTCGGAGCACGTCTCGACTCAATGCGGGCCCTGTAACGGTCCTGTCACGGCGTGCTCCTGCCGTGCCACCAGCTGCTCGGGGCCCGGTCTGCGGCAGCGCCGTTACGAGATCGCAACATTTCGACGTTGCGGCTGTGACCGCATGCGCGAAGCTTGTTACACGCAGTGTTACACACCGCGCTCGACCGTGGGGTGCGCCGAGCGGCGTGATCACCGGGTCGACCCGACACCGACCGATGTCCACTCGATTGATCATTGCCTGCGTTCGACGTGCCGCCGTCGCGGTACTTCTCCTCTCGAGCCCCCTCGCTGCCCAGAGCTCCAAGCCGGATAGCAGCGGAACACCGAAGCCTGCACCAGCACCGGCGGCAGCGGCAGCGCAGACGCTCCCGCCGGCGACGCCCGGACTCAACTTCTCCGGCGTGATCTTCGGCTTCTGGAACTATCAGATTCGGACGACGCCGAACCAGCTGCGCAATCAGGTCAGCAACGAGTTCAACGTCGATCGCGCCTATCTCACCTTCCGCATGCCGGCGGGCGATCACACGAGCATCCGGATCACGACCGACGTGTTCCGGAGCCTGGACTCGTCGAGCAACGCATATACCATCCGCGCGAAGTACGCCTTCCTGCAGTATGAGAGCGCGAAGCTGTCGAACGGCATGGTGGTGGCGGGGAAGATCGGCATCATCGAGAACGTCGTCGTCCCCTATCTGGAGAACTTCTGGCCCCGCTACCTGAGCCAGGCGGCGGTAGAGCGCTCGGGCTACTTCGCGTCGGCGGACGTCGGGCTCGGCTCGACCGTGACGTTTCCGAACAAGATGGGAGAGATCTACGCGACCATCGTGAACGGCCCGGGCTACACGGCGCGCGAGCGCGACCGGTTCAAGGATTACGCGATTCGCGTCACCTACACGCCGCTCATGAACGAGCCCAACGGCTCGCTGCTGCAGACGTTCACCGTGCTGGGGTGGGGCTACAAGGGCGCGCTGGCGAGCGCCTTCGTGAACGGCGGGGCGGGGCAGCTGGGTGCCATCGGCGATGCGCTCGATCGAAGCCGATTCGGTTTCTTCGCCGGTCTCCGCGATCCGCGGCTCACCGTTGGCGCCGAGTTCGCGTCGCGTCACGATGGCGGGGAGCAGGGTCTCAACACCGCACTGTCGCCGCGCCTCGCGACCGAGACGAGGGGGCGCCTGTGGTCGGGCTTCACGCTGGTGCGGCCGTTCGCGTTCTCGAACGCGAATCACAAGTCCCCGGTCGGTGTGGTGCTGCGGTACGATCACGTCTCACCGTCGGTGAGCTCGGAGGGATTCGTCACGCCGCCGGCGACGTCGAACGCGTATCACAACCTGATCGGCGGGTTGTTCTTCGACATCTCGTCGAAGGCGCAGCTCGCGTTCGACTACCAGGAGCAGCTCGCGTCGAACAACGGCGTGTCCTCGCCGCCGCCCGCGCAGATGAAGGCGTACTACGCGCACTTCAACGTGAACTTCTGACGACGTGACGTAGCCGTTACGCGATTGCGACAGATCGCGGACCCGGCAGGGCGAGCTTGCAGACGCACTCCAACGACTACCTCAAGGAGCTCGAATGCGTTTAGCCAGCAAGCTCGCCATCGTTGCAACGCTCATCGCGACCAGCGCGACGGCAGCGGTGGCGCAGGACCTCACCGGCGCCGGCGCGACCTTTCCGTATCCCATCTATAGCAAGTGGTTCTCGGATTACGCCACGAAGACTGGCGTGAGGATCAACTACCAGTCGATCGGCTCGGGCGGCGGCATTCGCCAGCTCTCCGAGCAGACGGTGGACTTCGGCGCGACGGATGCGCCGATGTCCGACGCGGAGCTCACGAAGGCGAAGGGCGGCCCTGTGTTGCACATCCCGACCGTGCTGGGTGCTGTGGTCGTCACCTACAATCTTCCGCAGCTGACCAAGCCGTTGCGCCTCGACGGCGCGGCACTCGCTGACGTGTTCCTCGGCAAGATCACGAAGTGGAACGACGCGCGGTTGGCGGCGCTCAACCCGGGCACCAGGCTGCCCGACTCCGACGTTCTCGTCGTGCACCGCTCCGACGGCTCGGGCACGAGCTATGTCTTCACCGACTACCTGGCGAGTGTGAGCCCGACGTGGGCGGCCAAGCCCGGTAAGGGA
>DASVNI010000133.1:0-34484 GCA_036383935.1 Gemmatimonadaceae bacterium | reverse complement strand
GATGATGACGCGCGGCAACGTGGCATTGCTCATCGGTACGACCGAGCCTCCCGCGACGGCGAGCGACGTGGTCTTCCTCGGCTCGATGATCCCGCATTCGCTCGCCAGCAAGGGCCCGGGACCGGCGCAGTATCTCGTCATCCAGGGAGAGTGAGATGCATCTCTGGCGAACGAAGGACGGGATCATCGTCAACGACGGTGCACGCACGCGGAAATTCCAGGAGGATTGGGACGCGTTGATCAACCGCGAGGATCTCGCGGCGTATCTGGCGTCGGACATCCCGGGCGCGCGGCCGTTGCCGGGCGAGCTGGCGCAGGCGTTGGGAGGACGAGGCGCGAGTGTGCTCGCCCCCGTGGTCAGCCAGGAGGTGTGGGCGGCGGGGGTGACGTACTACCGCAGCCGGTCCGCGCGGATGGAAGAGTCGAAGGACGCCGGCGGAGGCACGTTCTACGACCGCGTGTACGAGGCGGCGCGACCGGAGCTGTTCTTCAAGGCGGCGGGGTGGCGCGTACGCGGGCCGCATGCGCCGATCCGCATCCGGGCCGACGCGAAATGGAACGTGCCGGAGCCGGAGCTGGCGCTGTACGTGAACCTGCGTGGAAAGATCGTGGGCTACACGATCGGCAACGACGTGAGCTCACGCGACATCGAGGGGGAGAATCCGCTCTATCTCCCGCAGGCGAAGGTGTACGACGGCTCGTGCGCGCTGGGACCGGGCGTGTACATCACGGACGATCCACTTCCGTCGAGCACGCCGATCTCGCTGCGCATCACGCGCGGCAGTGACGTCGTGTTCCAGGGGGACACGACGCTCGCCCAGATGCGCCGCAAGCCGGAGGAGCTGGTCGAGTACCTGTATCGTGAGACCAGCTATCCCACGGGATGCGTCCTGTTGACCGGGACGGGGATCATCCCGCCCGACGCGTTCACGCTGCAGTCGGGGGATCGGGTGGAGATAAGCATCGATCCGATTGGCACGCTGGCCAATGTCGTGGAGTGACTACCACTCCCAGTAGGTAGTACTCGGTACGTGGTACCGAGACTGGCATACTGCCTCCCGGAATGCGGGTCAGAGGCTGGGGTCAGATACCGAAGGTGTCTGACCCCTTGGCGCGAAAGGGCTCTGACCCCGGGCTCTGACCCCGGGCTCTGACCCCGGGCTCTGACCCCAAATACGAACGGCCGTACTCAGTACCAATACCTGGTACGAAGTACGGCCGTGTGCTGTTCTGATAGAGCGATCTGCGGGGCTTCCGGGAGGCAGTATGCCAGTCCAAGTACCATCTACTCGGTACTACCTACTGGGTGTGGCAGTTCAAATAGCTTCCCACTTCCCACTCGTCTCGGACCGGAACAGCGCGTCGATCACGGCCATGTTCCCGATCGCGTCCTCGATGCTGACCGGGACCTCGCCCTCACCGCGCACGGCGGCGGAGAAGTTGTCGCCCTGCAGCGTGTACTGATCGACGACGGGGAAATCGACCGCTTCCGCAGAACGGTCGCCGAGCTCGCGGCCATTGTCGATGAAGATGCGGCAGGGGCGGTCGTTCGGGGCGTTGAAGGGGATCTGCACCTCGATGCGCCCCGACGTCCCATGCAGCTGCATGCGCTGATAGTGGACGAGCTGCATCGCGCTCGTGAACGTCGCCTGGCCGCCCGACGGGAAACGCAGCAGTCCCGACACGATGCGGTCAATGCGCAGCTCGGGATCGCGATCGACGATGCCGATGGCGGCTTCCGGTTCCTCGCCGAACAGCCAACGTGCCATCGTGATCGGGTAGCAGCCGACGTCCATCAACCCGCCGCCGCCCCACTCGAGGACGCTGCGCACGTCCTTCGGATCGCGCTTGTAGTAGGCGAAGTGGCCGGCGACGACGCGCAGATCGCCGATGCTGCCGCGCTGCACGAGATCGCGCACGGCGAGCCACTGCGGATGATTGCGCACCATGAACGCCTCGCCGATCAGCACGCCCGTGCGCTCGCGGACCTCGAGGAGCTGGCGCGCCTCGTAAGCCGACAGCGCGATCGGCTTCTCGCACAGCACGTGCTTTCCCGCCTCCGCGGCGCGGATCGTCCACGGCACGTGCAGGTGGTTGGGGAGCGGATTGTAGATGGCTTCGACGTCGGGATCGGCGAGCAGCTCCTCGTACGAACCGTACGCGCGCGGAACACCGAGCTCCTCCGCCGCGCGCTGCGCCTTGCCCAGCTCGCGCGAGGCGATCGCGACGATCTCACAGCGCGAGCCGCGCTGCATCGCGGGGGCGACCTTCTTCACGGCGATGTTCGCCGCGCCGAGGACTCCCCAACGGACGGGTGTGCCGCTCGCGGCTACCATCGGTGGTGCACCAGTGGGCGGATCGACCGGTCGTAGACGCCGTGTACAGTTTGCATCTGGGCAGGTGTCAGCGGTGGGAGATCGGCAGCGCGCACGTTGTCCTCCGTCTGCTGGACGTTCTTCGCGCCCGGGATCGCGGCCGATACCTCGGGGAACATCAAGATCCAGCGGAGCGCGAGCTGCGCCATCGTCGCGCCGGCAGGAACGAGCGCGCGCAGCTCCTCGACGGCCTGGAGGCCCGTCTCGTAGTCGACACCGCTGAACGTCTCGCCGACGTCGAACGCCTCGCCGTGGCGATTGTAGTTGCGGTGGTCGCGCGGCTCGAAGGTGGAGTCCCGACGCAACTTCCCGCTCAGCAGCCCGCTGGCGAGTGGCACGCGTGCGAGGATGCCGATCTTCTTCTCACGCACGACGGGGAAGAGCTCCTCGGCGGGCTTGAGACGGAACATGTTGAAGATGATCTGGATCGACTGGACGTTCGGGTAGCGTGCCGCGCGCAGCGCTTCCTCGACGTACTCGACGCTCACGCCATAGAAGCGCAGCTTGCCCTCAGCGACGAGGTCGTCGAGGAAGCCGAACACCTCCGGCATGTCGTAGACGTCGGGGGGCGGACAGTGGAGCTGGAGCAGGTCGAGCGCGTCGGTGTCGAGGTTGCGCAGGCTACGCTCGACGAACGCCGTCAGGTTCTTCTTCGTGAACCCTGCGGCGACGTGCGGATTGAGCCGGCGGCCGGCCTTCGTGGCGACGATGATCTCTTCACTTCGCTCACGCCGGAGCTGAGCGATGAGGCGCTCCGAGTGGCCGTCGCCATACACATCGGCCGTGTCGATGAAGTTCACGCCGAGGTCGATGGCGCGGTGCAGGGAGCGGAGCGACTCGGTGTCGTCGGTCTTCCCCCACGCGTCGCCGCCGATTGCCCAGGCGCCGTAGCTGATGGGGGAGATGTTCCAGCCGGTGCGGCCGAGAGGGCGGTAGTCCATCGGTCAGTGGGAGGGGAGGAGGTTCTCGAGTGAGGTGTGGCCTCGCGGCATGACCCGCGCCTCCGCCGCCGGATCTGCCAGGATCGGCTGATGCCAGTCGACCGACATGCCGATGTGGAATGCGCTGCCACTCAGTCTGTCCTGCGTGTCGGTGATCGTGCCACCGGAGGTGCCGAAGTAGCTGGCGTACGGTGTCAGTGCGAGGTGCCGGCCGACACTCTTCGCGTAGCCAACGCCAAGCTGGTAGCCCACGCCATGCGCGACTCCGTTCTCGCCCTCACGGAACGCGGTCGTGCTGACATCCATGAAGCCGACGCCGAGTCCGGAGGTGACGAACCATCTGTGCGCCGCCGACGGATAGTACTGTAGAACGAGATTGGCAGACGAGAGTGTGACCGATGTCTCCTGATATCCGGAACGGTTCGTCGACTGCCACCAATCGAGCTGCAATCCGACGACCACGTCGGCGCGGTATGCGCCGCCGACCCTCACGAATCCAGCTGGCCCGAGTCCGCTCTCGCCAGGGCACGAGGCGCAGGATACCTGGGCCGTACCGACACCCAGTCCGCCGGCCGCGGCGACGCCCCAGCCAGGAACCACAGCTGACGGCAGCGGCGTAGGGGACGATGATTGCGCACCGGACGACGCCGCGCCGATAGCGAGCGCGAATAGCGCTGCGAGGAGCGTGGAGATGCGCACGCTCACCGCGCCGAAGGAGTGATGCTGGGCCGCGTGACACGCCACGTCACGCGACCAGCAAGCGGATCGGAGACGAGGCTCGTGCCGTTGACGCGCAGCGTCTGCACGGTGCCACCTGGCAGGATGAACGTCCCCTCGGCGACTCCGCCGTCGGTGCTGAAGGTGCGGAGTTCGACGTTCTTCCAGTCGATCTGCGCCGTGCTCTGCGCGACGGCCACATGTGGCAACACAGTGTGGTCCTTCACGAGCAGCACGACCGGCACCTCGCCCGCGGCGATGTCGTGCCACTGTGCTCCGGCGTACGACTTCCCCGACTGGTAGTCGATCCACGTGCCGGGCGGCAGATAGACGCGGCGGCTCGTCGCGGAGTCGGTGAAGAGCGGGGCAACGAGGAGGTTCGCGCCGAACATGTACTCGTCCTCGATCGTCCACGACGTCGCGTCGTCGGGATACTCGAAGAAGAGCGTGCGCACCATCGGCCAACCTTTCGCCGATGCGACGTACGCCTGCGAGTAGATGTACGGCATCAGCGAGTAGCGAAGCCCAAGCCCGTGCTGGAAGTCGGCCAGCATGGCGGGACCATACTCCCACGGCTCGCGCGGCGGGGCGCCGTGTGTGCGCATGTGCGACGTGAGCGCACCCATCGCCATCCAGCGGCGATACAGATCGGCCGGCGCGCGCTGCACGAAGCCGCCGACGTCGTGGCTCCAGAAGGTGAAGCCGGAGAGCCCGAACGAGAGCCCGCCACGCAGCTCGGCGGCCATGGCGGAGTTCGTGTTCTCCGCGTCGCCGCCCCAGTGCAGCGGATAGCGCTGGCTCCCCGCCCACGCGCTGCGTCCCCAGATGACGCCGTCGCCGGTGATCTGCTTCGTGAGGTCGAAGACCGCCTCGTTGTAGCGCACCGGGTAGATGTTGTGCTCGTACCACCCGGAGCGCCCGTTCGCGTAGATGCCCTCGAGCGGTGCGCCCTCGCCGAAGTCGGCCTTGATGACGCTGACGCCCATCTTCAACAGCGCGCCGACCTTCGCCTTGTACCAGTCGACGGCCTTCGGGTTGGTGAAGTCGAGCACCGCGTCTTCCGTGGCGAGACGGCCGCCCTGGTCCTTCACGGCGAGGCCCTGATCGACGAGCTCCTTCCAGAGGGCGTTCTTGGGGGTGAAGTACGTGTATTGCCACAGACTGATATGGAACCCCTCCTTCTTCAGATCCTGGATCATCTTCGCCGGATCGGTGAAGCGCGACTTCGAGAACTGGTAGTCGCTGCGCCAATCGGTCTCGAACCAGCCGGTGTCGAGGTGGAGGACGTCCGCGGGGACCTTGTACTGCCGCAGCTTCGCCGCGACGTCGCGGACCTCCGCTTCCGACTTGTACGTGATGCGGCTCATCCAGAGCCCGAACGACCAGAGCGGCGGCACCGGGCTGCGACCGGTGATCGCGGTGTACTCGGAGACGACGTCCTTCGGCTCGCCGAGGAAGATGAAGAGGTCGAGCAGCTCGTCGCCGCTGTAGATCGTGTGATGCGAGTCGTACTCGGCGCCGACGTCGAAGGTGACGGGCGCGCTCGTGTGCACGAACATCCCGTAGCCTCGGCTGCTGAGGAAGAACGGGATGGACTTGTACTGATAGGAGCCCTGCACGCCCATCGCGTCGCGCAGGTAGGCAACGACGCGCTGTCCGCGCTTGTTGAGGCGAGTGAACGACTCGCCGAATCCATAAATGCGCTCGTCCGGCGCGAGCTCGAAGCTCGCCGCCGCGGTGCGCCCCATGTCGCGCGCGCGGCGCACGAAGGAGAAGGGCGTATACGGCAGGTATGTCGGTTCGCCGAGATGGACCGTGTGCGTCAGCAGCTTGCCCGTGGCGTCATACACGGCGACGTCCCACGGATTCTTGCGAATGCGCACCTTGCCGAAGGCGCTGGTGTACGTCACGGCGCTGTCGCCATTCTCGACGCGCCAGGAGCGATCCGTCGGCACGGGGCCGGCGAGCATGAGCGACGGCGGGCCCTGCATCATCGCCGCGGGGAGATCTCGCGTGCTGAGTCGCAGCCGCAGCGCGCGCGGGCTGACGAAGGAGATCTCGAAGGGCAGCGACGGATCGCGGTCGTACTCCGTGCCGGGAAACTCCGTGGCCTGCGCGCGCGAGTAGACGATGTCCGTCTTCTCGAACGACATTCCCGGTCCCAGCGTGTAGCGGTCCCACTGGAGCGAGCCGCGGCCCGTCGCCGGATCGAAGCTGGTGAGCCGGCTCGCGACGAAGGTCGGCTGGAACGGTTTGCGGAAGTCGGCGCCCACGTCCACGACGTCGCCGAGCTGTCCCATCCCCTGCGCCGTCGCGGCGTGTGGCGCGGCGACGGAGAGTGCGAACAGCATGGCGGTGATCGTTCGGAGACGCGACTGACGAAGTGACATGAGCTCAGGACTCCGGGTGCGGTGCAGGGTCATCCAGGGGCAGCCGGTAGCCTTCGACCAGCTCGGCGCCTGGAGGTTGAAAGTCGTGATCGGGATCGCGGACGAAGCCAAGTCGCTCGTAGAGCTGTCGCGCGGTGTGCATGCTCTGCGAGGTGTGGAGGCCGAGCGTCGGCGCACCGGCCGCGCGGGCGCGTCGCACACACTCGAGCACGAGCGCGCGGGCCACGCCGCGGCCGCGGACGGCAGGGTCCACCGCGACCAGCCGAACTTCGGGCCACGCAGCGGCGGAATCAAGGCCGGTGTACTGGGCCGCGCCGGGATCGTAGAGCGCGACGCTCCCGACGATGCGGCCGTCGACCTCCGCGACGATCCGGGTGACACCCGTGTCGTCGGCGAGCGAGCGCTGGAGGGCTTCGTCGAGCGCCGCCCACGCGCCGGGAGCCATCACGCGCGCGTACTCGGCGTAGGCGCGCATCGTCAGGTCGGCGATGGTCGCGCGGTCGGCGGGGCGGGCGGTGCGGAGATGGATGGCGTCGTTGCTGATCGACATCTGATGAGCGGTGTGGCCGGTCGGGGCGAGTCGGGCTCACCGAAGTATGCGCAAGACGCGCCCGACGCGGGCCCGAACGCACGAACGGATCCGGCGGATGAGCCGGACCCGTTCGTGTGACGCAGGGAGGGGCGCTGCTATTTGTCGTGGACCTGGATACTGCCGCCGCCAAGCGCGGAACCAGTTCCCGTCGTCTCGTCTCCGCCCATCTGATTGTCGAACACCACTCTGCTGCTCGCGTCGGTGATCTTGATGCGGAACTTGTCCATTCCCTGGCCACCTGTCGCGCCGCCATCCACTGCGGTCAGCATGAAGTTATACAGCGTGCTGCCGCCGTTGATCGTGCCTTGGCCCTTGTACTGTGCCTTGGAGCCGGCGATCACGAGCCACTGGTAGGCCGTGCTGTTGAAGTTCAGACTCCCGGCCTGGAATTGGAATTCAGTGTTGCCGGACGGGGTGTTCGCTCCCTTCTGATACTTGGAGACGAAGCCGAAGTTGGCGCGCCCACCGGTGGCCGAGGCGCACACACCACTCGGTGCGTTCGCCGCGATGCAAGAGCCGACGTCGGCGACGATCCATCCGCCACCGGTCACGAATCCACCGTTCGGATCGTACACGACGACGTACCGGCCGTCAGCAGCGATCGAGTCACCTTCCTTATCCTTGACCGTCACCCGGACCCAGTATACGCCGGTCGGGATGTCGCTGCGTGTCAGGGAGAAGTTGCCTGTGCTACCCGCATACGTGATCGTCGGCGTCCCGCTGGAGATGGTCGTGAGCGTCGCGCCGCTGTACCACGCGAAGCTCACCGTGTGCTGATCCGACTGGCCGCCGGGATCCATGAAGCTTCCCGTGATCGTGAGCGGCTTCGTGACTTCCGTCGGCAGCGGCAGCGCGAGCGTGAGCGCGGACGGGGCAACGTTGGTCACGTTGATGTTCACGGCCGCCGTGGCCGTGTTGTAGTTCTGGCCATCGGTCGGGGTGAACAACGTGCTGAGCTGGTTCGAGCCAAAGAGCAGTACGGCGCCTGCCGCGGGAGTGTATGCGAAGGACCCGGGGACATTCGCGCTGGCATTCAGCTGCGTAGCGCTCAGGGGAGTGCCCTGGGGGATGTCAGCCGGAGTGGCCCACGTGAGCACCGGGGTCCCCTTGTTGACGACGATGTAGACCGTCTCCGTGGCCGGCAGATAATCGCTCGTCCCAGCGACGTCGAGCTTGAGCGGCTGATTATTGCCGGCGTTCAACAAGGTGCCGATGGGCGGTGTGTACGTCAGCGCACCCGTGGCAGAGCCGCCCGTGACGCCCGCCACGGTAGCGTTCAGCTGCGTGGCAGAGAGCGTCGTCGGATAGGTGATCGCTGCCGGATTGGCCCAGGTGATGGTCTGAGGCGCCTTCGACACATCGATCGTGACGGACTTGTTCGCGGCGTTGTAGTTCTGCGTCGCAGCCGCGTCCACCGTCAGGGTCTGGCCAGTGCCCGCGCTGAGCAGCGTGCCCGCCGCCGGCGAATACGTCAACGCACCGGGCGCGGACCCACCCGACACTCCCGCCACGGACGCATTGAGCTGCGTTGCGCCGAGAGTCGTCCCGTACACGATGGTCGTCGGGTTGCTCCACGTGATAGTCTGGTCCGCCTTCGCCACGTCGATGGTGACCGACGCCGACGCCTGGTTGTAGTTGCTGGTCGCTGCTGCGATGACGCTGAGGCTCTGGCCCGCGCCGGCGTTCAACAGTGTGCCGGCCGCCGGCGTGTAGGTGAGGCTGCCGGGAGCCGAGCCGCCCGAAACGCCCGCCACGGTGGCGTTCAACTGCGTTCCGCTCAGCACCGTCCCGTAGACGATACCTCCGGGGTTACTCCAGGTGATCGTCTGATCGGCCTTCGCCACGTCGATGGAGACCGTTCCCGAGGCCGGGTTGTAGTTGTTGGCGTCCGTCGGAGCGAACGAGACACTCAGCGTCTGGTTCGCGCCGGCGTTCAGCAGTGTGCCCGCTGCAGGCGTGTACGTGTACGTGCCGGGAACCGACGCGACGGCGTTCAGCTGCGTCGAAGAGAGCAGGGTCCCGTACACGATGCCGGCCGGGTTGGCCCACGTGATCGTCGGTGTCGCCTTCAGCACGGTGAGCTTCACCGACTTTGTCGCGGCGTTGTAGTTCTGCGTCGCCGCGGCGTCGACTTTGAGATCCTGGCCTACACCGGCATTCAGCAGCGTATTCGCGGGCGGAGTGTACGTCAGTGCGCCGGGAGCGGTGCCGCCGGTCACTCCCGCCACAGTGGCATTGAGCTGCGTGCCGCTCAGCAGAGTGCCGTAGACGATGTCCGCCGGATCGCTCCACGTGATCGTCTGATCCGCCTTGGCGACCGCAATCGTGACCGTCTTGCTGGCAGCATTGTAGTTGTTCGTGCTTGCGACATCGACCTGAAGCGTCTGCGTACCCGCGTCGAGTAGCACGCCGGCCGCCGGAGAATAGGTCACTGCTCCGACGGGGGAGCCACCCGGAACACCCTGCACATCAGCGTTGAGCTGCGTGCCGCTCAGCGCCGTGCCGTAGACGATTCCGGCGGGGTTGCCCCAGGTGATCACCGGGTCGGCCTTCAGGACCGTGATGAACGTGGTCGTCTGCGGGACGCTGTTGTAGTTGGCCGCGTCGGTCGGCGTGAACGCGACGCTGAGTGTTTGCGCGCCGGCATTCAACAACGTTCCGGCGGCGGGTGAGTAGAGGAAGCTCCCTGGCACGTTCGCCGTTGCGTCGAGCTGGGTGTTCGACAGCGGCGTGCCGTACGTGATGTTCGCCGGAGCATTCCACGTCACTACCGGCGTCGCCTTGTTCACGACGAGCGACACCGTCTTGGTGGCGGGGTTGTAGTCCGTCGTGCCGGCGACGTTGACCGTCAGCGAGTGGGTACCGGCATTCAGCACCGTTCCCGACACGGGACTGTAGGTCACCGCACCGACGGCGGATCCGCCTGCCACGCCTGTCACGATGGCGTCGAGCTCGGACGCCGAGAGCGCCGTTCCGTAGGTGATCGCGGGGGGATCGTTCCACGTGATCGTCTGATCCGCCTTCGACACGTTGATCTTCACGGTCTTCGTGGCTGCGTTGTAGTTCGTCGTCGCCGCCGAAGAGACGCTCAGCGTCTGCGCGTTGCCTGCTCCGAGCAGAGTGCCGGCCACAGGAGTGTACGTCAGCGCGCCGTCGCTGTTGCTGGTGGCGTTCAACTGGGTGCTGCTGAGCTGCGTCCCATAGACGATGTCGGCCGGATTATTCCACGTGATCGTCGGATCCGCCTTCGTGATGGCGAGCGTTACGGTCGCGGTCGCCGGGTTGTAGTTGGCGGCATCGGTGGGAGCAAACGACACGGAGAGCGTCTGCGATCCGGCGTCGAGGACGGCGCCCGCTGCCGGCGTGTACGTGAACGCACCCGGCACTGGCGACGTCGCGTTCAGCTGGGTCAAGGAAAGCGCCACGCCGTAGGTGATCGACGCGGGCGTGGCCCAGGTGATTGCGGGCGTCGCCTTCCCGACGTTGATCGAGACGGACTTGGAGGCGGCCTTGTAGTTCGTCGTTGCCGCCGCATTCACCGTCAGCGTCTGGCCAGAACCGGCGCCAAGCACCGTGCCGGAGACGGGGGAGTAGGTGAGCGCGCCGTCGCCGCTCGTGGTCGCGTTGAGTTGCGTGGCACTCAACGCGGTGCCGTACGTGATGTCTGCCGGGTTCGCCCAGGTGATCACCTGGTCCGCCTGGTCGACGACCAGCGTGACGGACTTGGTCGCTGCGTTGAAGTTCTGCGTCGCCGCGACGCTGACCATCAGGGTTTGCGGGCCGCCGTTGAGCACTGTGCCCAAGGCGGGCGAGTACGTGATCGCTCCAGGGCTGTTCGTGGACGCATTGAGCTGTGTCGACGACAACGCGGTGCCGTACACGATGTTGGCCGGAGTCGCCCACGTGATGGTGGGATCGGCCTTCGTCACGTCGATCGTGACGGTCTTGGTGGCCGTCGCGTAATTGACGGCATCGTTTGGTGTGAACGACACCGAAAGTGTTTGGGCAGCGCCTGCGCCCAGGACGGTTCCTGACGCGGGCGTGTACGTGAACGAGCCAGGCACTGAAGCCGTCGCGTTCAGCTGGGTGCCTCCAAGTGCGGTACCGAAGACGATACTCGAGGGCGTCACCCAGTTGATCGCGGGCGTCGCCTGGCCGATGGTGAACGTCCTCGGCGCGTCAGGCGCAGCGTTGAACGAGGCGTTGCCGCCCTGGGTCGCCGTGATGCTGCACGACCCGGCAGACACCACGTGAAGCTGGTCGCCGCTGACGATCGTGCAGACGGTCGTCGTCGAACTGGTGTACGAGACGGTCAGACCGGAGCTGGCTGTCGCGCCGAGTGAGAGGTCGGGATCGCCGTACTTCACGCCAACGGGAGCAGTGAACGTGATGGTCTGGTTCGCCTTCGCCGCCGCAGCGGTGACCGTCACCACCGGGCTCGTTCCTACGCTCGAGGTGAACGTGTAGTTCGTGTTCGTTGCGGGCGACGGTGCGACTGCGCTGAGGTAGCTGACGGTGAAAGTCTGATTGTTGGTGCAGGTGTTCGTTCCCTGAATCGTCACCGTCATTCCGCTGACGGTTCGGCTCACTCCGGTGCATGTGCCCGTCGAGAGTGTGACCTGCCCGGGGCCGGCGCCCGTTTGTGGCGGCGTCCATCCGGCCGGAATGATGATGGTCTGGGAAGTGGGATTGTTGCCGGCGTTCGCTGCGGTATAGACGAAGTTGAAGCTGTTCGTACTGCCGGCGGCGACCGTCTGAGTTGCTGGAGTGATGGTGAAGTTGTTCGCATCCGTGAACGTCGTCTGCGCTCGGCGTCCAGTCGTCTGCCCCAACGCCGTCAACACGAACCGCACGTCCACATCGAGGCTGTCCGGCTTGAATCCAGTGAACACGAACCCGCCGTTCTGATCCGCCGTCGCCGTGAAGGAGAAGTCCGGCTCGATCGTCGGATCCTCGTGCAGCGTGAGCGTCACCGTCTCACCGGCGCCGAAGCCGGTACCGGTGATCACCACCGGCGTGCCGGGCGCGTAGTCGTCCTTGTCGGTCGTGACGACGGCGCCCCCCGTGTTCGCGCCGGACTGCGTGATCAGCACGACCTGTCCGCCGACGCCCGTCCCCGTCTTGCCGACGGCGTCCAGCGATGTGCCCGGCGCGCCACTCGGCGTCTGGAATCCCATCGACGCCATGTTCGCATAGGCCAGCGTCGAACCATTGCTCGAGAGCACCGCGTTGCCCGCGGCCGTCAGTGAGCTGACGGCGCTGTACGACGCGAGCTTCGTGTCGGCGATCAGCGCGAATCCGGCGATCGCCTGCACCCAGTCGTAGCGCTTCGTGAGATCCGTCGAGTTGTCCTGGAGGACGACGAGACCAGGCGCGTTCACGGTCGCGAAGTCTCCGCTCGCCCACGCGGCGAGATTCTGGATCAGCGCGTCCTTCTGCGGCCGCGTCGTCGAGAGAACGCCCTGATCGGGCGTGCCGGACCAGAAGGCACGTCGCCCGAGCAGCGCCGCCTTGAGCTTCGACGCGACGGTCGCGTCGCGGAGCAGGGCGTACGGCGCCGTCGAGTCGTCGGCGAGCGAGGGGACGACGACCACGCTGTACTGGAACAGGTCGACGGTCTTGAGGTCGACCGTTCCCTGCGTGCCGTCGAATCCGGTATCGATGCCACCGGGATACGCACTGGTCAGTGCGGTCTTGATCGTCGCACAGCCGGTCGCGTCAATGGAGACAGGGCAATAGACGAGCGCTTTCTGGGCCGCGGCCACACGCGGGCCGAATGCGAGCGCGAGCATCACCGCTGCGCGCAGCAATTTCGAGAGGGAAGACATTGGGGGTCACGAGAGGGGTCGAACGACTGGGGAAGGGCCTTACCGGACGTGCGCTGGCGACGTGATTCGGGGAGTCGTCAGTTGCACGCGTCGTCGATCATCTCGCCCAGTGCCTTCACGTCGGCCTGGAGCTGCGCGTCTTCGGGATTCTTGATGAGATCCTTCTTGGCCTGGACCAGCGACTTCCGGTACGTCTTGCAGATCGAGGCGACCTGATTGCCGATCGCGACGGCCATGTTCGGGCCGCCGTCCGGCGTCAGTGCGGACTTCTCGCTTGCTGCGGTGGGCGCGACGACCTTCTCGGGGCGCGGAGTGTCCTCGTCGCACGAAGCAACGAGCGTGAGCGCGAGGACGCCTGCGGCGGCGGCCAGGTGGTGCGTTCGCATGGGGGAGGGGCTCCAGCCAGAAAGAGAGACCCGCCGCTCGCTCACCGAACCATTCGGTGACCGGACAGCGCGTCAGATCCTCTGTTCAGCAGCTGGGCAGTCTCGGAGAGACCCCGTGCTTTGCGGACCGGCCTCGCGGCCGGGGTGCCTTTTTCGAGAGGGCACACGAAAAATCCGCGTGATGCCGAACCGGTCTGGCAATGCCCCTGCCACTCGGTGCGGCTCTGTCAAGCCGCCGCACAAGTCGTTGTGCGACAGCCGGTTGGTCTTTCTCCAGTCGCGCCATGCAACCATCGAGTTGCGGCGTGCGCGCCACGATCGCGCGGCGCGCGAACGACACGGTCGATGAGTCATGCGTTCGATTGCGGACACAACTCATTGGGGTCAGAGTCCGCGGACTCTGACCCCAATGCGGATCCAACGGTGTGCTGACGGTGAGCGCGCGGTTGCTTTACTCGTCCAGCAGCATCGTGAAGAGGTTCGTCGCGATCTTCACGTTGTCGTCCCGCTCGATGTACTCGTCGTACAACCACGGATCGCCGAGCGCGAATACGAGCCCATTGCCCAGGCGAGAGAGCGCCATCACGTCCGTACCGTCGACGCGCATCATCGACTTCGCCGGCGCCGACAGCTTCAACGGCGCTACCTCGACGAGGTAGGCCTTCAATCCACCCTCGAAGATCGCATCCGACCCGGTCGCCTCGAGGATCGCCTTGCCGCTCACCTTCGGGAACGTCTCTTCGACGAACTCGATGCCGAAGCGCGACGCCAGCTTGTTGAAGTGCGTGAACTCGGCGTGACCCTTGTCGTTGCCGAGGAGGACGAGGCGTCCGCCATCGGCGACCCACTTCTCGATCGCGCTGATCTCGGCGTCCTCGATGTACTTCGGATCGGCCGTCTCTTCCGGCGTGTCCGGGTCGACGATGATCAGCAGCCGCACGCCCTCGAGCGCCTGCGCGTCGATCCGGCTCTTGATCGTGCGGAGCTGCACGTCGTGCGCACGGAAGCCATTCGCGAGCTTACCAAAGCTGCCGTCGCTCGTGCCGTCCCACTGATAGTGGTCGGGCATCTTGCTCTCGTTGTTGTGGAATCCGTCGAGCGCGACGACAGCCTGCGCGTGCAGCGGAGTCGCCGCGGCGAGAACGAAGAAGCCAATCAGGGTACGGCGGAGCATGGAGAAGTGGATTCGAGGAATGAGAGTGCTGGAGCGCAACGGCATCTAGTACGTGTCGGTGTTGCTCACGAACGCCACGAACTTTCCGTCCGGCGACCACGAGGGAACGTTGATCGTGCCCTGGCCGCCATAGAGATAGGCGAGCACCTTCGACGCGCCGCCGTTCGTCGACAGCTGCCGCAGGTAGACGTGCTTGTACCACGGATGATCGGTCGGCGTGATGTCGGCCGGGAACGCGATGTAGACGAACGATTTCCCGTCCGGCGCGACGTGCGGGAACCAGTTGTTGAACGGATCGCTGGTGAGCTGGGTGGGCGATTTGCCGTCGCCTTCCATGCGCCAGATCTGCATCGTGCCGCTGCGCGTCGAGTTGAAGTAGATGCGCCCGTCGGGCGCGTACTCCGATCCGTCGTTCATCCCGGCGTTCTGCGTCAGCGGCTGTTCATCGCCCCCGCTCACCGGAATGCGGTAGATGTCCGTGGCCGACCCGCGGATGCCGGTGAAGATGAGATACTTGCCGTCGGGCGACCATCCATGCAGGTACGAGGGCGCCTGCGCCGTGATGCGTACCGGGGTGCCCCCCTGAATCGGCATCGTGTACACCGTCGACGTGCCACCCTCGGCGGTCTGGTCGCTGATGCCGATGTGCTTCCCGTCGAACGAGATGACGTGGTCGTTGTTGTTGCGCGTCCGCTCGCCGGTGTTGAGCTCCGTCGGCGTGCCGCTGGCGAGATCGAAGCGATAGAGCTTGCCGTTCTGGTTGTAGATCAGCGCCTTGCCGTCACGCGTCCAGTTCGGTGCCTGGATCGAATTGTCCGCGTGGTGCACGATGCGCCGGTGCCCGGTTGCGACCTCGAGGATCTCGACGTTGCTGCCGATGTAGTCGCGGTACGGCACGAACGTCGACTTCGCCGGCACGGTGATGCGGACGTCGCTCAGCGTAGCCTTCTCCGTGACGGTGTCGTTGTGCGCGCAGATGAACAGGCCGACGTACACGTCGTCGCCGAGCGGCACGTTCGTCGTCTGCACCGACGAGAGCGTGTCGCCGTACTTCGCGACGGACATGATGTAGACGTCGCCACGCCGCTCGAGCTGGATGACGTTCGCACCCTTGACCGGCGACTGGACCTGTCCCGTGGTATCGCCGGAGGCGCGACGGAACTGCAGCGAAGTGAGCCCGTCGCCGTGTACGGCGGCGCTCACCTGCATGGAATTCGAGTCGAGGCCCGAGCGGATCATCCACCCGAACTTGCGGTGTGCCTCGACGCCCTTGCCCTCGAGCTCACCGCGCGCCGTGAGGATGAAGTCGCCCTTCATCTTCCGCCACACGTAGTGGAACGCGTCGCGGCGCGCCCAGATGTTGGCGCCGGAGCCTGAGATGCTGTAGGTGCCGGTCGCCTTGTCGTAGCGCACCGAGCCCGGGTGCGACACGTGTCCCACGTCGCCCTGATCGGTGAACTCGCCAAGCGGCTGCTGGGCCGCGGCCGTGCCGGCGAAGGCGCCGAGCGTGAGTAACATGACGGAGAGGTGCAGAAGGGGCGTGTTCTTCCAGCTCATCGTCGGTCTCCTGGGTGCTCGAGCGATCGCTGCGTTGAAACGCGCCGAAAAGCTGTCCGGCTCCTCCGCTCCTGTCCAGCAGCCGGAGGCCGCGTGGGTGGCGAGGTCGGCCGGGCTCGCCGGAGGCGGGCGCTGGCACGAACCGTGACCTGTCGGGCCGCATGACACGGAGTCACCGCTGGGTTCCGATCGTTATCCTGTGCGCATCGACGGCATGCGCGCAGTCGCCCGAGGGCAGGGCGGCAAGTGATCCGCCGCGCGCCGCCGACCTCTCGGCGGGTGTGCAGGCGAAGCTCCCCGCGGAGCCGCTGGCCATGCGCGCGGACTCGCTCGTGCGCGCCGGCCGCGCCTGGCGCGCGACGGTGCTGCTCGCCCCGAGCGTCCGTGCGCCCGCGTCGGCGACGCCTGCAGTTCGGCTCGTCGCGGCGCGCGCTGCGGCGGCGTGGCAGGGGTGGGCCGAGGTGGATCGGCTGCTGCACGATGCGCCATGGCTCGACTCGAGCCTGGACGGCGAGGGTCGCGAGCTCCTGGCGCGTTCGGCGCTCGAGCGCGGTCAGCCCGCGGAGGAGGACGCGCGTGCGGCGCTCGCCGCGGCCCGCACGCCGGCGGAGCAGGCGGTGCGGCGCGTGCTCCTGGCGCGCGCGCTCGATCGGGCTGACGCGCGCGACAGCGCGGCGAAGATGTACGCGGCGGCCGTGGGGCAGCTGCCCTCCGCCGCGGACTGGCTGCGGCTCCGCGCCGCCGGTGTGAGCGCCGACAGCGAGAGCCGGGCGAGGTACTTCTCGAAGGTGACCTCCGCGCCCGCACGGGCGCGGATCGCGTGGACGGACGCACAGTCGCGCGAACGCTCGCGCGACTTCGAGGGGGCGGCACGCGTGTATCGCAGCGTGAAGGCGGAGCCGGCGGCGCTCCGCGTCGAGGCGCTCGCGGCGCGCGACGACGCGGCACGCGCCGCCGTGGCGGGTCGCGTGGCGGCGTTCCTCGCGCGCAGGCCGTCGCCCGCCGATGCGAAGGTCGCGCTCGACGTACTGGAGTCGTTGCACGTGACCCTTCCGCGCGATCAGGAGCTCGTAGTGGCGCGCGCGGCGACCGAGGCTGGCGTCGCGCCGCGTGCCATCGCCGGCTTCACGCGCGCGCAGGCTGCCGCGCCACTCACCACTCGCGATCAGTACACCTACGCTTCGGCGCTCGCACGCGGCGGTCGCTCGGCCGACGCGATCCGTCTCTACACCCAGGTCACCGCCGCCGACCCGGCGCTCGCGCCCAGCGCCGAATACCAGCGTGCGCGCGTACTGCTGCAATCGGGAAATGGCGCGGCGGCGCGAGCTGCGCTGCGGGGCGTCGCTGACCGCTACGCAACCAACCGCGACGCGAGCGCGTCGGCGCTGTTGCTGCTCGCCGATCTCCAGGTGGACGACGGCGACCTCGCCGGCGCGGCGCAGAGCCTCAGCCTGATCGCACAGCGCTATCCCGATGCGGCTCAGGCGCCGTTGGCGCGCTTCCGTGCGGGGCTGCTCGCATGGAATGGCGACGCGACGCGTGCCGCCGCACTGTGGGACTCGCTGGCGGCGCGCTACCCCAACGACGTGGAAGCACCGGCGGCGCGTTACTGGGCCGCACGTGCGTGGGCGCGCGCGGACCGCCGCGCCGAGGCGGAGTCGCGCTGGCGCAGCCTGGCCACGCAGCCGCTCACCTACTACGGCGTGATGAGCGCCCGACAGCTCGGCACCTTCAAGTGGAATCCACCGGAGGGAGCGGACAGCGCTGCCCACATCGCGTCGGTGGACAGCGTCGTCGCGCGTGTGCACGCGCTGCAGCTGCTCGGCATGGACATCGAGTCGAAGTTCGAGATCGACGCGCTCGCCGCGCGCGGGGAGCAGGATCCAGCGTCGGCGCCGGCCAGCGCGCAGGCGCTCTCGGCCGTCGGTGATCCGGCGCGCGCGCTGCGGATTGCCCTGCGTACGATCGATCGCGGCAACGCACCGAGGGTGTTGTATCGCTACGCGTACCCGGTGCTGCACGAGGATGCGCTGCAGGAGAATGCGCGCGCGGCGAGCCTCGATCCGGCGCTGGTCGCGGGAGTCATTCGCCAGGAGTCGACGTGGAATCCGCAGGCCGTTTCAGTCGCCGGCGCGCGCGGCCTGATGCAGTTGCTCCCCTCCGTCGGCGCATCGATCGCCAAGGGGCAGGGCTACCCACTCTGGAATCCCACGCTGCTGTTCGAGCCCGACGTGAGCCTGCAGCTCGGCACGCTGCACCTGGCGTCGAGTCTGCGCGGGGCGGCCAACCCCGTTCGCGCCCTCGCGGCGTACAACGCCGGCGCATCGCGCGTGGCACGCTGGTCGAGCCGGCCCGGCGCGAACGACCCGGAGCTGTTCACGGAGTGGATCCCGTACACGGAGACGCGGGACTACGTGCGGGCGGTCATGCGGAATGCTGCAGTCTATTCGCGCATTTATGGGTGGTGATTTTCAACGGCGACTCCCAGTAGTGAGTACTTGGAACCAAGTCCCGAGACTGGCATACCGGCCCCGGAATGCCGGCCCGACGCTGGGGTCAGATACCGAAGGTGTCTGACCCCTTGGCGCGTTTGGGCTCCGCTCGGCCGCCCGAGTCTGACCTCGGCGAGTCTGACTCCAATGCGAATGCACTTGGGTCAGAGTAGCCGGGTTTCCGCTTCGCTGGAGTCAGGCTCGCGACTCCGCGTCGATTCGAGTCCGGCGATCCAGAGAAACCATCCCTGAAAGCGAAGCCGCCCGCGGCGACAGAATCTGTCGCCGCGGGCGGCCCCATTCCGGGAGGCGGTATGCCAGTCTTGGTACCAGATACCGAGTACTACCTACTGGGACTGGTAGTTCACCACTGGGAGTGGTAGTTCAGCTTACCATCCCGGCACCAACTGGAACCCCCAGATCCATCCCTTGCCTGGACGCTGGAATGGATGCGCGATGTAGGACTCGAGGATCGCGTAGCCCAGCACGTTGAACCGGGCCGAGAGGCCTGTGCTGACGACCGGCGTGCGGTAGTTCGGGTTGTTCAGCACGCTCGACGAGAAGCTAGGGGTTGTGCTTCCAGTCCACGCGACACCGGCGTCCACGAAGGGCGCGAGCGTCAGCGGGAGGAAGGGCACGTTCAATAGCCCGTACTCCGGCACGCCGAACACCGGGATGCGAATCTCGAAGCTGGCGACGGCGAGCTTGCTGCCGAGCAGTCGGTCGAACGCGGGGCACGTGCTGATGCCAGAGGTCGTGCCGCATTCAGACTGGCTGAAGGAGCCGACGCTGTAGCCGCGCATCAACTGCTCCTCGCCGAGGAAGAGTGGGTACATCGTCGTCGAATCGTCGGCGCTCTTGCCGTAGCGCCCGTAGTGCAGCCCACGGAAGGCGAAGGTGATCGGCCGGACGAACAGATACTTCCGGTAGTCGGCGAGCAGGGTCGTGAAGTTGAGCGTCCCCGCCGTCGGTGTCACCTCGAACCGGTAGCGTGAGCCCTGGATCGGCCCCGTGAACGCGGAGTACGACGCGTCGCCGACGAGCGCGAAGCTCGCCTGCCCATAGTAGAGCGGCGCACGCGATGTGGTATCCACGAGCTGCTGGTCGTACACGTTTCCAGCGCCGTCCATGATCAACCGCTGGATCTGCGTACTGAAGCCGAGTCGGGTGGCCGAGAGCGCGACCTCGAAGCGTTTCGTCGACGAGAATGGATATGCGGCGGAGAAGCCCGCTTCATCGATGAAGATTCGCTGCAGGACGAGATCCTGCTCGATCAAGCCGCTATTACCGAACGGCCCCCCAGTGTAGTAGCCGGTGAGGTAGGGCACGTGCTGCACCGACGCGCCGTAGTTCCAGCGATGCTTCAGGTTCTGGAAGAGCAACTGCGCACCGATGTCCTGCACGGTGCCGTTCGCCGACACGCCGAGTCCGACCTGGCGGTCGCTCAGCTGATCGCCGAACAGGAAGGCCACACCTCCTGCCACGCCCGTGCCGAACGGTCCGCCCGCCGACACACCAAGCTGCGGCTGGCCGACGGCGTCGAGGGCGAACACGGACTTGTACGGCGCGATGGTGAAGTCCTCACCCGTCGGAAGTCCGGTCGCCGGGTCCTGCAGGTAATTCGTGACCGTGGCGCGACCCGGCGTGTCGCCCGGCGGGAGGACGCCCGCGTCGGCGACGTTCACTCCGAGCACGAGCGGCTCACCGTGCGTGTGCGTCGAGTCGAGCGCGTACACCGCGTAGCCCTGGTCCTGGAAGACCGAGAAGAGCATCCGCCCCGTGGTCGGCGCGACGGTGAGCGCCGGCGAGATCGCCGTGATGCCACTGACGCCCGTCGAGAGCCGCGTCACGCGCGTCACCGTGCCGCTGGCGAGCTGCAGGCGATAGATGTCGCTGAAGCCGTCCTGATCGCTGATGAAGAAGAGGCTCTTCCCGTCGGGCGAATACTGCGGGTTGATGTGCTTGCCGCGCGGGAAGGGGCTGAAGACGCTGATCTGACCGGTCGCAACGTCGATCGTCGCCAGCTGCAGCGGCGAGAAGATCATCTTCTTGAAGTCGGTCGTCGTACCGCGATCGGTGGAGAAGGCGAGCGTCTTCCCGTCCGGCGACCAGGCGGGCTGGATGTCGGCGTTCCGATCGTTGGTCAGCTGCCGCACCGTGCCCGCCGCGAGGTCGAGCAGGTACAGGTCGCTGATGCCGCCCGACATGCCGCTGAAGGCGATCGTCTGCCCGTTGGGCGACCAGGCGATGTGCGACACCGAGCCGACGCCCGGCACGCGGATGCGCCGCTCGATGTTCCCCGAGTTCACGTCGAGGATGGCGATCTCGTGGTTCCCCTCGGCCTGCGCGACGAAGGCGAACTTCGCGTTGTCGGGCGACCAGGCGCCCGAGGTGGAGATGAAGCTGATGGCGTCGAAGTGCGAGTCGCTCGTGGGACCCGCGAGCTTCTTGATGACGCGGCCCGTCTGGGCGTCGGCGACGAACAGCTCGATCTCGAACAGGCTGCGCCGCGCGAAGAACGCGACGAGCTTGCCGTCCGGGCTCACCGTGGGCGCGAGATTCATGTCGCCCGTTTTGCGGCCCGTCTGGAGGACCGGCTCGCCCGCCCCATTGGGGCGGGTGCGCCCCTCGAGCACCGGCAGGTACGCGCGGCGCGTCGCGGAGATCCAGTCCTTGGAGAGCGAGTCGGTGCTGATGCCGAGGACGCGCCGGATTCCCTCCTCGAAGCCGATCCGCAGCGAGGTGCGGTAGACGTCGACCACGGCCCGGTCACCCCAGCGGCCGCCGACGTACGCCCACAGCGCCTGACCGTAGCGATACGGGAAGAAGCGCGGGTCGTTGGTGAGCTGCTTGATCGTTGGGAGGTTGTCGCGCTCGGCCGCGTCGCGCAGCCACATCGCCGTGAGCGGATCATCGCGCCCGAGCGAGAAGTACTCCGCCATACCTTCGATCAACCAGAGCGGCAGCGCGTTGAGCCGCGCCAATCCACCGGGACCGTTCTCGGCGACGCTGTACTGGAAGACGTGCACCAGCTCGTGGCCGAGCACGTGGTCGTTGTCTGCGTAGATGCCCGTGAAGGGCATGACGACGCGAGTTCGCAGCCCCTCGGTGATACCGCCCGTTCCCTCCTCGATGGATTCGCCGACGACGTTCGTCTGCTGGAAGTCCGGGTGGTCGGCGTAGAAGACGACCGACTTGCGATCGAAGGTGTGGCGGAAGCTGTCCGAGTGTCGCGTGTACCATCGCTCGGCGAGGCGGCCCGCGTCGTGGACGACGGTGCTCTCGGCAGGGTAGAAGTACATGTCGAAGTGCGACGTCCGCATGATGCGGAAGTCGAACTTCTCGTACTGCACCTTGTTGCGACCGAAGTACTGCGCTGCCAACGGGGCAGGCGCTCCGAAGAGGAGCGCACCGAGCAGGCCGAAGAGCGCTGCACGGCGGGGAGCGAACGAGATCATCGCGTGAGTCCCGCGGACGAACCGCGACAAAAGGTCGTATCGAGCGCGCCCGCTAGGGCGCCTCGAAACCGTGGGGGGCAAAGTTGGTGCCCCACGGGGGATTACCGGACCGGCCTGCACCTTACGGGGTGCAGTGTTGGACCAAAGTCCTGCGTCGTTGACGGCTCGAGTTGCTCTCGGGCTCGCTGTGCCTAACCTCGGATGCGGTACAGCGAGACACAAGCTTCGAACACGCCGCGGACGTCAATGGGTGTGACACCTCACTCGAAGGACCCCCTGTGCATCGAGTGAGGCACATCTGTTTCGAAATCGACTCCGCGGCGCGCCTGAGGCGATCCGACGGGTGGCGGGGATCATCCTCCTGTGTACCCGGATGCAGACGCCAGGATTCCCGTAATTCATCCTCGACCGGACGAGCTCTGCCGCGCTCGACGCGAGGGTGCCGGCGCTAGTCGAGCTCCCCGCGGCGCTGCCGCTTCGTCTCGCTTCGTTTCCGCTTCTGGGCGATGCGAGCCTCCTTCGAGGCGCGGGTCGGCTTCGTCGGTCGGCGAGTCTTTCTGACCACGAGCGCTCTTCGAAGCAGCTCGACCAGGCGCGCCTCGGCGGCCTCGCGGTTCTGCTGCTGGCTGCGGCGGGCGCTCGAGACGATCCGGAGCCACCCTTCGCCATCGAGGCGGGAGGCCAACCGCTCGACGAGGAGGGCGCGGGTGCCCTCGTCCAGCGAGACGCTTCGACCCGGGTTCCACAGCAGCTCGATCCGGGTGCTGGAGGTGTTCACGTGCTGCCCGCCGGCGCCGCCGGCGCGCGAGGCCCGGTATTCCAGCTCCCACCGAGGGATCGCCACCGTCGGGGTTACCTCGAGTGTGCCTTCCTTGCTCATCCGTAACTCCTCTGTGGAACCAGTCGTCCAACGAACAGAACCATGGCAGAATGCCAGAATCGATCCTTCTGCCCTTGTCTGGCACTTTGCGAGACGCGCCGTGCGACTGCCCAACCGCCTGACGGACGACGAACGCGGCTTCCTCCTGGATCCGGAGCGCCTGGTGCGCTGGGTCTATGTGGGTCGCCTGTCGCTCGCCACGGCGATCTTCCTGGCCGCCGTCCTCGCCGCACAGGGCCCGGACACCGATGAAGGGAAGATCGTCATCGCCATGCTGGCCTTCGCGGCCACCCTGACGGCGACCGGCCTCTCGGTGCTCTACAGCGGATTCTATCGCCGGCCGCTCCGGAACGCCTTCTTCTACATCCAGGCCGTCTTCGACCTCCTGCTGGTCACGGCGGTCGTACATGTCACGGCGACGAACGGCACTCCCTCCCAGTTCGCCGCCCTCTACATCCTGGTGATCGCGACGTCGTCGCTGCTCCTCCCGGTTGGGGGAGGGCTGCTCGTCGCCCTGGCGGGAAACGTCTTCTACGTCGCCGACGCGGCATGGAGCCTCGGGGCGCCCTTCACGGTCGGCGTCTGGCTCCAGCTCGCGGTGTTCGCGGTCGTGGCGCTCGGCAGCGCCTACCTGAGCGCGAAGGTCAAGGAGGTGAGCGCGGGGACCGAGGCGGAGCTCGAGCGCGTTCGCCTGGAGGCCGCCGACATCCTCCACAACATCCGCAGCGGCATCCTCACGATCGACGCGCAGGGTCGCCTGCTGTACGCCAATCCGATGGCCGAGCAGCTCCTGGCGATCGACCTGGAGGCGATGAGAGGGCAGCAGCTGCTCGACCGACTCCGGTCAGTGGCCCCGGAGCTGGCCGCCGCGCTCGAGAGGTCGGTGCGCGACCGGATGCGGACGACGCGCGGCGAGGGAATGATCGCGGTGGCCGGCAAGCGGCTGTCGATCGGCGTGACGACGACCTATACCGACGGCGACGGGCTCCGCACCGACCGGACGGCGACAGCGATCTTCCAGGACATCTCGGAGAGCAAGCGCATGGAGGGGCTGCGCCTGCGCGCCGAGCGGCTCGAGGGGGTGGCGGAGCTGTCGGCATCGCTCGCGCACGAGATCCGCAATCCACTCGCGTCGATCCGCAGCGCGGTGGAGCAGCTCTCCCGCTCTCCGTTCTCGGGCCCGGACGAGCAGACGCTGGCGCGGCTGGTCATGCGCGAGTCGGATCGGCTGAGCCAGCTTCTCTCCGAGTTCCTCGACTTTGCGCGCGTGCGGGTGACGCGCACCCAACCGCTCGACCTCGCGATCCTCGCTCGCACGGCGGTGCGCCTCGCGGCCGCGAACGACAAGAAGCCGGACGGGGTGCGCGTGCTCTGCGAGGCCGACCGCGACGAGTTCATCGTCGAAGGGGACGAGGACCTGCTGCACCGCGCCGTCTTCAACCTGCTGCTCAACGCGATCCAGGCCTCGCCCGAAGGGGGCGAAGTCGAGGTCGAGGTAGGGCCCGCGCTCCCCGAGCATCTCGTGGGTACGCAGTTCGAGCATGGCGCGGCGACGCTGAGCATCAGCGACTCGGGCCCCGGCATTCCGGTCGAGAACCGCGACAAGCTGTTCGATCCCTTCTTCACCACGAAGCCCGGGGGCAGCGGTCTCGGACTCGCCGTCGTCCATCGTGCCATCGAGGCGCATCGCGGCCTCGTCTTCCTCGACAGTGGTCCGAGCGGCACGCGCTTCACCGTCGTGCTTCCCCGCGCAGAGCCGTCGCGCCGCCCCGCTACCACTCCCTCTTCCTCTCTCGCGGTACTCACGTGATCGCCACTCGCACACCCACCGTGCTCGTCGTCGACGACGAGCAGAGTATCCTCGAGTCGCTCGGCATCCTGCTGCGGAACGCCGGCTTCGACACGCACACCGCGTACGGCGGCCGGGCCGGCCTCGCGCAGCTGGCCGAGCTGCACCCCGACATCGTCCTCTCCGACGTGCGGATGCCCGACGTGGGCGGCGTGGAGATCCTCGCCGCGGCGCGCCAGCAGAATCCCGATACGCCCGTCATCCTCATGACGGCGCAAGCCACGTTGCAGTCGGCGATGCAGGCGGTGAACGAGGGCGCCTTCTACTACATCCAGAAGCCGTTCCGCAACGACGAGCTGCTGGCGATCCTCAAGCGCGCGGGCGAGCACCGCGAGCTGCGCGTCGAGAACCGGTCGCTGCGCCAGGAGATCAAGCGCCGCGAGCTCACCTCGGCGAGCCGGCCGGTGGGGAACAGCAAGAGCTGGCTCGACGTGCTGCGCCTGGCCGAGACGGTGGCGCCGACCGATTCCACGGTGCTGATCCAGGGCGAGTCGGGGACTGGTAAGGAAGTGATTGCGCGCTACATCCACGAGCTGTCGAGCCGTGCGGAGAAGTCGTTCGCGTCGATCAACTGCGGTGCGCTCCCCGAGAGCCTGCTCGAGAGCGAGTTGTTCGGCCACGTGAAGGGGTCGTTCACCGGCGCGATCAAGGACAAGGTCGGCCTGTTCGCCGCCGCGTCGAAGGGGACGTTCTTCCTCGACGAGATCGGCGAGACGACGCCGGCGACGCAGGTGAAGCTCCTGCGCGTGCTCCAGCACCGCGAGGTGATCCCCGTCGGCGCGACGGATCCGATGCCGATCGACGTCCGGCTCCTCGCGGCGACGAACCGCGATCTCGACGACGAGATGCGGCGCGGCGGCTTCCGTAGCGATCTCTACTATCGGTTGAACGTCATCGCGCTGCACCTGCCGCCGCTGCGCCAGCGCGCGGACGACATCCCGCTCCTGGCCGAGCACTTTCTCTCGCGCATCGCCGAGCTGCGGCAGGAGGCGCCGAAGTCGCTCTCCCAGGATGCGCTCGACGCGCTGCTCAACTACGGCTGGCCTGGTAACGTGCGCGAGCTGGAGAACGCGCTCGAGCGCGCCGTGATCCTCACGTCGAAGGACGAGATTGCGGTAGCGTCGCTCCCCGAGCGCGTCACGGAGCGGGTGAGCGAGCCACTCGTTGCCGATCGCGCGCCGGCCAACCCGACGCTCGAGGCGGTGGAGCGGGCGTACATCATGTGGGTGCTGCAGAGCGAAGGGGGCAACAAGAGCCGCGCGGCGGAGGTGCTGGGGATCGATCCCTCGACCCTCTACCGCAAGCTCTCCCGATACGGCGTCGAGGCGTGACGCTGGCGGCGCCGCTCGCGGTCGAAGAGCGGGACGGGTCGTCCGACGCGACGGCGGTGCCGGCACGGCGCACCGCCTGGTGGCCGCTCGCGCTCGTTGCCGTCGCGGGGCTGGGGCTCGCGACGGGGCTGGCGATCGTGGACGCGCTCCCCGTCGGCGTCGTGGCCGACGACGCGTTCTACGTGATCCTCGCGCGCGCTCTCGCGACGGGGCAGGGCTATCACGTGCTCAATGTGCCGGGCCACCCCGCGGGAACGCATTTCCCGCCGGGCTACCCGGCACTGCTCGCGCTCCTCTCCTTCGTTGCGCCGGCATTTCCCGCCAGCGTGGCGGTGTTCAAGGCGTTCAACGCCCTGTTCCTCGCGGCATCCGCGGTGCTCGTCGCGCGGCTCCTCAGGAAGCGGCTCGAGATGGGCGCCGGCTGGTGCATCGCCGTGGGTGCGGTGACCGCGGTGAGCATGCCGCTGCTGATCCTGAGCAACCTGGTACTCTCCGAGCTGTTCTTCATCGCCTTCGTGCTCGCGCTGCTCGTCCCCCTCGAGCGACTGGTGGACGAGCCGGCGCCGGCCTGGCGTGTGATCCTGCTCGGCGTCGCGATCGGTGTCTGCGCGCTCGTGCGCACGCATGGCATCGTGCTCGTGCCGGCGGCCGCCTTCGTACTCGTGGCGCGGCGCCGCTGGCGCGAGGCGGCGCTGCTCACCGGAGCAGCCGTCGTCACGCTGCTGCCCTGGCAGCTCTGGACGGCTCGCCATGGCGGGCAGCTGCCCGCGCCATTGCTCGGCATGTACGACTCGTACGCGGCGTGGTGGCTGCGCGGCGTGCGGGAGATGGGCCCGTCGATGATCGGCCAGACGATTCGCAAGACGACCGCCGAGACAAGCCTGATGTTGTCCATTCTGTTCTCGCCTGTCCGCACCGACGCGGGTCGCGCGGCGACGCTGGCTGCGCTGGCCGCACTCACCGTCGCGGGTGTGATCGCGATGCGGCGGCGGGTGCCGGTCACGCTGCTCTTTCTCGCCGGCTACCTGTTCATCGTGCTGATCTGGCCCTTCCAGACGGCGCGCTTCGTGTGGGCGGTGTGGCCGGTGCTCCTCGCCGTCATCGCGGCAGGGGCGTGGGAGGCGATCTCCCGCCGTGGCTGGCGTCTTGCACTTCGCGTCGCGCTCGGCGCGGCGCTGCTGTGGGTTGTCGTCGGCTACGGCGCGTACGAGCAGCGGGGCTTCCGCGGAGCGTGGTGGTCGAGCCTCGGCCGCGCCAATGCGCCGCGCATGGCGACCACGACGCAATGGGTCGCCACCCACACCGCACCCGACGAGATCCTGGCCACCGAGTACGAAGGTGCCGTCTGGCTGTACACCGGACGGCGCGCCTTACCGATCATTGCGCTTACACCAGCCCAGTACCTTCGCGATTATTCAGCGAAGGAGAATGTGCAGGAGGGGCTGGAGCCTCTCCTCGACGCGTATCCTGTCCGAACAGTGGTCGTCGGAACCGGCAACGCCTTCGACGCCGCGACGTTCCTATCCGCCGAACGACCAAACCGCCTGCAGCTCCGCGAACGATTCGCGGGAGGCGCCGCCTTCACCGTCACGCCGCGATGACCTCGGTCGCACCCACGACACACCCGTTCACGCTCGCCGCCAAGCCCCGCGAGCTCACACCGCTCAATCCGGAGACCGTTCGACTCTCCGTGCTCATTCCGGTATACAACGAGCTCAACACGATCGAGACGATCCTCGACCGCGTGCACGCGACGCCGATGCTCAAGCAGATCGTCTGCGTGGATGATCGCTCGACCGACGGCACGCGCGAGCGCCTCGTCGAGCTTCACGCCGCCGGCTACATCGATCTGCTGATCCTGCAGGAGCAGAACGGCGGAAAGGGAAAGGCGATCCGCACCGCGCTGGCCGCCAGCTCGGGCGACATCGTCATCGTGCAGGACGCCGATCTCGAGTACGACCCCCAGGACTGGCCGGCCCTCCTCGAGCCCATCGTCGACGGAAAGGCCGATGCGTGCTTCGGCTCGCGCTTCCTCGGCGGGCCGCATCGTGTGCTCTACTACTGGCACTCGGTGGGGAACACGCTGCTCACGCTCTTCAGCAACATGCTCACGAACCTGAACCTCACCGACATGGAGACGTGCTACAAGGCGGTGCGCGGCGACCTCGCGCGCTCCCTCGTGCTGACGTCGGACCGGTTCGGGTTCGAGCCCGAGATCACGGCGCGACTCGCGAAGCGCGATGCGCGAATCTATGAGGTGCCGATCTCCTACGCGGGGCGCACGTATGCCGAAGGGAAGAAGATCAACTGGAAGGACGGCATCGCCGCGTTCTGGCACATTCTGAAGTTCAATCTCTTGGCATGACGGAACAGACCCGCCGCTGGCTGCTTCCCGCGAGCGTCGCGATCCTGGCGCTCGCGGCGTGCATCACGAGCATCGGACACGATTTCACGTACGACGACCGGTACGTGATCCTGCTGAACGATCGGGTGCACTCGCTGCGCCATTTCTGGCGGTACTTCGCGCAGAGCTACTGGCCGCCGAAGTATGGCGGCGACGGCTATCGCCCGATGCTGATCCTCACCTTCGCCGTGGAATGGGTCATCGGGAACGGTGCGGCGTGGGTGTTCCATCTCACCAACATCCTCCTCACCATCGCCACGGCGCTCGCCGTGTACTGGATGGCGCTCGCGATGCTGCCGGCGGCAGGGGCGTGGCTCGCCGCTGCGTTGTTCGCCGTGCATCCGGTGCACGTGGAGGTGACGGGGAACATGGTCGGGCAGGCGGAGCTGCTGGTCGGGTTCTCCATCGTGCTCGCCATGGGACTGTATCTGCGCCGGCGGCGTGACGGCGAACTTCGCACGCGCGACGTCGCACTCATCTCGCTGTTGTTCGCGATCGGATTGTTCAGCAAGGAGCACGCGGCGGTCTTTCCGGGCTTGCTGCTCGCCGCCGAGTGGACCGTAGTGCGGGACGAGCGCCCGTGGCGCGCACGCTTCGTCGCGCTTCGGCCGCTGCTGCTCGCGCTCGTCGCCGTCGCGCTTCTCTACTACCTGGGCCGGTCGCAGGTGCAGGCGGATCTCGTCGGCTTCGCGCCGTACGCCGCCTTCCGCTTCCTCAACATGGGTGAGGCGGCGCGCGTCGGCACGATGATGCACGAGTTCCCGCGCATCGCGCAGCTGATGTTGTTCCCCACGCGACTCAGCGCCGACTACTCGCCGGCCGACGTGATCATCGCGACGGGTATCGGACTCGCCGAGCTGCCGGGCATCCTGATCGTGCTCTGCACGACGACGCTGGCGATCATGCTGCGGCGCCGCGCGCCCGTCGCGAGCTTCGGGCTGCTCTGGCTCATCATCGCGTACTCGCCGGTGAGCAACGTGCTCGTCCCCACAGGGATCATCACGGCGGAACGGACGCTGTTCCTGCCGAGCGTCGGGGTAGTGCTCGCGGGCGCGGTCGCCGCGCTCTGGCTGTTCGAGACGACGGAGCGTCGTGGACGCGTCGCACTCGTCGCCACCTGCGGACTGCTTCTCGCGCTCGGCGTCGGCAAGAGCGTCGTGCGGCAGCGCGTGTGGGTGAACAACGACGTGCTGTTCGACGCGACGGTGCGCGATGCGCCGATGAGCTATCGCGCCCACCTGCTGCGCGGCCGGAACCTCGCGCTGCAGAAGCGTCTGCGAGAGGGGGAGGCTGAGCTGCGCCACGCGATCCGCCTCTTCCCCTACGACGCGGGCGCCACGGTGGACGTCGCCGAGGCGTATCGTCGCGCCGGTCTCTGCGAGCCGGCCCTCCCACTATATGAGTGGAGCTTCGCGATCGACTCGACGCTGCGCGACGGCCGGCTGGGCTATGTGTACTGCCTGTCGGTGGCTGGGCGCTGGAAGGACACCCGGCAGCAGGCGTTCGCGGGGATGCGCTACGGCTTCCCGTGGGAAGGGAAGTGGCTCCGCAACGCGGTCTGGGTCGCCGATTCGGCTCTGGGCCGGCCGCCGCGGCCGCGGCCGAAGCTCTGAGTAGTGGGGCGTTTCGACCCGCCCCTCAGCGCCTCCTAGTCACTCCGCGCGCCCTGCGCGGTATGGCAAACTGCTAGGGACCGTGCAGAATCCTGCAGTGGCCCGACAACCGCCAAATGGGGCTTGGTTCGTAAGTTCAAGAAGGACAACTAGTTGAGCAGAGAGTGCGGGCTGGTCCGCACGTTGCCATAGTGCTGGCCGGCTGCACGGACCCACGCCACCCCGCCCGACGGCCCGCGACGCCGCGCCGTCATCCTCTACCATCCGGAGAGAGCTTCACAATGAAGAACATGCGCAAGGGTTTCACCCTCATCGAGCTTCTGATCGTCGTCGTGATCATCGGTATTCTTGCCGCGATCGCGATTCCGAAGTTCGCCAACACCAAGTCGAAGGCGTACATCGCCGCCATGAAGTCGGATCTGCGCAACCTGGTGACGGCCGAGGAGTCGTACTTCGCGGATTCCGCCAAGTACGCGACGGACACCACGAAGGGGATGAAGTTCAAGCCGTCGTCGGGCGTGGGCATGCCGCAGGTGCAGGTCTACCCGGGCGCGTGGCTGGCGACGAACACGCACAGCCAGCTCGTGAACTTCAGCTGCGGCATCGGCGTCAACACGACGAACCCGCTCGTGACGACGGCCGGCGACGGTGAGCCGACCTGTAAGTAAGTACCGCGTGGGGCCTCCCTAGCCAGGAGGGGACGAGCGACGCATCGGGGATGGTCCGACGCGTCGCTCGTCCGCTTTTTGGCCCCTCGCAAAATCGGTCGAGCATACTTTCCTGGTGTAGCGCTGGTCGCCACCTTTCGCGGGCAAAGTTGCATCGAGCCCGACCGTCCCGCGAGAGCATCCGCAATGACCCATCCCCAGGCGACAGCTGCGCTCGACCGGTTCGTGCGCAGTCTCTTCATAGATTACGAGAAGTGGCACGACGGCGTCGGCTTCGACCTGGACGCGCTGCGCGAAGTGACGCCCGACGAACGCAAGGTCGCCGAGGCGCGTCTCGACGCGACGCACGACTGGCGCGACGTCGAGGCGCTGACCGTCCTCGCGGAGCTCGGCAGCCCGTCGGCCGAGCGTGCGCTGCGCGATGCGCTGAAGAGCGGATCACAGGAGATCCGTCTCGCCATCATGAAGCACGCACCGCACCTCGTCGACAACGCCGCGCGCACCGAGATGCTCCTCAATGCGCTCGATGTCGCGACGCCCTTCGACGCGTTCACCGACACGCTCGATCAGGTGGAGAAATTCCATCCACCGCCGATCGTCGACGCGCTCTGGCGCGGGCTCACCACGCGCCAGGGGGACGTCGCCGTCCACTACGCGGCGATGCTCGCCTTCATCTATGGCAAGGCCGACTCGACGTTCGACTGGTCGATGCGGCCGCTCTTTCTGAAGTTCAACACGAAGAGTGATGCCGAGCGACGAGCGGCTATCGCCGAGCTCCGCAAGCGCATCGACGCCAAAGAATAGGCATGTCGCTTTTCGAAAATACGGAACGCGGATTTTGAACGGCGATCACGCAGAAAGGGGCAGGATTGCTGGTGAGTAGCGATCCTGCCGCTCGCTCGGGATGACAGCTGGCTCAGTCCAGATCGACGTGGATCCGGGTAACTGCCGCGGGTTCGCTGTCCCACATCCGTAACGCCTCCGCCGCGTCGCCCATCGAGACGACGTGCGTCACCGCGTCGGACACGGGAAAGTGCCGCGCGAGCAGGAGATCCATCACGGCGCGGAAATCTTCCACCGTCGCGTTGCGCGCGCCGGTGATGTCGAGCTCCTTCCGCACGAACTGCGTCGTGTCGAACGAGACGGGCGCCTTGGCGTAGCCGATGTAGACGACGCGCCCCGCGACCGCCACCTCGCTCACGGCTGACACGAAGGTCTCCGGCAGCCCGACGGCTTCGATCACGACGTCGGGTCCGTCGCCTTCGGTGAGCTCCTGCAAGCGATCGTGGAGCGACGCGGTCTGCGAGTTCACCACGTGGCTCGCTCCCGCCCGACGCGCCATGGCGAGCTTGCGCTCGTCCACGTCCACGGCGATCACCGTCGCGCCCAGGCGCGCCGCACCGGCGACAGCGCCGAGTCCCACCGCGCCCGTGCCGATCACCGCGACGACGTCACGCGCCGTGACGCGTCCACGCGCCACGGCGTGGAAGCCGACGGAGAGCGGCTCGACGAGCGCGAGCTCGCGCCGGCCGAGTCCCTCCGCACGCAACACGGACTGCCACGGCACGACGATGTGCTCCGTGAGTGCGCCATCGCGCTGCACGCCGAGCGTCTGGTTGTTGCGGCAGGTGTTGACGCGCCCGTGCCGACAGGCGGAGCAGCGTCCGCACGCCGTGTACGGCAGGACGGTGACTTCCGCGCCAATGGGAAGCGGCACCGGCACGTCCACGCCGACCGCCTCCACGACGCCGCCGATCTCGTGGCCGGGCACGCGCGGGTACGACACGAGCGGATTGAGCCCGCGGAAGGTGTTGAGGTCCGAGCCGCAGAAGCCGACGGTGCGCACGCGGATCAGCACGGAGCCGTCCACGAGCGTCGGCACGCTGCGCGTGGCGAGTCCGACGTCGCCTGGCTGGTCGATCACGAGGGCGCGCATCAGGAGCGTCTCATGCTCTGGTGAGCCCCGCGCCCGAGATCTCGAGCGTGTACACGTACTCGGTCTGCTTCTTCTCGGGGAAGGTGACGACCAGTCCGTCCGCGGTGCGCGTGAACTGGAGGTTCGCCGAGCCGGACGCGCCGCCCCACGGCGCCCCCATGGTGAACAGCTCGACGCGTTCTACCCCTCCTGGAGCATGCAGTGATCCCATAGCAAGCGACTTGATCGTCACCTTCCCGTTCTCCGGCCAGGCGAGCACGAAGGCGTACACCTTCCCCGCCTTCTGGACGAAGCGGATGTCCTGTGGCGTGTACGGCTTGTTGCGTCCTTCGTTGAACCCTTCCGCGCTCAGCTTCGCCTGTGCCTCCGTCGACGGTCCCTCCCCGTACGTGCTCCACGGCCGACTGGCATAGATGGCCGTGCTGTTCGCCTTCATCCAGCGCGTGAAGTCGGCGAGGAAGGAGATCTCGTCGTCGTCCGGCGCGCCGGAGCCGGGGAGCGGCACGTTGAGCATCAGATTGCCGTTCTTGCTCACGATGTCGACGAGCATCTGCGCCACCGTCTGCGCCGACTTGTAGCCGTGCCGCGCGAGCACGGGCCGCGAGTAGTGCCACTCGCCGATGCAGGTGTCGGTCTGGAACGGGAGCGGCTGTACATCGTTCGCCACGCCGCGCTCGATGTCCCACACCATGCACTTCCGCTGCTGCTCGTTCAGCACCTTCCCCGTCAGAACTGCCTCGAGCTTGCCACCATGCCGCTGGATGCTGCTGTTGTAGAAGTGCGCGGCGATCCTGAGGCCGACGTCGCTCACCGGGTCGAGCGGCAGGCGATGGTCGTCGAAGTAGACCATGTCGGGCTGGTAGCGATCGATCAGGTCGAGCGTGCGCGCCATGAAGCGCTCGCAGTACGCGCGATCAGGGATGCTGCTCCCCTTGCTCGCGTCCCAATCCCACTCGAGCTGCTTGCCGGGCGTGTGCCGCTGCTCGTAGAGATCCTGCGGATCGAGCCCGTCCCACCACTGTCCCTTCCCCTGGGCGCGGGTGAGCTTGCCGTCGTACGACACGCCGGCGTACGGCCCCTCCTTGTCCGCGCCCTGCGCCACCTCGTACCAGCTCCACGCGCGCGACGCGTGCACGGAGACGCCGAATCTCATCCCGGCTCGGCGCGTTGCTCTCTCCCATCCCCCAATCAGGTCCTTCTTCGGCCCGAGGCGGACGGAGTTCCACGGCTGATGCTTCGAGTCCCAGTTGTCGAAGTTGTCGTGGTGGTTGGCGAGCGCCATGAAGTACTGCGCGCCGGCCTGCTTGTAGAGCGCCACCAGCTCGTCGGGCCGCCACTCCTCAGCCTTCCATTGATGGATGATGTCCTTGAAGCCCGCGCGCGACGGATGGCCGTAGCGTGCGATGTGCTCGATGTAGTCGCGGTTCCCCTCCTGGTACATCTGCCGAGCGTACCAGTCCCCCTGTTCGGGGACGCATTGCGGGCCCCAGTGCGCCCACATCCCGAACTTCGCATCGCGGAACCAGTCGGGGGTCTGGTACTGGGCGAGGGAGGCCCAGGTCGGCTGGAAATCGACGGCGCGCTGACGGAAGAATGGGGCGGGACCGCTCAGCTTCGGTAGCCACAGTCCGGCCATGGCGGCGGCGCCGGTCTGGAGGAATGCGCGACGGGAGGACGGCATCATCGGCTCGGGTGCAAGTGGGTTCTATCCCAGCATGCTACCATGGATATCGAAGCGCGGCACGTCAAGCGGCGGGGATGCGGGGATGCGGAGCGACGTCTGTCATCCCGAGCGAGCGGAGCGAGTCGAGGGATCTGCACGTCCGCAGTCAGACATCGCTGCGCCGCAGTTTCACGCGGAGCACGCGGAGGATCGCGGAGGACGCGGAGGAC
>DASVNI010000132.1:0-5543 GCA_036383935.1 Gemmatimonadaceae bacterium | reverse complement strand
CGAAGCGCTTCGTGGATGCAGGGGCGTTCGCTGCGCCCGGCGCGCCGCTCGTCGCGATCCAGGATGCGTCGACGCTCCGGATCACCGCGAGCGCAACGCCGGACATCGCGCGGACACTACACCGTGGTCAAATGATCGCGGCGACGATCGAGAATCAGGCAGTGCAGGCGACGGTCGAAGGCGTCGTGCCGGCGACATCGGGGAATCTCTACTCGATCAATGCGCTGGTGCAGAATCCCCGCGGAGCGCTGCTCGCCGGCAGTGCGGCAACACTCGCCCTGCCAACGGGAGCGCGCACTGCACTCGTCGTACCGGCGGGAGCCATCGTGCGCGAAGGCGACCTCACGGGCGTCACCCTCCGCACCGCGCAGGGCGACGAGCGGCGCTGGATTCGACTCGGCGTCACGTCAGGGACGATGGTCGAGATCTCGGCGGGACTGCGCGCCGGTGATCTTGTTGTGCTTCCGGGCGGAAGCTTCGCGACGATAGCGGAGAACCGATAATGGGAATCTCAGGACGGGTCGCGAAGGCGTTCCTCAACTCGAAGCTCACGCCGATCGTCACCATCTCGGCGCTCGTGGTCGGCCTGTTCGGTATTCTGGCGACGCCACGCGAGGAAGAGCCTCAGATCTCCGTGCCGATGATCGACGTCATCGCCGCGATGCCTGGGGCGTCGCCGAACGAGGCGGAGCAGCTGCTCGCGCGGCCGATCGAGCAGCGCATGCTCGAGATCCAGGGCGTGGACCACGTGTACACCATGTCCGGCGACGGGTACGCGATGGTCACCGTGCGCTTCAAGGTCGGAGAGGATCAGGAGCGCAGCGTGACGAAGGTCCAGGCCAAGCTCGCCGGTGCGGTGGATCAGGCCCCCGCGGGCGCGCTGCCGCCTCTCGTGAAGCCGCATTCGATCGACGACGTGCCGGTGCTCGCGCTCACGCTGCACGGTGCAGGGTACGACGCAAATGTGCTGCGGCAGCTGGCCGTACACCTCGAGGACGAGATTCGCACGGTGCCCGAGGTTGCCGAGACATTCGTGGTGGGCGGTGCACCGAAGCAGTTTCAGGTGACGCTCGATCCCGCGCGCCTTGCCGCCAGTGGGGTGACGCCGGGCGAGGTCGCGATGGCGCTCAAGGGCGCCAACGCGAAGCTGCTGGCGGGTGAGCTGTCGTCGGCCGATCAGGTCTACCAGATCGACGTCGGCGCCCCACTTGCCTCAGCGAACGATGTCGGCAGCGTCGTGGTCGCCACGCGCGGCGGGGCGCCAGTGTATCTCCGCAACGTCGCCACCGTCGCCGACGGCTTCGGGGAAACGACGACGTACGTGTCGCACGCGGCGGGAAGCGGGACATCCGAGCCTGCGGTGACGATCGCGGTGGCCAAACGCCGAGGCGCGAACGCGACGACGGTGACGCGTGGCGTGCTGGAGCGCGTCGAGGCGGCGAAGGGTCGCCTGCTGCCACGCGACGTGGGGCTGGACGTGACGCGCGACTACGGCGAGACGGCGGGAGAGAAGGCACGGGAGCTGATCCTTCACCTCGCCATCGCGACGGTCTCCGTCACCGTGTTGGTCGGACTGTTTCTCGGCTGGCGCGAGGCGATGGTGGTCCTCGTGGCAGTGCCGGTCACGCTCGCGCTCACCTTGTTCGTGTACTACGCGTTGGGCTACACGCTCAATCGCATCACGCTCTTCGCCCTCATCTTCTCCATCGGCATCCTCGTCGACGACGCGATCGTCGTCGTGGAGAACATCTATCGCCACCTCCGGATGGGTGATCGCTCGCCCGACGAGGCGGCGGTCGAGGCGGTGGACGAGGTCGGGAACCCGACGATCCTCGCGACCTTTGCGGTCATCGCGGCGATTCTGCCGATGGCGTTCGTGTCGGGGCTGATGGGGCCATACATGCGGCCGATTCCCATTGGTGCGTCGGCGGCGATGCTGGCGTCGTTGGGGGTGGCATTCATCGTCACGCCATATCTCGCCTACCGCCTGCTCAAAGGGCATGTGAAGCCGACGCCGGCGCCGCACGGCCGTCCCCACGAGGAGGAGACGGGACGATTCGGTCGCATCTATGCGCGCATCATGACGCCGCTCATGGAACGGCGCGGCGCGCGCCGCGCATTCTACGGCGGTGTCGTCGGGCTTCTCCTGGCGTCGATGGGCCTTGTGTTCGTGAAGGCCGTGAAGGTCAAGATGCTGCCCTTCGACAACAAGAGCGAGCTCCAGGTCGTCATGGACCTGCCCGAGGGCACGACCCTGGAGACGACGAATGCGATGGGCCAGGACATCGCCAACTATCTGCGTCGCGTGCCGGAAGTGAAGAGCACCGAGGTGTACGCGGGCACCGCGGCGCCATTCAACTTCAATGGGCTCGTGCGCCACTATTTCATGCGCTCCGGTCCCAACGTCGGCGATGTGCAGGTGAATCTCGTGCCGAAGGGAGAACGGTCGCGACAGAGTCACGCGATCGCGGTCGCCGTGCGTCCCGGCATCGACTCCATTGCGCGCCGGTATGACGCGTCGGTCAAGGTCGCCGAGATCCCACCGGGGCCGCCGGTGCTCTCGACGCTCGTCGCGGAGGTCTACGCCAGCGATGATTCGACGCGGCTCGCGGCGGCCAGGCAGGTGATGCAGGTGTTCCAATCGACGCCCGGTGTGGTGGACGTGGACTGGACGGTCGAGGCGCCGCAGGCGCGTCGCGTGTTCCAGGTCGACCGAGTCCGTGCCGCGCAGGCCGGTGCCAGCGTGGAGCAGATCACGCAGACCTTGTATCTCGCGCTCTCCGGAGCGCCGAGTGGTCTGGTGAGCTCCGCCACGTCGCGGGAGCCGAAAGCGATCGTCCCGCGGCTACCTCTGGCCGACCGGTCGTCGGTGAACGCGCTGCTCACCGTGCCCGTCGCGACCGCGGCAGGCCCGCAGCCGCTCGCACGGTTCGTCACCGTGCTCGATTCGACGCGGGCGACGAGTCGGGTGCGGAAGGATCTGCGGCCGGCGATCTACGTGACCGGAGATGTCGCCGGCGCAGTCGAGTCACCAGTCTACGCGATTCTGGCGATGAACAAGAAGCTCGACGCCGTTCGGGTGAACGGGGCGTCGATCGCGCGCTACAACGCGCAGGCACCGGACCGCCTCGATCAGACCGCGATGAAGTGGGATGGCGAGTGGCAGGTGACGATCGAAGTGTTCCGCGATCTCGGCCTCGCCTTCGCGATCGTGCTGGTGCTCATCTACGTGCTCGTCGTCGGCTGGTTCCAGTCCTTCCGCGTGCCGCTCGTCATCATGGCTCCCATCCCACTGACGCTGATCGGCATTCTGCCGGGCCATGCGATCAGTGGAGCGTTCTTCACCGCGACGTCGATGATCGGCATGATCGCGCTTGCCGGCATCATCGTCCGCAACTCGATCCTGCTCGTCGACTTCATTCAGCTTGCCGAGGAGCGCGGCCGAACGCTGCGCGACGCGGTGCTCGAGGCGGGTGCGGTGCGCTTCCGCCCGATTGCCCTCACCGCTGCGGCGGTCGTCGTCGGCGGACTCGTGATGGTGCTCGATCCGATCTTCCAGGGTCTCGCCGTGGCGCTCATGAGCGGCGCGGTCGTCGCGACTCTGCTCACCATGGTCGTCGTCCCGCTCCTCTACTGGGAGCTGCGCCGACGCGAACGACCGGCGACACCCAATCCTGAGCACAGCGATGGCGAGCTCGATGCTCGTCTACCGCGGCTCGAGTCCGCAACGAATGTCGTCGCCGCCTGACGTCCAACTTCTGCGAGGTACACCATGTGCAATGACAGCGTGATCCGGCGCTTTGCCGGCGTGTTCATCCTGCTTTCCCTGGCGGCGGCTCACTGGCTGTCTCCGATGTGGCTGCTGTTCACGGCGTTCGTTGGCGCGAATCTGCTCCAGTCGAGCTTCACCGACGTCTGTCCCCTCGAGCGGTTGCTCGGCCGGGTGGGCTTTGCCGGCTGCCACGCCCGCGTCGGCGAGCGATCGCGCCGCTGAGCGAACCGGTGGCAGCGACGTTTCAATCAGGTCCGACGGCCCGGAAGGCGGTGAAACCAGTACATTCTTATGTAGTGATGCGCCATCGTCCGGGTGGCCGAGTACCGACAGGTGGAGATGACGACATGAGCCGAATCAAGATGACTCCCGCCATGACGACGCTCGTCGCGGATCGGTTCAAGGCGTTGGCCGAGCCGGCGCGATTGCAGATTCTCACCTGCCTGCGCGACGGCGAGATGACCGTGGGCGAGCTGGTCGAGGAAACGGGGCTTGGCCAGGCGAACGTGTCGAAGCACCTGCAGTCGCTCTTCGCGGCGGATTTCGTGCAGCGCCGAAAGGAAGGGCTGTATACCTACTACGCGCTCGCCGATGCGGACGTCTTCAGGCTCTGCGACCTGATGTGCGGGCGTGTCGAGCGCGGGATGGCGAACCGGCGAAAGGCCCTGTCCACATCCTGACTGCGTAACTGTCGGCCTTGGCGCAACGAGCCTGACCGAGCCGCCCAACGCCCACCACATCGTCAGTGCCAATGCGAGCAAGACCAAACCGGCGCGGCTGATGGCCCACATCATCGCCGATGACAGCGCCAAGGTTACCGTCTACGACAAGTGACCTCGAGATGGAGGCAATCGATTGAATCGTGAATTGGGGGCGGGATGAAAGTCCTGATCATCGGTGCGAGCGGTGCGATCGGCCAGCCGTTGGTTCGCCGCCTGGGAGCGGGCCAGCATGAGGTGTTCGCACTGGCGCGATCGCCCGATTCCGGCCCCACGTTGAAGGAACTGGGCGCGGAGCCGGTCATCGGCAATGCATTGGACGCTGCTGCGGTAAGGTCCGCCGTCGGGCGGATTCGACCCGACGCCGTGATCAATGAATTGACCTCACTGCCGCGGCACTACACGCCCGCCGCAATGCAGGCAGCGGCGGAAGGCGATCGGAAAGTCCGGTTCGAAGGCAACGTGAACCTGCTTGCGGCGCTTCGCGATACGGGTGTGCGCCGCTACCTGCTGCAGAGCTCCGCATTCTGGTATGCGCCTGGCGAAGGGCTGGCCGACGAGTCCGTCCCGCTCATCTCCAGCGCGTCCCCGAGGATCGAGGCCAGCGCCCGCTCCTACGTCGAATTGGAAGCCCGCGCGTCGGCGACACCGGGAATCGAGTTCGTCGCGCTGCGGTACGGTTTCTTCTACGGCCCCCGCACCTGGTACACGCGCGAGGGCGATGTGGGTGAGCAGGTACGGCAGCAGCAGGTTCCGATCATCGGTGAGGGGCAGGGCGTCTACAACTGGGTGCACATCGACGATGCGGCCGAGGCGACCGCTGCCGTGCTTGCGTCCCCGCCGGGAGCGTACAACATCGTCGATGGAAACCCGTCACCTCAGCACGTGTGGCTGCCAGCGTTCGCTCGTGCTGTTGGAGCACCGGCGCCACCTCGCGTCAGCGAAGAAGAGGCGCTTCGGGCGTCAGGCCCCGACGCGGTCTACTACGCGACGAGGCTTAGGGGCGCTTCGAATGAGAAAGCCGGGCGCGAGCTTGAGTTCCGTCCGCGCCC
>DASVNI010000131.1:0-13146 GCA_036383935.1 Gemmatimonadaceae bacterium | reverse complement strand
TGACCGAAAGAGAGGGGATGAGGGCAAACCATCCCAGGCGCGCGAAACCGCGGCGCGAGCTTGCGTGATCGCGCTCCTCACGGACCGGTGCGGCGGGAGCGCGCGTCCACGAAGGCGGGATCCTCGGCTGCTGGGCGGCGCAGCCGCCCCAGCCGGGTCTGCCCGCCGCAGTGGATGCTCGCGACCGCCCGAACACGGACCTCAGCGCACAGCGCGACCAAGCAAGCCCCAACGCGGCAAGGACGACCAAGCCCGACTAGCACAGCGCGACTAGCACGCGACTAGCACGCGACTAGCACGCGACTAGCGCGCGACTACCGGCGCGACTCAGCGCCGCGCAGCGACCAGGCGCGCCAGCGCGTCCGGCCGCAGATGATCCTCGTCGAAGAAGTCGGCCATGGTCACTCCGGCCACACGCGGATCGTAGCTGCCCACCACCTGTGCGCCTGCACGCGCGGCCGTCGCGCGGAGATCTCGTTCGACCTCGGCGATCGTCCGACCCGGCAGCCGCAGCGCCGCGTCGTACACCTCGGGCGGGAAGGGCACGAGCAACACCGTCACGTTGACTCCCTCGTCGTTCAGGTAGCGCACGAACCGCTCGATCCCGTCCGCCCGCCCCCGTGCGCGGTGCGCGAGATCGTGGAACCGCTCGTCCAGCCCGTGCGTCGCGAAGTCGTGCGCCGCGGCGACGGCCTGTGTCGGCGTCGTCTCCTTCCACACGATCGTGCCGTCGGGGAGCAGCGTCCGGTCGGCGTTCTGCGCGTGATCCGCTACGCGCCACACGACGCCGTGCGCGCCATGATGTCGGAACGAGAACACGGCGAGGCGGAAATACTCCGGTGTCGCCACCGTGCGCCACTTCGACGCAGTCAGCGCGAGCCGCTCACGCCATGGCGACACGGGGATTCCGGCGCGTCGCATCACCGTCGCGCGTTCGTCGGCGAGCGCGCCCCAGCCGCCGATGCCGCCGTCGTAGCTCTCCGTCCACGGGTCGACGTTCAGCACGACACGGTTCGGCCGACGCCCGGCGGCGTCGTACAGCCCGTACACGCCAAGCAGGTCATCGAGCAGCGCGCCCTGCACCGCCGCGTTGAAGAACCGCTTCCCCGGGAACGCCGACGCGGGCATCGGCGTCATCCGGCTCGAGCCGAGCATCAGCACCTCGGCGCGCTCGGTGCGCGATGCCGCGAGGAATTTCTCGATCGCGCGGTCGTCGTAGTTCGGAACGTCGGTGACCATTCCCCCCGACGCGAGCACGCGCGCGATCTCGCGCTCGGCGCTCTTCGGGGCGACGAGGTGCGCGGGATCGATCCACGCGCTGAACGCCACGGGCAGCGCGGCGACGACGAGCAGCAGCGATGCGCGAAGCACGAACGTCCACGCGCCGCGTCGCGGGCGAGCCGCAGGCGCCGCCTCCGGAATGATCGCGCGGACTCGCGACGGCGTCGGCCGCAGCGGGTTAGAACTGGAAATAGATGAACTTGGCACTCTGGAAGACGCCGAGCGTCATGATGGTGAGAACTGCACACGCGTACGTGGCCCAGCGCAGCGGCGCCGCCGCGCCCGCGAGTCGCACGCGCACCGGGCCATTGCCCTGAAACCGCTCCGCGACGAGCAGCGCGAGCATCGCGGTCGTCGCGATCACGAGCTTCGATGGCTCGAAGCCGAGGAAGAGGAGATCGCGCTGCGCCGCCGGCTCGCGGGCAATGACAGCGGCGAGCTGTCCGCCGAGCCCGGCGCCGAGATGCGTCAGCACGTACCAGGCGTCGCCGAGCGAGGTCGCGCGGAAGAACACCCAGCCGACCGTGACGAGCGTGAAGACGACCGCCGTCTGCCACACGGCGAGCACCGCCGGAAGTCGTGTCAGGCCAAGCGATTCGCGGCCCTGCGCCCGGATCCGCTCAGTGGCGAGCGAGACGATGAGGTACGCGCCATGCAAGGCACCCCACACCACGAACGTCCAGCGCGCGCCGTGCCAGAGGCCGCTCACCAGGAATGTGAGCAGCAGGTTGGCGTACAGGCGCGGGCGCGCGACGCGATTGCCGCCGAGCGGGATGTAGAGGTAGTCGCGGAACCAGGTCGAGAGGGAGATGTGCCAGCGACGCCAGAACTCCGAGATGCTGCGCGCCGTGTACGGCCGGTCGAAGTTCTTCATGAGCGTGAAGCCCATGACCTGCGCCGAACCGATCGCGATGTCGGAATAGCCGGAGAAGTCGCAGTAGATCTGGAACGCGAACGCCAGCGTGCCCGTGATGAGCGGCAGTCCGGTGAAGTTGCGCGGCGCGTCGTACACGTGGTTCGCCAGCTCGGCCAATCGGTCGGCGACGACGACCTTCTTGAGGAATCCCCACGCCATGAGCTGCAGACCGGCCACGACGCGGTCGTAGTCGAAGCGGTGCTCCTCTCGGAACTGGTGCAGCAAGCGCTGCGGCCGTTCGATCGGGCCGGCGACGAGCTGCGGATAGAACATCACGTACAGCGCGTACACACCGAAGTCGCGCTCGGCGCGCTGCCGCCCCTCGTACACCTCGATCACGTAGCTCAGGCTCTGGAAGGTGTGGAACGAGAGCCCGATCGGGAGGAGCAGCTGGAGGGCGGGGGCGGCGTACGACATCCCCATCGCGCGTGCGGCCAGCGCGATCGTGTCGTTGAAGAAATCGAAGTACTTGAAGACGAACAGCACCGCGCACGTGGACGCGATGCTGAGCACGAGCCAGAGGCGGCGGCGCGGACCCCTCGTCGCCGCGATGCGCAGCCCCGCGACGTAGTCGATGACGATCGTGACGGCGAGGATCGCGATGTACGCCGGCACGAACGCCATGTAGAACACGGAGCTCGCGAGCAGCAGCATCGTCCCGCGCCACCGATGCGGCAGCGCGAAGTAGAGCAGGGTGACGCTGGGGAAGAACAGCGCGAACTGGAGGGAGTTGAAGAGCATGTGCTGAACGACGAACCCGGAGGAGCAGGGGCAACGGCTTGTTCTCGGTTGCCGGTGATCAGTAATTGGCCGGCCTCGGGACGCAGGGGCATCCCGAGGCCGGCTGAAAACCGAGAACCGAGAACCGACAACCGGACACCGAAAGCGCGCTGGCTCACCGCCGCCGTGCTCGCGCTGTCGCTCTCGATCGGCGTCGCGGACGTCGCGGTCGCGCAGGCCGACACCATCGGCTCGCCGCTCCCGCTGTTCACCTATCGCGACGCCGTGCTCGCCGGCAGCGTCGTCGTCGCCACGGTCATCGCCAAGCCGTTCGACGAGCGGATCGCGGCGCGGCTGCAGGATTCGTCGACGCAGGACAGCCGGCGGATCCAGCGGCTGGCGACCTTCGTGCGGACCACCGCTACGCCGGGCTCCTACTACATCGGTGTGTCGATGTACGCCGCCGGCCGCCTGTCGAACAACGACAAGCTCGCCGACGTGGGACTGCACGGGACCGAGGCGCTCCTGATCGGCGAGGCGGTGGGCGGCGTGATCAAGGCGGTCGTCGGCCGGCAGCGGCCCTCGGTGCAGCCGCGCAACGCCAGCAGCTATCAGCTGGGTCGCGGCCTCCGGAACGACATCTTTCGCTCGTTCCCCTCCGGTCACACGACGTCGGCGTTCGCGGCGGCAGCCGCGGTGTCGAGCGAGACGTCACGCTTCTGGCCCAGTACGCGGTGGGTGATCGGGCCGATCCTGTACACGGGGGCCGCGCTCACCGGCGTCTCGCGCATGTACAACAACCGCCACTGGATGAGCGACGTCCTCGTCGGCGCGGGGGTCGGTACCTTCGCCGGCCTCAAGGTCGTACGTTATCAGCACTCGCATCCGGGCAACCGGATCGATCGGTGGCTGCTGAAAGGCTCGCTCTCTCCGGCGCCCGGCGGAGGGCAGGCTCTGCACCTGTCCATCGTGCCTGCACCTCCCGCATTCACTTTCACCACGCCCCGCCGCTGAGCACCCGCCGCGCCGTGTACCACGCGTGAGCCCCGCCAAAAGCGGCATCTTCGTCTTCGCGCCGATCGGCGGCGACGTGGGCGCGCGCATTGCCGCCGTCACGCGCCAGTTCGATCCGCGCCTCGCCGCGCTGGATCAGGCGCCGCACGTCACCGTCGCCGGCTCGTCGGGGATGGGTCCCATCGCGCCCGACACCACCCGCGAGGAGCTCGACGCCGCCATCGCGCCGATCGCCTCGTCCACCGCGCCGATCACCCTCCGCTTCGGGCGGCCGACGCGGTTCATGCAGACGCAGATCGTCGTCCTGCCGCTCGATCCGCACGGCCCGCTGCGCACGCTGCACGAGCGCATCAAGACGTGCGGGCTCCGCGCCGCGCGGCCGCGCTTCTATTTCACGCCGCACGTCACGCTGAACCTGTACCGCGAGCTCCCCCCCGAGCTGTTGATCTCGCTCCTCGCCGAACGGTTCGACGAGCCGGTGACGATCGACACGCTGGAAGCCCACCTCACGCGCGACACGGGCGAGTCGCGGGAGCTGTTGAGCTGGAAGCTGGGCGACTGACGCACGTCACCCGCCAGTTGACCTTCGTCGCTTCTGCGTGAACCGTTAGGCGACTCCTCCGTCGCCCCGCACGCCGCCATGCCCTCTCGCTCGTTCGCGTTCGTCGTCGCGCTTCTCCTTCTCGCCACGCGAGCCCTCGCCGCGCAGCCGCCCGCCGAGAGCGGCGTCGCGCGCGACGCGAAGAGCGACACACCCCTTCGCTGCCTGCACGTCATCCTCGTCGACTCGACCGACCGCGCCGTCGCCCACACGGTGACCGATTCGACCGGGACGTTCGTCATCGTCGCGCCATCGACGGGCGCCTATCGCGTCGGCTTCGAGATCTTCGGGTGGGAGCGGCTCGTCGGTCCGGTGGACACGCTGCACGAGGGCGAGCTCCGCGAGCGCGCGTATCCCCTCACCTTCGCCGTCGAGCTGCACGGCGACAGCCTCGCGCCGGGGAGTGATCTCATCGCCATGCTGCGCCATCGCGAGAGCGACGCCTGGCACAGCGCGAGCGTCGGCACACCCGACGTGGCGATCCGCTATCCGCGGCGGATGGCGTTCGCGCGCCGCAGCGGCGACGTCGTCGCGCAGTACGTCGTGGACGAGCGCGGACGCGTGCCCGGCGAGTCGTGGCGCCCGCTCACGTTCACGAACGACGACTTCCTCACCGCGCTCCGCGCGCACGTCCCCACGATGCGCTATCAACCCGCGCGCCTCTCCGGCCACCCGGTGTGCGAGCTGGTGCGGAACCGCGTGGTCTTCGACTGGCGATCGCCGCTGCCGTTGGTGACGCTGTTCAACTAGGTGAGTTGGTGAGTTAGTGAGTTGGTGAGTTAGTTGAACGGCCCGGGAAGCAATGTCTCCCGGGGCCGTTGCCAACTCACCAACTCACCAACTCACCAACTCACCAACTCACCAACTCACCAACTCACCAACTCACCGCCTTTCGGTTCTCTCCGCTCGTCCGCCGTTGGTCTCATTGGTCCCATCGGCCGTTTCACACACGTTGAGCGCGACCATCGATGCGTCGCTGCGACCAGTCCTACTCGACTGGTCTCGGTCGCCGCAGTCAGCTGTCGTGTCGAGTGCGTACTCACGCACTCACACACCCACGCACTCACGTACGAGCGCCGATGTCCACGCGCATCCGAGTCGTCCTCGCCACGCTCACGCTCGCCATCGTGGCCGACGCGTGCAGCTCCGACAACACCGTCGCCCCCAGCGCCACCCAGAACGGCACACTGGACGGGGCCCTCTCCGAGGTCGCCATGCCGGCGCTCGCCTACGCCTCGGCGACGTTCAGCGGCGCGGGGATGGTCACGCCGACGATCCTTCCGTCGCGCTGTCAGTTCGACGGAGCGTCGGGCGCCTTCATCTGCGGTGCGCTCAGTGGCAATGGACTCACCCTCAACCAGCATTATACGCTCCTCGACGCCGCCGGCACCAAGCAGTCGGCGTACGACGGCGCGACGACCGCTGGCCTCGTCGTCAACAGCGCCGTTACCGGCACCGCTGTCGGCTACAGCGGTGGCAGCAGCGTCACGCTCACCGTCGACGGTCAGCAGGAGCTCACGTTGAGCGGGCTGGGGAGCGCGCAGCACACGGTCAACGGCACGTCGCTCACCGTCACGACGCTCACTTTTTCCGACGGCAGCGTGGCGCCGCTCACGAGCACGATCACCACGCGAGTCGTGGACCTCGTGATCCCGGCCGCGTCGCCAGGCGATCCGGCACCGTGGCCCACCTCGGGAATGGTCGAGCTGAAGTCGTCGACGGATCTCGGCTACGTCATCCCACTCGACGCCGCCAACGTCACGACGAGCGCCGCGATGCAGTTCAGCGGGAGCAGCACCGTGAAGCTCACGATCACGACGCAGAACGGTACGCAGTCGTGCAGCGTCGACATCACGACGACGATGCTGGGGTGCTGACAGGAGCGGGCGCGTCGTCGTGACGCGCCCCACTTTCCTCCGGGCGGATCATGCTCGATACTGCATGAGTCCGTTCCCGAGGGAGTCATGCTCCGCCGCCTCCGTCCGCACGCCATTCTCGCCCTGGCACTGGCCACCCTGGCCGCCGCCTGTGGCTCCGATTCTTCCACCGCGCCGAGCGTGCAGCCGGTCACGCTCGAGCAGGCGCTCGCCGAGCTCTCGCTACCCGTCGTCTCGACTGCCGCCGCATTCTTTGCCCCCGGTTTCCCGACGCTGCCACCGCTGGCGCCCTCGCGATGCCCGTACCAGGCGTCGACGCAGAGCTTTGTCTGCACACCGATTGTCTCCAGCGGGGTGACGGTCACCCAGAGCTTCACCCTGCTCGACGGGTCCGGTGCAAAACAGTCGGCATTCGACAAGGCGACGACCGACGCGGTGCGCGCCAACACCTCCGAAGTCGGCACGCTCCTGGTGGAGCAGGAGCAGATCACCATCGACGAACAGCAAGAGCTGACGCTGAGCGGGCTGCGCACCGCGACCCACACGCTCGACGGCACCTCCACCGCGCATGTCGTCTACGTCGACAGCAGCTTCTCTTCCGAGACCACGGTCAACACCACGATCACGGGGCTCAAGCTCCAGCAGCCGACCGCGGATGGCACCCGCCCCTGGCCGGCTGCCGGCACCGTCGCCACCGAGATCAGCTACTCCTCCTTCGGGGATCTGCCGCCCGAGGTGTTCCGGGTGACGATCACCTTCAACGGGACCAGCAAGGCGACGATGACGATCACCGTCCCCGGGGGCGGCGTCACGACCTGCATCATCGATCTGGCCAGCAACGCGCCGAGCTGCGCATGAGGCCTGCGCTCACGCAGGTCGCCATCGCTCTACTCATCGCACTTCCCATCGCCGCCGGTGGTCAGCCGCCGGCGATGAGTGGGCTCGTACGCCACCGATTGACCGGTGAGCCGATCGAATGCCTGCACGTCGCGCTCGCCGACTCGCTCGAGCGCACGGTGGCCCACACGGTCACCGACTCGGCGGGAATGTTCGTCCTCGTGGCTCCGGATACAGGCAGCTTTCGCGTCCAGTTCGACATTCCCGGTATCGAGCCGCTCACCGGCCCGCTCACGCGGCTGGCCGCTGGTGAGATGAACGAGCAGGAGTACCCACTCTCGTTCGACCGAAGGATCCCGGGAGAGTTCGAGCTCCTGCAATCAGCACGAAACAAGGGCGCCGCCGTCGACCTCGGAGATTGGCACGCGGTGCAGTCGGCCGTGGGTGGAAGTCATATTCCTTTCGGCGCACGGAGGATGTCCGAGGGCGAGGCGGTCCGCGCCGCTACAATGGCGGTCGATCAGAAGCGGATCGTCGCGCAGTTCATCGTCGACGCGACCGGACGCCCTCGCCCGGCGTCGTGGCGCACGATCGTCTCCAGTGATGCCGGGTGGCTCACGGGGTTCCGCAGGGAGCTCCTCGGGCGTCAGTACATTCCGGCCCGGGCCGGCGAGCAGCGCGTCTGTCAGCTCGTGATGGAGGAGATGCGCTTCTTCCGCACGGGGCCGGGCAGCAGACCACTTCAGTGACGCACCGCACGGGCTCCCGGTCTGCCGGACTCCATACTGCACGAGTCCGTTTCCGAGGATCTCGATGCCCTATTCTGTCCGTCGTCCCCACGCCATTCTCGCTCTGGCACTGGCTACCCTCGCCGCTGCCTGTGGCTCCGATTCGTCCACTGCGCCAAGCTCGCAACCGGTAACGCTCGACCAGGCGCTCACAGAGCTCTCGACACCTGCGCTCTCGGCAGCCACCGCCTCGTTCGACGTGACCGGCGCGCCAGCGTTGCCCGCGCTCACGGCCTCCAGATGCGCGTATCAGGCAGCGACGCAGAGCTTCACCTGCACGCCGATTGTCGCGAGTGGGGTGACGACTACCCAGAGCTTCACCCTCCTCGACGGGTCCGGTGCAAAACAGTCGGCGTTCGACAAGGCGACGACCGATGCGGTACGCGCCAACACCACCGTCGCCGGCACCCTCCTGGAAGGGGCGGAGCAGTTCACCATCGACGGGCAGCAGGAGCTGACGCTGAGCGGGCTGCGCACCGCGACGCACACGCTCGACGGCACCTCCACGGTACACATCACCAAAGTCGGTAGCAGTCCTGCCGCCGTGACCACGGTCAACACGACGATCACGGGTCTCAAGCTTCAGCAGCCGACGGCGGATGGCACTCACCCCTGGCCAGCCGCCGGCACCATCGTCCTCGAGATCTCCAGCTCCAACGGTGGATCGGTGTTCGGAGTGATTCGTGCGACGCTCACCTTCACCGGGAGCAGCACGGTCAACGTGTCGCTTACCGCTGCGGGAACCTCAACGAGCTGCGCGATCGATCTGGCCAGCAGCGCGCCGAGCTGCAAATGAGCGACTGCGGTTAACGGTTGTCGGTTATCGGTTTACGGTCGGCCTCGGGAAGCAGGAGCTTCCCGAGGCCGTTGCCATTTCGCCGTTGCCGTGGCTGCCCGCTGACGAGAACCGAGAACCGAGAACCGAGAACCGACTACCGCGCCGCAGGCGCGCCCCGTGACAATCTGTCCCACCGTTACCGCCCCCGTACCCTCTAGCGGACTCGATCGTTATAGGGATGCGCATTTGTAACAGCCTCGTACAAATGCGGTCACCCTCCCCTGCCAGGGACCCCACCGGCGATGACTGCTGGCGCGGTCCCTCACGTGCTCTCCGACAGCCCCTGTGGTCATGTTGGCATCCGGCACCACCCGCATCCACGCGCGCGCCACTCGGCGCGTTGCTCGAGTCCTCGCGCTCGCCTGTACGCTCGGCCTCCCCGCCTCGGCATCAGCGCAGCGACTCCAGTTCTCCAAGATCACCGCCGACGACGGGCTGGCTGGCCCGTGGGTGGCGAGCATCTACCAGGACTCGCGTGGCTTCATGTGGTTCGGCACGCGCCGAGGGCTCGACCGCTTCGACGGCTACACGATCCGGAACTTCCGGAAGATCCGCGACGACAGCACGTCGATCGGCAACAACTACATCAACTTCGTCGGCGAAGACCGCGACAGCGTCCTCTGGGTCGGCACCCGCACCGGCATCAGTCGCTACGACCGTGCGCACGAGACCTTCCACTCCTACCAGGTCGATGGCGAGAAGCAGGTGCTCTCGATGCTGCATGCGAAGAACGGCACGCTCTGGTTCGGCGGCGACAATGGGCTCTATCGCTTCGACAAGGCGAGCGGGGCGGCGACGCGATACACCGGCAACGCCGCCGTCGTGGGCAAGACGGTGCAGGCCATCACCGAGGACCGCCGCGGCCACCTCTGGATCGCCACGAAGGAAAGCGGCGCGGTGGATCTCGATCCGGCGGGCGGCGGCGCGCGCGCCTATCCCGGCTCGCTCGGCTCGGCGAACGGACTTCCCGACGGCGACGTCCGCACGATCATCGAGGACGAGTCGGGGATGATGTGGGTCGGCACGTACCACGGCGGCCTGGTACGCATCGACCCGTCCTCCGGAAGCCAGACGCGCTTCCAGCACGACCCGAACAACCCGCGCAGCCTGAACCTCAACGCCATCCAGACCATGGCGCGCGCCGGCCGCGATGGGCTGTGGGTCGCGCTCGAGAACGGTGGCCTCGATCGGTTCGACATCGCGTCGGGCAACTTCCAGCACAACGTCTACGACCCGAACAACCCGACGGGGCTCAACAACAACTCCATCTGGGCGGTGCTCGAGGATCGTGCGGGCACGCTGTGGGCCGGCACCTTCGCCGGCGGCATCAACGTCGCCAAGCGGAACAGCGAAGCGATCCGCACCTACCGCTCCGTGCCCGGCGACAATCAGAGCCTGAGCGTGAACTCCGTGCTCGGCTTCGCGCAGGACAGCGCGGGGAGCGTGTGGGTCGCCACCGACGGCGGCGGCGTGAACCGCTTCGACGTCACCAGCGGCAGGTTCTCACGGTTCACGAGCAAGACGAGCGCGCTCAACGTGGACGCCGTGCTGGCAGTGGCGGCCGAAGCGAGTGGCGCCGTGTGGCTCGGCACCTGGGCCGGCGGCGTCACGCGCTTCGATCCGCGCTCCAACACCTTCACGACGTACACGTCGAAGAACTCGAATCTGCCGGACGACAACATCTTCGGCATGCACGTCGACCGGCAGAACCGCGTGTGGGTCGGCAGCTGGCGCGAGGGGCTGCTGATGTTCGATCGCGCGGCGCGCCAGTTCGTCAAGTTCCCCATCGCGGCGCCCGGTGTCACGGGATCGGAGATCTGGGCGATCGAGGAGCTGCACGACGGACGGCTCGCACTCGGCTCGCGCGAGTCGGGGCTGAACATCTTCGATCCGGAGTCGCGGCGCATGACGGCCTTCGAGCCGAATCTGAAGGACCGCAACTCCATCAGCTCGACCGAGGTGCGCGCGATCCACGAGACCGAGCCGGGCATCCTCTGGATCGGCACCGCCGAAGGGCTCGACCGGCTCGAGCTGGCAACGAAGACGTTCACGCACTTCGGCGCGGCGGATGGCATCGGCGGCACCGCCGTCTCCGGCATCGCGACGGACGCCGAGGGGAACCTCTGGTTGAGCACCGATCAGGGAGTGACGCGCTTCAACCCGACGACGAAGAAGGGCTCGCTCTTCACGAAAGCCGATGGGCTGCAGGGGCGCGACTTCAACCCGCGCGCCTACTTCCGCACCCGGAGCGGCGCGCTGCTCTTCGGCGGCAACGAAGGGTTCAGCGTCATCCAGCCGCACCAGCTCGCGCAGAACACGCGCGTGCCCCCGGTCGTGCTCACCGGCTTCCAGCTCATGAGCAAGCCGGTCGCGATCGGCGCGAAGGACTCTCCGCTCGATGTGTCGATCGGCGAGACGAAGAAGCTCACGCTGAGCCACAAGCAGTCCGTCTTCACCTTCGAGTTCGCGTCGCTCGACTACACGGCGCCGGCGAAGAACCAGTACGCCTACAAGCTCGACGGCTTCGACAAGGAGTGGCGCGACGTCGGCACGCAGCGCACCGCCGTCTACACCAACCTCGAGCCGGGCAAGTACACCTTCCACGTGAAGGGCTCGAACAACGACGGCGTCTGGAACGAGCAGGGCGCGTCGCTCGATCTCGTGATCACGCCGCCCTTCTACAAGACGTGGTGGTTCCGGCTCTTCATGGTCGCCGCCATCGCCGGCGCGATCTGGTTCATCGTGCAGGCGACGACCGAGCGTCGCCGCGGCCTCGAGCGGATGAACGCGCAGCTCGCTGAATCGGCCGAGCGGGATCGCAGGGCGCAGCAGTACCTCGCCGGCAACGTGCGCGAGATGCTCGGCGCGATGAGCCGCTTCTCCGAGGGCGATCTCTCCGTCACGCTCGACGCGAGGAGCGACGACGAGATCGGCGAGCTGCGCCGCGGCTTCAACACCGCGGTCACGAACATCCGCAACATGGTCGTACAGGTCCACGAGATCGTGCGCGCCACCGTCGCGGCGAGCCGGCACATTCGCTCCAGCACGGAGCAGATGGCCCACGGCGCGCAGCAGCAGATCGAGCAGGCCGCTCAGGTCGCGGGTGCGGCGGAGCAGATGACCTCCGCCGTCGCCGACAACGCGCGCCACATCGGCGTCGTGGCGGAGATGGCGCAGCGCTCCGGTGCGGACGCGCAGGAGGGCGGCCGCGTCGTGCGCGACACCTTCTCGAGCATGGATACGATCGTCTCCACCGTCGGTGCGTCGGCGGAGACGGTGGCGGCACTCGGCGAGAGCAGCCTGCAGATCACCAAGATCACCCGCGTGATCGACCAGCTCGCCGATCAGACGAACCTGCTCGCCCTCAACGCGGCGATCGAGGCGGCGCGCGCTGGCAAGCATGGCCGCACCTTCGCCATCGTCGCCGAAGAGATCCGCGATCTTGCCGACCGCACCTCCTCGTCCACGAAGGCGATCGCCGAAGTGATCCGCGAGAACGAGCAGGCGGTGCGAGAAGCGGTCGAGCGAATGGGCCAGGTGTCCGGCCACCTCGAGAGCGGGCGTCAGCTCGTCGACAAGGCGGGCGTCGCGCTCGACTCGATCATCGAGAACTCCGGCAAGGTGCTCGACAGCATCAAGCAGGTGACGCAGTCGAGCGAGGAGCAGGCGCAGACCACGGTGCACATCGGCCGCAACATCGAGATGATCTCGCGTGTCACGCACGAGGCGGCGTCGGGCAACCAGGCGATTGCATCGTCGGTGCAGGAGCTCAGCGCGCTGATCGAGGATCTCCAGACGCGCGTTGCCCGCTTCCACCTCGGCGACGGCATGGACGGCACGCGCGAGCATCCCATGCCGGCAATGGAGATCAAGGTGAGAGGATTGGCTGGCGTGGGTTGAACGGGCACTCCCAGTGGTGAACTACCACTCCCAGTAGTGAGTACTCGGTACCTGGTACCGAGACTGGCATACTGCCTCCCGGAATGCGGGTCAGATTCCGGGGTCAGATTCCGGGGTCAGATTCCGGGGTCAGATTCCGGGGTCAGATTCCGGGGTCAGATTCCGGGGTCAGATTCCGAGGTCAGATTCCGGGGTCAGATTCCGGGGTCAGATTCCGGGGTCAGATTCCGGGGTCAGATACCGAAGGTGTCTGACCCCTTGGCGCGTCGGTGTCTGACCCCAACTCTCCCGATAACCGATAACCGAAAACCGGTTACTGATCGTTCGTGGGAGCGACGTCGCCCCGTTTCACCGGCGGCAGCCACAGTGTGAAC
>DASVNI010000130.1:0-2527 GCA_036383935.1 Gemmatimonadaceae bacterium | reverse complement strand
GAGCTGCCCGAGCTACTCGACATGCTCGAGGACGCGGCGGGGGACGACACGTGGGTGATCCCCTCCGTCGGGCCGGACTACGGGAAGCTGATGGACCAGCTCGCGGTGCTGAAGGGGCGCGACTTCCCCACCGTGATGATCCTGCCGCTCGGCTTCCCCGCCACGGGCGACGGCCTCACGACGGGGATCCGTCGCTTCGCCGAAGCGCTCGGCAAGCCGGTGATCGTGTACATCAAGAACGACGGCTACCTGGAACCGCTTCAGGTAGCGGCGTTGGCAGACGACGGCCTCGTCGCCGCGATCAAGTACGCCACGGTACGTAAAGATCCCGGCGAGGATCCGTATCTCCGCAAGCTGATCGACGTCGTCGATCGACAGTGCATCGTGAGCGGGATCGGCGAGCGGCCGGCGATCGTGCACCTGCGCGACTTCGGGCTGAACGGCTTCACCTCCGGCTCGGTCTGCATCGCGCCGAACAGCTCGATGAAGATCCTCGCGCTGTGCAAAGCGCGGCGATGGGAAGACGCGGAGGAGGAACGCAAGGCGTTCCTCCCGCTCGAAGATTGTCGCGATGCCTACAGCCCGATCCGCGTGCTCCACGACGCGGTGACGCTTGCCGGCATCGCCGACATGGGGCCGATGCTGCCGATGCTCTCCAACCTCCCCGAGTCGCAGCGCGGCCCGGTGCGCGCGGCGGCCGTCGCACTTCGCCAGCACGACGCACAGCTCGCCCCGTCGTGAGCGAGCGTCGTCGCAAGTCGCCCGAGGAGCTGCGCAGCCATCGCTGGTACGGCGTGGACGACCTCCGGTCGTTCGGCCATCGCTCGCGCACCGCGCAGATGGGCTACACGTCGGCCGATTATCGCGGCAAGCCGGTGATCGCGATCGTCAACACGTGGAGCGACATCAATCCGTGCCACAGCCACTTCAAGCAGCGCGTCGAAGAGGTGAAGCGCGGCATCTGGCAGGCGGGCGGCTTTCCGGTCGAGATCCCGGCGATGACGCTCTCCGAGCCGTTCCAGAAGCCGACGACGATGCTCTATCGCAATCTGCTCGCGATGGAGACGGAGGAGATCCTCCGCTCGTATCCCGCCGACGGCTGCGTCCTCATGGGCGGCTGCGACAAGACGACACCCGCGCTCCTCATGGGTGCCATCTCGATGGACCTGCCCACGATCTACATGCCTGCCGGCCCGATGCTGCGCGGCGACTGGAACGGCGTCGTCCTCGGCAGCGGCTCCGACACGTGGAAGTACTGGGCCGAGCTGCGCTGCGGGAACATCACGCAGGAGGAGTGGACGGGAATCGAGAACGGCATCGCGCGGTCGCCGGGCCACTGCATGACGATGGGCACGGCGTCCACGATGACGAGCGCCGCCGAAGTGCTCGGGTTCGTTCTTCCAGGTTTCTCGTCCATCCCCGCCGCCGACTCGCGCCACGCGCAGGCGGCCTCACTCACTGGTCGTCGCATCGTCGAGATGGTGTGGGAGGACCTCAAGCCGAGCGACATCCTGAGCGAGGCGTCGTTCGACAACGCCGTCGTCACCGTGCTCGCGCTCAGTGGGTCGAGCAACTCGGTCGTGCACCTCATCGCGATGGCGCGGCGCGCCGGCTTCTCGCTCGACCTCGCGCGCTTCGACGCGATCGCGCGGCGCACCCCCGTGCTGGCGAACATCCGCCCCGCGGGGAAGTACCTCATGGAGGACTTCTTCTACGCCGGCGGACTGCGTGCGCTGCTCGCCGAGCTCGGCGACCTGATCGACGGGACGGCGCTCACCGTGAACGGGAAGACGCTGGCCGAGAACGTCGCCGGCGCGAAGGTGTTCAATGACGACGTGATTCGGCCGCGTGAGCGGCCGATCGTCGAACAAGACGGGCTGGTCGTGCTCACCGGCAACCTCGCGCCCCGCGGCGCGGTGATGAAGCCGCCCGCCGCGGATCCGGCGTTACTGTCGCACACGGGGCGCGCCGTCGTCTTCGACAGCTACGACGACATGAATGCGCGCATCGACGACCCCGCGCTCGACGTCGATGCGTCGTCCGTGCTCGTGCTCCGCAACGCCGGCCCGATCGGCGCGCCGGGTATGCCCGAGTGGGGCCAGCTCCCGATCCCGAAGAAGCTGCTGGCGCAGGGAGTACGTGACATGGTGCGCATCTCCGACGCGCGCATGAGCGGTACGAGCTACGGCGCGTGCGTGCTGCACGTGACGCCGGAGTCGTACGTCGGCGGTCCGCTCGCTCTCGTGCGCGAGGGCGACATGATCCGCCTCGACGTGCCGTCGCGCACCCTCTCGCTCTGCGTGAGCGACGAGGAGCTCGCCGCGCGTGCCGCCGCCTGGACGCCACCGCCGCCGAAGTTCGAGCGCGGCTTCGGGCTGCTCTACTCGCGCCACGTCATGCAGGCCGACGTCGGCTGCGACTTCGACTTCCTCGAGACGAGGCACAGTGCCGGACGCGACTCAGCAGAGCCCGAAATCCATTGAACGGCCGTCGCTTAACGCGACGACCGGTTCCGAGTTGCGAGCGC
>DASVNI010000129.1:0-27553 GCA_036383935.1 Gemmatimonadaceae bacterium | reverse complement strand
CTGCCGACGGCGGGTGACCTCGACCTCTCGCCGCCAGGCTCGATCGCGGTGCGCATCCATAGCGTCGGCGGCTGGGGAGCGATCACGATGGGGAAGAACCTGTCGATGACCGTCTTCGAGCTGCTCGGGATGCAGGTGAAGGCGAACCCCAAGTACGGCTCGGAGAAGAAGGGGCAGCCGACGACGTTCTACGCCTCGTTCGCGCACGCGCCGCTGCGGCTCAACTGCGAGCTGAAGCACGTGAACGTCGTGCTGTCGCCCGACCCCAACGTGTTCCGGCACTCGAATCCGCTCGCCGGCCTGAAGGCGGGGGGCGTGTTCGTGATGCAGTGCGACACGGAGCCCGAGGCGCTGTGGCGCGCGCTGCCGGCCGCGGCGCGGAAGGAGATTCGCGATCGGAAGATCCGCGTGTTTGCCCTCGACGCGTTCAGCATCGCGGCGAGCGAGGCGTCGGACGTCGAGCTCCGCTTCCGCATGCAGGGTGCGGCGTTCATGGGCGCGTTCTTCGCCGCGTCCCCGCTGTTGGCGCAGGAGGAGCTGAGCCAGTCCGCGCTGTTCGACGGCATCCGCGCGCAGCTCACGAAGAAGTTCGGCGCGAAGGGCGGCCACGTCGTGGAGGACAACCTGCGCGTGATCCGCCGCGGCTTCGACGAGCTGCGCGAGGTTACGCCGCTGCCGGAACCGAGCGAGGCGGCGGACGTCGTCGCCGGTGCGGTGCCGGTCATGCCGGGGGTGCTGAACGTGGCGACGGCGCAGCAGGGGATTGCCAACCCGGGGCGGTTCTGGGAGCAGGTGTGCGTCACCTGCAAGCTGGGCCAGGACGTCATCGCCGATCCGTTCACGGCGATCAGCGCGATCCCCGCCGCGACGAGCGCGGTGCGGGACATGACTGGCGTGCGCATGGAAGTGCCGCGCTTCCTGGCCGAGAAGTGCACGGGATGCGCGCAGTGCTGGACGCAATGCCCCGATGCCGCGATCCCCGGGCTCGTGAGCGATCCCGAAGTGGTGCTCGCGACGGCGATCGACGCCGCGCAGGCACGCGGCTCCGTGGACAAGTTGCGGCCGATCGTCAAGCCGCTCGGCGCCGAGCTGCGGCGCGCCGTCGGCACCGGGGAGTTCCACGGCTTCGGTGACGCGCTCTCGCGCGCGTGGCAGACGCTCGCGCCACGGCTCGGCCTCGACGCCGCCAGGCGTACCGCGCTCGACGCCGAAGTGGCGCGCGTGGTCGAGGCGTCGTCGCCGATCCAGCTCGCGCGCACGCGGGCGTTCTGGGACAACGCCGAGCGCAAGCAGCCGGGATCGGGCGGGCTGCTGTCGATCACGGTGAATCCCGAAGCGTGCAAGGGATGCAACCTGTGCGTGGAGGTGTGCCCCGACGGCGCGCTGGAAGCGGTGAAGCAGGACGACGCGTTCGTCGCCACGCTGCGCGACCGCTGGGCGTTCTGGCAGAAGCTCCCCGACACGCCGCAGCGGTTCGTCAACGTATCGAACATCGAGGAAGGGATCGGCGTGCTGCCGACGCTGCTGCTGCGCAAGCACAGCTACCGCTCGATGGCGGGGGGCGACGGCGCGTGCATGGGCTGCGGCGAGAAGACCGCCGTCCACCTGATCGTCTCGACGATCGACGCGCTGATGCGGCCGCGCGTGGAACGCTACGTCGACGAGCTGGACGAGTTGATCGCGCGACTGGATGCGAAGGCGCGCGCGCTGATCTCATCGGATACCGTGCTGGATGAATTGCTGTCCGACGGGGCGACGATCGAGCTGCCGCTGGCGAAGGAGAAGCGCCGCGAGCTCGAGCTGCTCCGCGGCACGCTGCATGACCTCAAGACGCTGCGCTGGCGGTACGTGGAAGGGCCGAGCGGGCTCGGACGCGCGTCGATGGGAATGGCCAACAGCACCGGCTGCTCCTCCGTGTGGGCGAGCACCTTCCCGTACAATCCGTATCCGTTCCCCTGGGCGAACCACCTCTTCCAGGACAGCCCGTCGCTGGCGATCGGCGTGTTCGAGGGGCACATGCGGAAGATGGCGGACGGTTTCGTACAGGTACGACGAGCCCGTGGGATCCTTGCAGGCGAGTACGACGCCGACACCACGGAGCGCGAGCTCGCAGAGCTCGACTGGAAGACGTTCACCGACGAGGAGTTCGCGCTGTGCCCGCCCATCATCTCGATGGGAGGCGACGGCGCGATGCTCGACATCGGTTTCCAGAACCTCTCGCGGCTGATGATGTCCGGGAAGCCGATCCGCGTGATCGTGCTCGACACGCAGGTCTACTCGAACACGGGCGGCCAGGCGTGCACGAGCGGGTTCACCGGCCAGGTGTCGGACATGGCGTGGTACGGCTCGAAGCAGCACGGCAAGACGGAAGTGCGGAAGGAGCTCGCGCTGATCGCACTGGCGCACCGCGGCGTGTACGTGCACCAGTCGTCGCAGGCGTCGGCGTCGCACCTGATGGCCGGTGTGCTCAAGGGACTGCAGAAGCGGCGTCCCGCGCTGTTCAACATTTACACGCCCTGTCCGGTGGAGCACGGCCTCGCCGACGACGTGGCGCAGCACGCGGCGCGTCTGGCGCTCGAGAGCCGCGCCTTCCCGTACGTGACGTTCGATCCGGATGCTGGGCGCACGTGGGCCGAGTGCCTGAGCCTCGAGGGCAACCCGTCGGTGGACGACGACTGGCCGACGTACACGCTAGCGTACGTCGACGAGTCAGGCGCGGAGCAATCGATGGAGCTGCCGCTGACGATCGCGGACTGGGCAGCGACGGAAGGACGCTTCCGCAAGCACTTCAAGCCGCTCGACGCGAAGTCGCCGATCGATTCCGACGCGTTGGTGCCCTTCCACCAATACCTCACGCTGAGCGCAGACGACCGCGACGGCAGGACGCCGTTCATTCACGTCCTCGGCGCGGACCGGCGGCTCGTGCGGTGGTCGGTGAGCGGCGAGATCGTGCGGCTCGCCGAGGAGCGGCAGCAGCACTGGGCGCAGCTCCGCGAGCTGGCCGGCGTGGTCGTGGCCGAGCCGACGCGCGAGCGTGTGCGCGCGTCGCTGGAGGCCGAGCTCGAGGCGAAGCTGGACGCGGCACGCCAGGAGTACGAGGCGAAGCTCGCCGAGGTGCGCGCGACGTATCCCGCGGTGGTGGCGCGGCGGCTCGCTGAAGGACTGCTGCGCGCGAGCAGGAGCGGCCAGACGGTGCGCGATCTGATCGCAGGCCTTCCCGCCGACGCGACGGTACCGGTTCCAGTGCAGGCGCCGAGCGGGAACGGGGTTTCGAGTGGCAAGGTCGGAGTGGCGGCGCCTACAGCGGCGCCCGAGAAGGCGTCCGCGGCAGCACCGGTGCCCGCCGCTCCGGAGTCCATCGCCATCGAGCCGTACATCGACTCGGAGCGCTGCACGACCTGCAACGAGTGCACGAACCTGAACAAGAAGATGTTCGCCTACAACGCGAACAAGCAGGCGTACGTCAAGGATCCGAAGGCGGGCACCTTCGCGCAGCTCGTGCAGGCGGCGGAGAAGTGCCCGGTGTCGGCGATCCATCCGGGCACGCCGATCAACCCGAAGGAGAAGGACCTCGACAAATGGCTGAAGCGCGCACAGGCCTTCTGAGCCGGCTCGCGCGCGGCGCGGCGAGCGGCGTGAGCGCCTTCGGGTTCTCGCACGGAGTGCATCCGCCCGAGCACAAGGAGCTCACGGCGCACATCCCGATCCGGCGCATGCCGTATCCCGACGAGGTCGTGCTGCCGCTACGCCAGCACGCGGGGAATCCGGCCAGGCTCGTCGTCGCGAAGGGGCAGCACGTCGAGCGCGGCGACGTGCTCGCCGTGGCGGATGGCTGGGTGTCGTCGCCGGTGCACGCGTCGGCGGCCGGCTGGGTGAGCGACGTGGACTGGGCGCCGCATCCCGACGGCTCGATGTGCATGGCGGTGCGCATCCGCGTCGAGCGCTACTCGGCGCAGGTCGCGCGACCGCGGCTCGTGCCGGACTGGCACGGACTCACACGCGACGAGGTGCTGCGTGCCGTGCAGAATGCCGGCGTCGTCGGACTCGGCGGCGCAGCGTTCCCGACACACGTCAAGCTGCAGCCGCCCGCCGACGCGAGGATCGACACGCTCGTGATCAACGGGGCGGAGTGCGAGCCGTATCTCACGACCGATCATCGGACGATGGTCGAGTACCCGCAGCGCGTACACTTCGGCGTGCGCATCATGATGCACGCGCTGGGCGTGCAGCGCGCGGTGATCGGCGTCGAGCGGAACAAGCCGGACGCCATCGAGGCGCTCGAGCGCACGCGGCCGACGGACATCGACGTCACGGTGCTGCCGCTGACGGTGAAGTATCCGCAGGGCGCCGAGAAGATGCTGCTCAAGGCCGTGCTCGACCGCGAAGTGCCCTCGGGGATGCTGCCGGCGACGGTCGGCGCGATCGTACAGAACGTCGCGTCGGTGGCGACGCTCGCCGAAGTGTTCGAGACCGGGCTGCCGCTGGTCGAGCGGATCGTCACCGTGAGCGGGCCCGGCGTCGTGCGGCCGGCGAACCTGATCGTCCCCGTCGGCACGCTGACCCGCGACGTGCTGACGTTCTGCGGCGGGCTCACGGACGATGCAGCCGAGGTGCTGTTCGGCGGACCGATGATGGGCACCGCGCTCGCCAGCCTCGACGTCCCCGTGCTCAAGGGGACGACGGGGATCGTCGTGCTGACGCACGCCGAGGTGCGCGACCAGCTCGCCATGCCGTGCATCCACTGCGGGCGCTGCCTCGAGGCGTGCCCGATGTTCCTGAATCCGTCGCTGCTGGGCGACCTCGCCAGGGCTGACCGGCTCGAGGAGATGCGGGCGGCACACCTGGCCGACTGCATGCTCTGCGGCTCATGCAGCTACGTCTGCCCCTCCAACATCCCGCTCGCGCAGCTCTTCACGGCGAGCAAGGCGGCGCTGCGCCGGCAGGCGACCGCCACGAAGGGGGCCGTATGACCGCCATTCGCCCCCCGCTCGACGCCCCGCGGCGCGCCGAGCAGAAGACGCTGCTCGTCACGGCGGCGCCGCACCTCGAGGGGCGCGACAGCGTCGCGACGATCATGTGGAACGTCGTCGTGGCACTCGTCCCGCTCATCGCGGCGTCGGCGTGGTTCTTCGGCGTGAGCGCGCTGCTCGTCGTGCTCGCGTCGGTGGCGGGCGCGGTCGCGACGGAGCACTTCCTCGGGCGGCGCGGCACGCTCGCCGACGGTTCGGCGGCGATCACCGGCATCCTCCTCGGTCTCACGCTCCCCGCCGGGCTGCCGCTGTGGACCGCCGCGCTCGGCGGCGCGTTCGCGATCGGCATCGGGAAGCTGCTGTTCGGCGGGTTGGGCTACAACATCTTCAATCCCGCGCTGCTCGGACGCGCCTTCCTGATGGCGGCCTTCCCGGTGGCGCTCACCACCTGGCCCAAGGCGGGCACCGGTGGCTTCTGGACGCTGCGCGGGGACACCTTCGCGCTCCCCTTCGCCGCCGCGCGACACACCGATGCGGTGACGGCGGCGACGCCGCTCGGCCTGTTCAAGTTCGAGCACCAGCTCACGGACGCAGCGTCGCTCTTCTTCGGCAACGTCGGTGGCTCGCTCGGCGAGACGTCGGCGCTGCTCGTCCTGTGCTGCGGTGCGTATCTCGCGCTGCGGCGCTTCCTCGACTGGCGCATCCCGGTGAGCGTGCTCGGTACGGTCGCGCTGCTCCAGGGCGCACTGCACCTGACGAACGCGACGAAGTACGCGAGCGTGCCGTTCGCGCTGTTCAGTGGCGGGCTGATGCTCGGCGCCGTGTTCATGGCGACCGACATGGTGACCGCACCGGTGACGAAGCTCGGGCGCTGGGTGTTCGGCGCGACGATCGGGTTGACGGTCGTCGTCATCCGCACATGGGGCGGCCTGCCCGAGGGCGTGATGTACGCGATCCTGCTCGCGAACGCGCTCGTCCCCTTCATCAACGCGGCGACGCAGCCCCGCCCGTTCGGCGCGCGGCGCGCGAAGGCGGTGGTGCGATGAGCATGGGAATGACCTCGGCGCCGCGGGTCGCGGCGAAGGACGTGCCCTCCTGGCGGCTCGTCGCCATGATGACGCTCGCCGGCGCGCTCGCCGGCCTGCTGATCGCGAGCACCTACGAGCTCACGCTGCCGCGCATCGAGCGCCACCAGGCCGAGACGATGGCCGCGGCGATCCAGGAAGTGCTGAAGGGACCGGCGCGGTACGACACCCTCTACGCGCACGGCGGCACGCTGGTGAAGCGGCTCCCCGCGGGCGCCGACGCGAAGAAGGCAGAAAGAATATTCCTCGGGTACGATGCGAGGGGGCGCCGAGTCGGCTTCGCGGTGAGCACCGCCGGCGTCGGGTTCCAGGACCCGATGACGGTGATGTTCGGCTACGACGCCGCGAAGCGCGAGGTGATCGCGATGCGCGTCATCGCGAGCAAGGAGACTCCGGGGCTCGGCGACAAGATCGTGAAGGACAGCGCCTTCGTGGCGGAGTTCTCGCGCGTCCGCACTCCGATCAATGGCGTGAAGAAGGACCGCGCGACCGGCGCGGCCGACGAGGTCACGATGATCACCGGCGCCACCGTCTCGTCGCGCGCCGTCATCCGCATCATCAACGACGCCGTCGCGCACTGGCAGCCGCTGATGGACGCCTACCGGGAGGATCCCACCTCATGAGCGTGATCCTCGGCATCGTCCTGGCCGGGCTCCTCTTCGGCCTGTCCACCCTGCTGCGCGCGCGAGATCGCGGCGGCTGCACCGGCGGCTGCGCCGGCTGCACCGGCCAGGGACACTGCGCGACCACCGACGAAGCGACGAACGCCGTGTCGCACGGAGTGAAGTCATGAGCACCCTGTCCAACGAATCCGTTCGCGACGCCGCGCCGCGGCTCGGCCGCCGTGAGTTCATCGGCCTGGGCCTCGGCGCGTTCGTCGCCTCGGCGATCCCGCTCGCCGCGCACCGTCCCGGCGGCATCGTGCGCCGCGCGATGCCCGTCATGGGCACGATCGCCCAGTTCGCCGTGGTGCACCGCGACCCCGCCGTGGCGCACGCCGCGATCGACGCCGCGGCCGCCGAGCTGCTCTGGGTGGAGCGTACGATGACGCGCTTCACCGACACCTCTGATATCGGCCGCGCCAACCGCCTCGCCGCGCGGGACGGCGTCCTCGTGACTCCCGAGACGGCGCTCGTGACCGAAGTGGCGCTCGGCTGGGCCGACGCGCTCGACGGGCGCTACGATCCCGCGGTCGGCGCCGTGTGCGCGCTCTGGGACGTCCGCAACCGTCACGAGCCTCCCGCCGACGAGCGCGTGGCCGAGCTGGCCGGCCGCCGCTTTCACCGGAGCGTGGAAGTGGGGACGAGCGGCGGCGCGCACGTGCTCCGCTTCCACGGCGAAGGGGCACGCCTCGATCTCGGCAGCGCGGCGAAGGGCTACGCCGTGGATCGCGCGGTGAATGCGCTGCGCATGCGCGGGATCGAGAAGGCGCTCGTCGTCGCGGGCGGCGACCTGTACGCGCTGGGCACAGCGCCGGACGGCGAGCCGTGGCAGATCGGCATCCAGTCGCCCACCGACGAGCGCGCGCTCGCGGGGCGGCTGCGCCTCGCCGATCGCGCGGTCGCGACGTCGGGGACCTATCGGCAGTTCTTCCGCTATCGCGGGCACCGGTATCACCACCTGATGGACCCGGGGACCGCGCGCCCGCGCGAGACGCCGATGCAGAGCCTCACCATCGTCGCCGACTCGGTGATGCACGCCGACGTCGCGACGACCGCGCTGTTCGGGCTCGACGAGAAGACGATCGTCGGCACGCTCGCGCGGCGGCTGCCGGGCGCCGAGCTGGCCCGCGTGATCTGAGGTGACGTCATGAGCATGGCCGTCAAGGCCTCGACGGGGCCGAACACACCGCAGGCGGTGCTGACGCGCGGGCTGTGGCACGAGAACCCGGTGCTCGTGCAGACCCTCGGGCTCTGCTCGGCGCTCGCGGTGACGAACGCCGTCGCCAACAGCCTCGCGATGGGGCTCGCGACGGCCTTCGTGCTCGTCTGCTCGAGCGCCATCGTCTCGCTGCTGCGGAAGTTCATCGCGCACGAGATCCGCATCACCACCTACATCCTGATCATCGCGACCTTCCTCGCCGTGGCCGATCTCTCCCTCGAGGCCATCGTGCCCGAGGTGCACAAGTCGCTGGGCGCCTACATCGCGCTCATCGTCACGAACTGCATCGTGCTCGGCCGGCAGGAGGCGTTCGCGTCCCGCAACACCGTCGGGCTGTCGGTCCTCGACGCGCTCGGGAACGGCATCGGCTTCACCATCGCATTGTTGCTGATGGGGATCCCGCGCGAGGTGCTCGGCAACGGAACCTTCCTCGGCGTGCGCGTCATGCCCCACGCGTTCGACCCGTGGGTCGTGATGATGCTCCCGCCGGGTGGCTTCTTCATGATCGGCGTGCTGCTGCTCGTCGCGAACTGGCACGACCTGCGGAAGATCGCGCGGTCGAAGGCGCCGGCGAAGGCGGGCAGGGTGGCTGTCCAAGCGCCTGCCCGCGAACCGGAGGCGGCACCCGTATGAGCCAACACTTCCTCATCTTCTTCTCGGCGGCCGTCGTCACGAACTTCGTGCTCGTCTACTTCCTCGGGCTCTGCCCGGTGATCGGGGTGACGAACAAGAGCGTGACGGGCTTCCGGCTCGGGCTCGCGACGACGTTCGTCATGGTGCTGGCGAGCCTGGCGGCGTGGGTGATGAACCTCGTGCTGGTGCACGCGCCCTATCTGCGCATCATCGCGTTCATCGTGGCGATCGCGTCGATCGTGCAGCTCGTCGAGCTCTTCATCAAGAAGTTCAGTCCGGGGCTGTACCGGGAGCTCGGCATCTTCCTGCCGCTCATCGCGAGCAACAGCCAGGTGCTCCTGCTCGCGATCTTCCAGACGAACCGCGGTTACACGCTCACCCAGGGGCTCGCCTTCGCGCTCGGTGGGGGGCTTGGCATCACCGCCGTGCTGGCCATCGTCGGCATTCTGCGCGAGCGGCTGGAGTTCGCGCCGATCCCGGCGATCGCGCGCGGCCCGGCGATCGTGTTCATGATCGCGGCGCTGCTGTCACTGATCTTCATGGGGTTCGCCGGGATGGGGACCGCCTGATGTAGAACACTCGGCGCGGAGGGCGCCATGCGAGAGCTGACCATGTACTGCTCGGCCCGTGACAGCAACGTGCACGTGGTGTTGACCGACGAGCCGATCACCGACGGCCAGGCGACCGTCGCGGATACGGAGCTGATCTGCCTGGAGATCGGCGAAGGATGCACCGGCGCGATGTGCCCGGTGTGCGCCGTCTCGCGCGATGCGATGGACGCGCGCCTCGCCAAGAGCGGGCTGCGGCAGGAAGTGCGGCGCAAAGTGGCCTCCGTTTGCGAGGGATGCGGTCGCGAGACCGAGCTCGTGGTCTCGTCGGGAGGCTACGTGAGCTGCACCGAGTGCGGCGCAACCTGGCGGTGGCGCGTGCGCGAGCGTGGCGAAGAGGAGTGGCAGTGGCCGTGAGCGTCGCGGCGGGAGCGGCGCCCTCTCACTGGAGGTACGTATGACGGAATATCTGACGCGGTCACCGATCGTGGTGACGCACGAGCATGGGCTGAGCTTCGCGGCCCAGATCCGCGAGCACCGGGTGATCACCGACCAATCGATCCGTGTCGGCGGCGAAGACACCGCACCGTCGCCGATGGAGCTGGTGTCGGCGGCGCTCGGGAGCTGCGTCGCCCTGTACGTGCACCAGTTCTGCGTGAGCCGTGGACTGAGGCACGACGGGATGCGCGTCGAGGTGACGCCGCGCCACGTCGCCAACCCGCACCGGATCGGGGAGCTGTCCGTCGCGGTCTTCCTGCCCGGCGCGCTCTCGCCGCACACGATGGAGATGCTCGAGCGCGTGGTGCGGAGCTGCCCCGTGCACAACACGCTCGTGCACGGCGCCGCGGTCTCCGTGTCGATCGAGGTGGGCGCGGCGGCTCACGCCGTTCGGGGATAGCGGCGCCGGACGCGTCACCACGCCGGGCCCCCCGGGCGGTGCGCTGACGCCAACCTGTTGCGCAGCTCAGAAGACGACTGAGGTGCGACGGAAGCAGCGCATCACTCCGACGGCGCGACCGCGCCGAAGGAACATCGTCACACGTGCCCTGCCGCGAGACTCAGCGTCCTCTTTCTCGGTCGCACTGCTTCCTCCGACGGCTCCGACGCCGCCTCGTGCTCCTGGAGTGCGTAGGAGAACGCGCGGTAGGCCGCCTCGCGCCCGCCGGGCGACCGCAGGTCGGCCGGACGCCGGCCGAAGTAGCGTTGACAGAGATTCCGAAACGCAGATCCCGACGCGAACTCCAGCGTGCTCGCGACACGTTCCACCGTGTGGCCCGGTGTCTGGAGGATCTCGACGGCAAGGAGCAGTCGCACCCAGGTCACGAGTGCGCTCGGCGGCGGCACCTGTGCGCGCCGGCACCAGTTGACGAGCGTCTTGCGGTGCACGCCGAGCGCGAGCGCGATGCTCTCCATCTCGTGACTCTCGCGAGGGAAGCTCACGCAGTACGCCACCAGGCCGTGCAGGATCTCGGGGAGCTGCGCTGACAACCTGCGGAGAACGAGTGCTCCGGCACGCGCCTCGATCCCGCGACCAAGTTTTGCCCGGAGCAGAGCGGGGGAGTCCTCGAGGTCCCGGAACACCAATTCGTGGACGCCCGCTTTGGCAAGCTCGCGGAGCCCCTCCGCGTGCGAGGCGCCCATGCCGCAGTATCCGAGAAAGGGAATTCCCGGAAACTTCGCGATCAGGGTGGTGAGCACGGGACCGGCGGGGTTGTTGGCGGCGTCGCGCGCCTCGGCGAGAACCGCAACGACATGGATGCCCAACTCGTGCAGGGTCGCCGAGAGCTCCTGCACCGTGAGCACGTGCCGCACGAGGGTGGGGCGAAATGCCGCAACGATGCGAGCGTTCGAGGCACGCTCCCTAACGAGAGCGACGACCACTGGCGACATCATCGTCGTCCCTTGCTCATCGTGTGACGGCGTTGCCCGCACGCTGATCGTTGCCCCTCACCCTGACTGATAGATAACGGGCTCCTCTCACACGGAGTCCCTCTGATGTCTCCTGTCCGCCTCACGCAGCTCATCGTCGCAATCGGCGTGCTCTCCTTGACGGCTTGCGCCGCTGATGGTGCAACCGCCCCGATCACCACGCGCGCCGCCGGCGTTTCCGCCCGCGACGTGGAGCCTTGCGGCGGCTATTCCGTTGCAGACGGCCGGTGCGAGTCCGTCCCGGCTCCCGTCCAGGCTCCCGCTCCCGAACCCACTCCCACGCTCTAGTGTGCACCCGCGGCCGCGCGTCGGCCGCTCGGACGCCGGTCGACGGTGCCCACCTCCGCTTCGTGCATCAGATCCCGCAATACGGTCTCGCCGCGCGGCGCGACGTGGATCTGAGGGGCGTGGGCGCTGGCCCGTGGCCCGACGAGCTGTTCCGCGAGCTCGCGCAACTGGAAATCTAGCTCATGGAATCCGTGTTTCGCCGTCAACATGCGACCTGCCGCCACTCGATCGCGCGCGGCCGAGCGGTCATGGTCCGCAAGCGCGAGTGCGAGCTCCAGTAGGGCCGATGCGATGGGATATGCGAAGCTCTCGTCATTGCGATACGCATCGATCTCGCGTGCGTACCGCTGGACCAGATCGCGGCGTCCGAGCGCACCAGCCGCTTGGGCGGCACCACCGAGGGCCGGGAGCGCGAGCCGTGGTCCGGGCCGCCGCGCGAGCGCGGCCGTGAACCCCGCGAGTGCCGCGTCCGCGCGCCCGACGTCGAAGGCGAGCTGCGCGAGATTCAGCAGCATCTCCGCCTCGGCCTCACTGCTGCCCCACGCATCCTGATACGCATGCCAACCATACACCAGCGCCGCGCTGAAGTCGCCGCGTTTGGCCGCGATGGTCAATTGGCCATGCTGCGCGACGCGCAGCACGTCGATCGCGCTGGCGCGCTTCGCTTCGCGGGCGGCCGTGCGGAAGTGGCGCGCCGCCAGGGGCAGGTTGCCCCGGAATTGCGCCAGCACGCCGAATCCAACGGTCGCGCGCGCACGCAGCTCTCCCGAGCTCAGCGTTCGCGCCAGCGCCGCGACGCGCTTGTACAGCGCCAGTGCGACGTCGTAGGCATTCGCCTTGCGCGCGACACGGCCGCGCTGCGCCAGCACCCGGCCGAGCTCCACGGCAGGCAACAGATCCGACACGCGCTCGAGCGCGAACAGCAGGGAGTTGGCCAGGTTCAGCGCGCCGGCCTGCTCTGCGCCATCAGCGACCTGCCGCGCGAGCTCGCTCAGCTCCGCGAAGGTTCGCACGCGGTCGGGAACCACTCGTACGCCGCGGACGCCGTCCCCGAGGATCGCGTGCTCGCTCAGGACCGCGCGCACCTGCTGTTCCTGCTCCTCCTCGAGTGCGATGACGGGGTCCTGCCGAGGCCTCTCTGCTTCCGCGGCGCGCGACGTCGAGACCTGCGCCGCGATCGCCTCGAACAGGCGCGCAAAAACGAGGACGCCGGTGAGCAACCCCTCGACCGCGGGCGCATATGGCAATCGCTCACTGTCACATCGATAAGCCGTGAGGACCGGTTGCGGAACGAACACGAGAGACTCCAGAGAGGAGAGCGCCACAATATGCTGCCAGTCCCCGGGCGGTCCATGAAATTTCCGATCCCCGTCGCCCATTTGGCCGGTTCGCGCGACGGTTTGCCCGTGTGGTGATGGAAACCCATGTGCCCGCTGAGATCCGTGTGCTCGGCGCTCTCCTCGACGACATGCCCGAGGCCGCACTGCTGGGGCGTGCCGTCACCAGTGCCGTGCATGTGGCGCACGAGTCATCACGTCTCGCTGTCCTCGCACGCCTCCGGAGCGGCGACTTCGACGCGGTGGTCTTTCCCGTCGTCGACGGGCGAGGGCTGCCCACCGCGCCGTTGATCCAGCAGTGCGCCACGGAGCACTCGCGCAGCGCCTACATCGCGATCTGCTGCTCGCCGCCGTTGCGCGCCAATGCGCTGCTGGCCGCAGCCCGTGCCGGCGCACAGGTCGTCGTGGCGCCGTCCGTGTCGGAGTTGACCGCGCTGCTGAGCGAGCGCTCGCATACGGTCGCACGGCACGAGGTCGTGACGCGCCGCACGCTCCAGGGCGTCGAGCCGCGCTTCCTCCGCGACATCCTCGCCGGTGCGACGCGAACGGTCGGCGAGAATGGGCGTGTGCGAGCCTTCGCTGCTTCGCTCGATGTCTCGACCCGAACGCTCAGCCGACAGTTCCGGCAGGCGGGGCTTCCATCGCCACGCGCGGTGCTGGCCGTCGCCCGCCTGCTCCTGGTGTGCGCCATGATGGAGTCCTATCCCGACGGCGAGGGCGCGGCGAGCGTACGACTCGCGGGGCTTGCCGATGTTCGCCAGCTCAAGCGGATCGCCCGGCAGTACGCGCTGCCCGTCGGTGGTGGGCGACCACCGACCTTCCCGCGGTTCAGCGTGGCGCTCGATGCGGTGGTGAAAAGGCTTGGCGGGCAGTTGAACGGCTGACGCTCGGCGCGCTAGGCGTGCACGTCGTCGATGAAGGGGAGCGTCTTGCGCCCCACCACCACTTTCTTCAGCGCGCCGAACACCACGGGGTCGAGCAGGTGGCCGACCTCGGACTCGAGGTGGTCGATTGTCGCCTGCTCGTCGAGCGCCTCGCGGTACGCGCGGCGTGAGGTCAGCGCATCGAACGCGTCGCAGGCAGCGAGGATGCGGCCGCCGATCGAGATCTCGTTTCCCTTGCGGCGGCGCGGGTAACCCGAGCCGTCGAAATGCTCGTGGTGGTCGCCGATGAACTGGAGGACCTGCGGGATGTGTCGCAGTGGCGCGAGGATCTCCATCCCGATGCGGACGTGCTCCTGCACGTGTGCGTACTCCTCGGCGGTGAGCGCGCTCGGCTTGTTCAGGATGTCCTCGCGAATCCCGATCTTGCCGATGTCGTGCAGGCGGCCGGCGAGTCGCACGTCCTCCACGAGATCGGCGTCGAGCCCCATCTCCTCGGCCACCGACGCCGCCTGCTCGGCGACGCGGCGTGAGTGCCCTCGCAGGTAGACGTCCTTGGCCTCCATGGCGTTGATCAACGTTTCGGCGACGCCGATGGTCAGCCCGTGCAGCGACGCCTTCTCGCGCTCGAGCTCCGTCTTGCGGAGCGCGAGCTCCTCGCGGAGGTGGCGCTCGACGTTGCGGCGATCGATCTCGAGCTGGCGGCGGTGGAGCGCGCGCTCGACGGAGAGGTAGACGTTCGGCAGCTCGACCGGCTTCACGAGATAGTCGACCGCGCCGCGTGTCAGTGCGTCCGTGGCCGCGCCGGCCTCGTTCACCGCCGTGAGCACCAGCACGGCGAGATGGGGGTCGAGCGCGAGGGCGCGTGATACCACGTCGGGGCCGGTCATCTCGGGCATGTGCACGTCGCACAGCAGGACCGCGAAGCGCTCGTGCTCGAGCCGGGCGAGCGCGGTCGCCTCTGTCTTGCACTCGTGCACGTCGTAGCCGCACTCGCGCAGGAAGCTGGCGAGCGCACGGCGCATCATGGCCTGCCCGTCGACGATGAGCACCCGAGGGGCGCCTGGGCTTCCAATGCCAGACTGCGGGGGAGATGCGGGCGAGAGGGAGGGGGCGAACTCGTGCGCGACTGGCATGGGATGAGGATTCAAGGATGCCGTGAGGTAGACGGAATGACGGAGCCCTTTGTTGGACTCATGTCGCGACGTCACCACTCCCACCATTCACCGGCGTTGCTCGACTCGGAGATCGTCGAGAGGTTGTCGAAGCTGGACTGGGCGAGCAGGCGCTCGAACGCTTGCCGACGCGCGCGACGACCTCTGAGCTTCTGTTTCAGGCCGTCATGCCACGCATACGCGACGATGAGCGCCACGAACGCGACGAGATTGAGCAGCGCGATGATCGCGGCGCCCCATCCGAGCCAGTACAGGATGCCGATTACCTCCCTGGCGATCGACATCAGGTTCCCGGCACGATGAGGTAGGTGATGCGCACGATCACGTCGTGCGGCTCCGTTCGACCTGGAGTCGCGTCCAACGGGATCTCGTATCGCCACCGCGACGCCACGGAATCGGCTGCGCTTCTCGTGGCCTCGAACAGCGCGTTGCCGCGCGTGGCCTTGACCAGCGCGGGCGGCCGGGCGACCGGGATGAACCCGTTCGCCGAGCTCGAGACGGTCGACATGACGATGGCCGAGACGGCGCCGTAGTACGGCGGCGTCGTCTCCAGTTGCGCCACGCCATTGCGCTCGACGCGGAACGAGACTGGTTTCACGGCCGGCATCATGATTGGCGGCAACACGGTGGCCGACACGGAGATCGAGCCGCTCACGCTCTGGGCCAGCGCGCCTGCCGGCGCGATTGCACGCATCGCGCAGATCAGGGCCGCCGAGAACCAGGCGCCCGAGCGCGAGCAGGCTTGCGTGCTCCATGTTGGGAATGCCACTTCCGATCTCGGCCTGAGCCATGCCTCGTGCCGCCACTACATCGTGGCGCGGCACGATACCGCGCTCATACGTATCGGCCCGATGCGTTGGGATGAGAGTCGTGCCGGGGCAGATTTCGAAACATCCTATCACGCCACGGGCAAAGCGTCTCGGCGCGAGTCATTGGGCGAGACCACGACCGGAAGCCTATCTTTGGCACCTCATCTCACACCGGAGGCATCACGATGGCGGCGAGCGCTACCGCGGCACCGATCATGTCGTCACAGCAGTTCCTCGAGCACTGGCAGGGGCATCGCGCGCTGACGCGCCGCGTCATCGACGCATTCCCCGAGGACAAGCTCTTCAACTACTCCATCGGCGGCATGCGAACGTTCTCCGCGCTCGCGATGGAGTTCATCGGCATGGCGGTGCCTACGCTGAACGGTGTCGTCGCGGGCGATTGGTCCCAGTACGCCGCCGCCAAGGCGACGACCAAAGCGGAGCTGCTCCGGATGTGGGACGACACGACCGCCCAGATCAACGAGCTGTGGCCGAAGATTCCCGCGGCGCGCTTCCAGGAGGTCGACACGGCCTTCGGCCAGTGGAAGATGGCGATCTGGGATCTCCTGCTGTACATCCGGGACAATGAGATCCACCATCGCGGGCAGGGCTACGTCTATCTCCGGGCACTCGGGATCGAGCCGCCGCCCTTCTATGAGCGTAGCTGAGTAGATGCGTCTGCTCCTCCCGCAATCCATCACGTCGACGTCCGCGCGCCGCGTCGCCATCGGCGCGCTGCTCCTCTCGTCCGCGCTCGCCGGTCGTGCGTTCGCGCAGTCGGACGGTGGGGAGACCCCTGCACGCCCCGGCGCCGGCTGCCCGGCCGGTACAACCGAAGTGCGCCCGGGGTCGTGCCAGGCACCGAAGCTTCCCCCGCCGAGCATCGTCGACTACCGGCCGCGATCGACGCTCGTCACGCCCGTGCACCTCGTCCCGCGGGCGAAGTATCCGGCGATCGACTTTCACGGACACCCGGGCGGCAGGCTGCGCTCGCAGGACGCGCTCGCCGCGATGGTCCGCTCGCTCGACAGCATCAACGTGCGTCTCATGCTGGCCGCTGACGACATGTCGGGGGAGGAGGTGAGGAGCGCGGTCGCGGTCATCAATGCATCTCCGAACAAGGACCGCGTGCGCGTGCTCGCGGGGATCGACTTCAGCGGCGTCGGACCCGGATGGGCCGACAAGGCCATCGCGCAGCTCGAGTCCGACGTCGCGGCCGGCGCGGTCGGCGTGGGCGAGCTCTCGAAGAGCTTCGGCCTCTCGATCAAGAAGCCGGACGGCAGCCGCCTCCGCATCGATGATCCGGCGCTCGATCCGATCTGGGACGCCTGCGCGCGGCTCCGTCTCCCGGTGTTCATCCACACGGCGGATCCAGAAGAGTTCTTCCGGCCATTGGATTACACCAATGAACGTTGGCTCGAACAAGCGCTCTTCCCGTACCGCCACTACGACCCGGCGAAGTACCCCAGCTTCGAGGAGCTGATCACGGAGCGCGACAATCTCTTCCGTCGCCATCCGAAGACGACGTTCGTCACGGCGCACATGGGCTGGCAGGCGAACGACCTCGCGCGACTCGGCAAGCTGCTCGACGAGCTACCGAACGTGTACACGGAGATCGGCGCCGTGCTGTACGACATCGGACGCCAGCCGCGCGGCGCGCACGACTTCTTCGTCAAGTATCAGGACCGCCTGCTGTTCGGGAAGGATTCGTTCCAGCCGTCGGAGTATCCGTACTACTGGCGCGTGCTCGAGACGCGCGACGAGTACTTCGACTACTACCGCGGCTATCACGCCTTCTGGAAGCTGTACGGGATCGATCTGCCGGACACCGTGCTGCAGAAGGTGTACTTCCGGAACGCGCTCAAGATCACGCCGCGGCTGCCGCAGGAGGGCTGGCCCAAGTAGCCCGGCCGCCGGGCACGTCAGGGCGACTTTGTCCCCGTCAGCTTTGCCAGCGCCGTGCGTGCCGTCTCGTTCTTCGGATCGATCGCCAGCGCCTTCTCATAATGCTGCCTGGCGAGCCCTGTATTGCCCGCAGCAGCATGTGCTGCGGCCAGAGCGGCGTGGGCCGCCGAGGAGCTCGGAAAGAGCCGAACGTTCAGCTCGAGCACTTCGATCGCATCGTCATGCTTCTTCGCGGCGGAGAGATCGCTGCCGACTCCGGCGAGTCTCGTCTGGATCGCACGGGGAGATGCGCCGTAGGTGCTCCCGACGAAGCTTCCCGCCGAGAGAATCCTCCACTCGCCATTCCGCTTGACGAGCGTACGGTTCTGGCGAGCGACGAGCGGGACGCTGTCGGTCAGGAAGTTGGTCTGCTCGTCGTACTCCGCATACGCGAGCGCTCCGTCGATGCGCACCACGTAGTTGGTGCGGTCGATCTTCACTGCCTCGGGCGGCGTGTTCCTGATCGATGCGATCGTGCTCGGCCCGAACTTGTCCCAACCCAGCGCGACGCTGTACGAGCCGCTCGTGATGAAGGTGCGGATCGCGGTGGAGTCGTTGATCCACGTGTTCTTCCACCCGGTCGTGTCGCGCTGGTAGTACGTCTCCGTCTCGGCGCGGATGACGCGCTTGACGTCGTCGACGTCCGCGCTCTGTGCGAGCAGGAGCGGGCCGCGCAGCAGCGCAGCGAGGAAGGGAAGGGCGATCGGGAACCGGCGTGCGGTGGGAATCATGGCGAGGCCCGCTTCCGTCAGGGTGTGCTCGATCCTCTCTGGACTCGGCGAACATACAGGCACCTGTTGGCCCGAGCCAGCAGAGGTCGGTCCGGATAGCGCGAGGAGAATCAGCGCGCCACGGCGCTCCGCAGCAGCGGCAGCACCGTTCGCGCATTCGGACCGAACATCGCGCGCGGTGCGTCGGGGGCGAGCCGGCTCAGAACGAGCAGCAGCGCGAGCCCTTCATCCTGGGACCAGCGACGTCCGCCGCGACGGATGTACGGCAGCGCGTCCTCGGCGGACATCGCGCCTCCCTGTGGATCGGTGAGCCACAGATACGCGGCCCACTGTCCCGTGCCTTCCATGGACAGGAAGACGTCTTCCGCCTCGGCATAGAGCGCGTTCGGTCCGCGGAAGAACGTCGCGCGACGGGCGTCCATCGCGGCGAGCGCACGGCGGGCGGCACGTACGGCGAGATCGCGCGTCGGTGCATGGACCGATTCGAAGAGGAGGTCGCGCTCCTGCTCATAGGCGCGACGGAACTCCGGCAGCGAGTCGAACCGCTTCTGGATCACGTCGTCGTCGATCTGCTCCGGCAGCCCACGTCGAATCAGCGCGTCGATCCGCGCGCCGAGTGAGGGCGATTGCGTGTGCGTGAACTCGTGCATGAAGACCGCCGTCGCCAGCGTGTCGCTGCGCCCGCTGGCGGTCCAGATCGACGGAAGCGACATGACGAAGAACATGTCGCCATTCGGCGAACGGGAGGCGAATGACATGAGGCTCGCCGGTTGCGACTCCCCGTTCGGCAGGCGAATGGTGCCGGTGTGCGGAGCGCTTCGCACCACGAACGACTGGCCCGCGCCGGTGAAGGACACGTCGCCGATCGGTCGCGCCGCCGGCAGCAGTGTGTGGCTGCACAGCGTGTCGAAGAAGACCAGCGTCGGAATGCGGATCGGAGGTGCGTGCAGCGCTCGGCCGTTCTGGCGCTGCCAGCCGTCGAGCGCCATGGCGACCCAGGCGCTGTCGCGGGTGGGGAGTCCGCATGCGGCGCGCGCCGAGGTCTCACCGGCAGCCGAAATCGTAGGCGCGTGGAGAAGGCTTGCGGCGATGAGTACTGGCGTGATCCAGGCATTCAGCATCACGCAGCATAGCCGCGAGTGCGCGAGGCGCGAAAGCCTTAGCGGGGAAGCTTCATCGCCCGTGCGATGCGCACGAACCGCGGTTGCGCACGGAGTGGCTCGAAGGAGGAGTCGTGCAGCAGGTAGATGAGCCCCGGATTGCGCTCCGCGTAGGCGCGCTCGAGCCAACCGAGTGCGGCCGCCGTGTCGCCACTCAACGCGTGGAGCGACGCCATGCGCATCGGATCCGGCGACGGCGACTGTCGCTGGTCCATCGCCAGCCACGCTCTCCAGAATCCGGCGACTCCCGACGACGTGTAGGCCGAGCGAATGGACTCGACGTCCTGCCGCGTGGCTCCGCGGAGGGCGGCGACGCGCAGGTACTCTTCGACTGCCTCGTCGTGCCGTCCCTGGCTCATCAGGATGAAGGGGACGCCGGCTGGCTGGGAGGGCCCGACGCCGAGGAGGAGCGGGTGCGCGGGATCGAGCCGTGCTCCGCGCCGAGCGCGGTCGAGCGCCACCGCGGTGTCGCCCGTGAGCAGCAGGTCGGTCGCGCCAACGAGGAGGGTGCGCGCGTTCAGCGGATCGAGCTGCAACGCCCTCGACCGCGCCGCCGCCGCCTCGCGCGACCGCGACATGGCGGCGTAGTAGTTCGCGAGGTGATGCCACGCGTGCGCGTCGTTCGGGTTCAGCGCGACGGCGCGTTGCAGCGCGGCTTCGGCGCCGGCCCAGTCCCAATCGAAGAAGAGCTTCAGCACACCGAGCGCGGCGTACGCCTCGCTGCTGCGCGGGTCCAGCTCGAGCGCCCGCGAGGTCAGCGTGCGCAGCTGCGCCACGATGGAATCGCGGTTCGCGTAGCGGAAGTACGCCATCGGCGCGACGACGCTCGCCTTGGCCGCCCACGCGCCCGCGAACCGCGGCTCGAGCGCGATCGCCCGGTCGAAGAAAGCGGAGGCCTGACGCAGCTGGTCCGCCTGCAAGCTGTTCCGCAGATAGAGGCCGCGCAGGTACAGGTCGTACGCCTCGGGTGAGATTGCCGGCCGTGCGGCCTTCGCGTCGTTGCCCGCGAGCTGGAGGTGCAACGCGCCCGCGATCGCGTACGCGACGGAGTCCTGCAGCGCGAGCGCGTCGCGCCGGTCGCCGTCGTACTGCGCGGACCAGAGGTGAAAGCCGGTGCGCGCGTCGATGAGCTGCGCGATGACGCGCAGGCGGTTGCCGTCGACGAGCACGCTCCCCTCGAGCACGGCCTGCACGTCCAGCGTGTCGCCGATCGCGCGCACGCTCAGCTCACGGTTGCGCAGCGCGAACGACGAGGTGCGCGCCGCTACGCGCAGTCCGTCGACTCGGCTGAGCGCGAGGATGATCTGCTCGCTCAGACCGTCGCTGAAGTACGTGTTCGTCGGGTCGGGGCTCATGTTGACGAAGGGGAGCACGCCGACCGACCGCGCGCTCGCCGTCCGTCCGCCGCGGCTCGCACCGTAGATCGCCGTGAGCGCCAGCGCGACCACCATCACCGGCACGACGAGCGCGCGCAGTCGCCGCGGTTTCCTGGGACGCTCTTCGGCGCCAGCCAGTGGCGGGGCGGGGACAGGTGCGACCTCCTTCGGCGCGACCGCAGCTGCCGGCGCCTGAGCCGGCGCCAACGGTGCGTGGGTCGGCGTCGGCGCGGCGGGTGGCTCGCGGCGCAGCTTTTCAGCGAGCGCGGTGATCGCGCCGTCCGGCTCGGCGTCGAGCTCTTCCCGGAGGAGCGTGGCGTGGATCGTCGCGTGACGCAGCGCGCCGGCCCGGTCGCCCGAGGCGCCGAGCGACTGCATCAGCCGCAGCGCGACGGCGCCGTCGAGCGGGTCGAGCGCCGCCCGCCGCCGCCACCAGCTCACGGAGGCCGCGTGATCGCCCGCGGCGTCGGCGAGCGCCTCGAGGGCGCGCGCGTACTGGCGGCCCAGGCGGCTCCGCTCCGCGTCCAGCCATTCCTCGAACTCAGCCGAGTCGGGAACGTGGAAGCCATCCAGGAACGGGCCGCCATAGAGCTCGACCGCCTCCTCCAATCGCCCCGCCACGACCGCGTCCTCGAATCGAACGACGTCGATCGTCAGCACCGCCGGGTTGAGCGACAGGTCGTCGCCCGTCGCGCGGATGACGTCCTCGCCGAGCGCGCCGCGGAGGATGTAGAGGGCGTCGGAGAGCTGGGGTCGCGCGCGCTCCGGTGTCGCCTCCGGCCACAGCACGGCGACGAGCTTGTCGCGCGACAGCGCCCGCCCGCGGGCCGCGGCCAGCATCGCGAGGAGCGCGAGCCGCCGGCCCTGCGTCGCACGCCCGGTGCGCGGGCCGTCCGAACCCTCGATCGATGCCGTGCCGAGTAGCCGCAGCGTGTACACGGGTGGTTCTGCGAGAGGGAACGAGAGGGCGCGAGAGCGACGCGAGAGGCCGGCGCGAGGTTGGGGCGCGGTCGAATCTACACCATCGCCGCCCGCCGGCATCCTGCCGGTGCTCATCTCCCCGACAGGACCAGGAGGTCCCCGATGTACTCGCGATTCTCCCACCGATTTCACTGGCGCGCCGCGTCGGCGCTTGCCGGCGTGATTACCGCCGCGCTCACCGCCGCGTGCGACGTCCCGACCACCACTCCACGCGCGACGCCCAGCGACGCCCGGCAAGTCGCCGCGGCGGCCGTCGCCGCACCACCCGTGTCGCTGGAGTGGCAGGGGGTCGCCAGGGCGCAGGTTGCCACCAACAATATGAGTGCGCTGGCGGCCTCGCGGCTCTACGCGGCGCTGAGCGTCGCGCAGGCGCGTGCCGTCGCCGCGGTCGATGCCGACGCGGGCGTCCAGGGTGTGGGCGCAGGCAACGGCTATGGCGCGGGCGGGCGCGCTCTATATGAAGCACGGCGCGGCGCGGTGGCCGGCGCGTCGGTGCGCGTGCTGGGCTGGTTCTCGGCGGCGGCGTCGGCGGCGCTCGAGCAGCGACTGGCGGAGCAGGGGGAGGCCGGGCCCGGAGGTGTGCACCCGGAGTTCACCCGCGGGGTCGCCGTCGGCCGCGCGATCGGCGATGCGATGGTCACGCGCCTGACGAACGACAACTTCACGCGGGCGTGGAACTCACCGGTTCCATCAGGGGCGGGTATCTGGACGCCTTCGTCCCTTCCTCCCGCGGGAGGAACGCTCGGCCAGGCGACCCCCTGGTTCCTGAACAACAACTCGCAGTTCCGTCCGCCGCCGCCCCCGGCGTACCTCTCGCCGGCCTTCAACACCGACCTGGCGGTGGTCGTCACGACCACGACGAATCTCACCCCGCCGCAGCTCGCGATCGCACTCGGCTGGGCCTATGGCGCGAACACGATGACGCCGGGCGGCTACTGGGATGGGCTTGCCGCCCAGTACGTCGCGGCGGACGGGCTGGACGAGGCCAGGGCGACGGAAGTGTTCGCGATCATGAACGCCGCGGTGTACGACGCGCTCATCGCGTGCTTCGAGGCGAAGTACTTCTACTGGACGCTGCGCCCGCACCAGGCCGACCCGGCGGTCGTCCGCGCGTTCACGGTGCCGAACTATCCGTCCTACCCCTCGGGGCACCAGGCCCTGTCGGCTTCGGCGGCGCGCGTGCTCACGCATTACTTCCCCGCGCGTGCGGCGACGATCGACGCGCTGCGCGCGGAGGCGTCGATCTCCCGTGTGTACGCGGGCATTCACTACCCGTTCGACATGTCAGCCGCGCGCACGCTCGGCGAAGGGGTGGCGGACTTCGCGATCGCGAAGGGGCTGCCGTGAGTCGTCGATCCCGTTGAGGGATCGTCATCCCGCTCTTGCTTGAAGTAAGACAACGGCCCGCGCATCGAACTGATGCGCGGGCCGTTCTTGCGTCGTGCGAAAGGCGTTCAACCAGCCATGCGAGCCCACTGTTTGCTAGCGCTCGCACTATGTGCCTGGCCCAGTATCCTCCGAAGCCGCGATGATGACCTGGGATGCCCTGCTCGACTGCCGCCGTCTCGGCGAACCAGCCCGAGGCGTGCCGGACTCGTCCCTGAGGTCTGATTTTCAGGGGGATTTCGATCGGATCGTGTTCTCGAGTGCCTTCCGGAAGATGCAGGGGAAGACCCAGGTCTTCCCGCTTCCCGAGAGTGACTTTGCGCATACGCGACTCACGCACAGCATGGAAGTCTCGTGTGTCGCACGATCGCTCGGCCGGATCGCCTCCCAGAAGCTTCCAGAGCTGAGAGCGCGTACGGATGACGTCGGTGCTCTGGTCGCTGCTGCCGCCCTCGCGCACGACATCGGCAACCCTCCCTTCGGGCACTCTGGCGAAGACGCGATCGCGGACTTCTTCAGAGGGGAAGAAGGATTCAAGTATCTGGCGAACCTGGACGAAGCGCAGCGGGAAGATCTGCTTCGCTACGAGGGCAACGCACTCGGCTTTCGAATCATCGGCCGCACCAAGCCTACCGCATCCCGACGTCCCGGCGGCATGGGATTGACGCATGCGACACTCGCCGCATTCGCCAAATATCCTCGCGCCTCCTGGCCTCGCGGGGACAGGCTGAAGGTGAGCGAGAAGAAGTTCGGCTTCTTCCAGTCGGAGGCGGCGACGTTCGAGGCTGTCGCGTCGGCGACCGGGTTGCAGAACAAGGCGGATCACGCCTGGTGCAGGCATCCGCTCGCCTTCCTCATGGAAGCGGCAGACGACATCTGCTATCGCCTCATCGACCTCGAGGACGCGGTGCGGCTGGAGCTGGTGCCGATCGATGCAGCGCGCAGACATCTGCTGTCGATCCTTCAGCTCAACAACGAATTCCCCAATCTCGAGCGGCTCGGGAGCATCATAGACCGCTACGAGCAATTGGCCTACCTGCGTGCCAAGGCGATCAATTCCCTCATCGCCCAGGTGGTCGACATCTTCGTTGCCAACGTCGATGCCATTCTGGCCGGCGAGTTCGAGACGCCGCTGCTGGATCTGGCGCCGTCGAACCCGGAGCTCAAGAAGATCAGGCAGGTGATGACGGAGTTCGTGTACCCGGACCGTACTGTCATCGCCATCGAGGCGGCTGGATTCGAGGTGTTGGGAGGGCTGCTCGCGGAATTCCTCGCGGCGGCCTGGAACGATGGCGGCACGCGGCGATCCGCAAAGGTCCTGGCGTTGGTGTCCCCTGAATATCTCGAGCCCCGGCACGACTCCGATGATCACTACGCCGTCATCATGGCGTTCGCCGAATTTGTCGCTGCGATGACCGATACCTCCGCCATTGATCTGTTTCGAATTCTGCGAGGAATAGAGCTCCCCACGTACTGAGCGGCGCGCGCGTCGCGGGAGGATTGATGACGACACCCACTGCGCCCGCCGAACGCGCGACGGGGAACGAGCGCGGAGCTTCCGCGCCGCTATCGGAGCTCGAGGCGAGCCGCATGCACGCGTACTGGCGCGCGGCGAACTACCTCTCGGTCGGGCAGATCTATCTGCTCGACAACCCGCTACTCCGCCGTCCGCTTGCACTGGACGACGTGAAGCCCCGCCTCCTCGGGCACTGGGGAACGACGCCGGGTCTCAACTTCGTCTACGTGCACATGAACCGCGTGATCAAGCGCGATGATCTCGACGCGATCTTCGTCACCGGTCCCGGCCACGGCGGACCGGGGCTCGTCGCCAATACCTACCTCGAGGGAACGTACAGCGAGGTCTACCCGACGATCGCGCGCGACGCCGAAGGCCTGAGGAAGCTCTTCAAGCAGTTCTCCTTTCCAGGCGGGATCCCCAGCCACGTCTCGCCAGAGACGCCTGGGTCGATCAACGAGGGCGGCGAGCTCGGATACTCGTTGCTGCACGCGTACGGAGCGGCGTTCGACAACCCCGATCTGCTAGTGTGTTGCGTGATCGGCGACGGCGAGGCGGAGACGGGCGCGCTGGCGACGAGCTGGCACTCGAACAAGTTCCTCAATCCCGTCCACGACGGGGCGGTGTTGCCGATCCTCCATCTCAACGGATACAAGATCGCCGGCCCGACGGTCCTGGCGCGCATCCCGAAGACGGAGCTCGACGCGCTGCTGCGGGGCTACGGCTACGAGCCGCACTTCGTCGAAGGGGATGATCCGACGCTGATGCACCAGCTCATGGCCGCCACGCTGGACACGATCCTCGAGAAGATCCATCGCATTCAATCCGATGCCCGGGTCCACGGCTTTACCGAGCGTCCGACGTGGCCGATGATCGTGCTCGACTCACCCAAAGGGTGGACGGGGCCCGCCTTCGTGGACGGCAAGAAGGTCGAGGGGACCTTCCGCTCGCATCAGGTTCCGCTCGCCGGTCTCGGCTCCAACCCCGCGCATCTGCGGATGCTCGAGGATTGGATGCGCAGCTACAGGCCGGAGGAGCTATTCGATGACGAGGGCCGTCTGATCCCCGAGCTGGCCGAGCTCGCACCCCGCGGGACGCGTCGCATGGGCGCCAATCCGCACGCCAATGGCGGACTGCTCCTCGAAGATCTGAAGCTCCCGGACTTTCGCGACTACGCGGTCCAGGTCGAGGCACCAGGTGGTAAGGATGGTGAATCGACGCGCGTCCTCGGACGCATGCTGCGCGACGTGCTCGCCCTCAACGCCGATGCCCGCAACTTCCGCATCGTGGGGCCCGATGAGACGACGTCGAACCGTCTCGATGCGGTGTTCGAGGTCACGACGCGTCAGTCGGTCGGCGAGATCTTTCCCGTCGACGATCACGTCTCGGCCGACGGTCGCGTGATGGAGATATTGAGCGAGCACGTATGCCAGGGCTGGCTGGAAGGCTATCTGCTCACGGGGCGACACGGCTTCTTCTCCTGCTACGAAGCCTTCATCCACATCGTCGACTCGATGTTCAACCAACACGCGAAATGGCTCAAGACGACGGGCGACATCGCGTGGCGCGCACCGATCGCGTCGCTCAACTACCTGCTCACCTCGCACGTCTGGCGGCAGGACCACAATGGATTCAGCCATCAGGATCCGGGCTTCATCGATCACGTCGTCAACAAGAAGGCGGACGTCATCCGGGTGTATCTGCCGCCGGATGCCAACACGCTGCTCTCGGTTGCGGACCACTGTCTGCGAAGCCGGGACTACGTGAACGTCATCGTTGCCGGCAAGCAACCGGCGCCGCAGTGGCTGGATATCGACGCGGCGATCACCCATTGCGAGACGGGCGTCGGGATCTGGCACTGGGCGAGCAACGACGACGGAGGGGAGCCTGACGTGGTGATGGCATGTGCGGGCGACGTGCCGACGCTCGAGACGCTCGCCGCCGTCAGTCTGCTGCGCTCACACCTTCCGCGGCTCAGGATCCGCGTGGTCAACGTGGTGGACCTGATGACCCTCCAACCGCAGAGCGAGCATCCGCACGGGCTGCCCGACGCCGAGTTCGACGCGATCTTCACCACGGACAAGCCGATCGTGTTCGCCTATCACGGATATCCGTGGCTGATCCATCGCCTCACCTACCGCCGGCACAATCACGACAACCTGCACGTGCGTGGCTACAAGGAAGAGGGAACCACCACGACGCCCTTCGACATGACGGTGCTCAACGATCTCGATCGCTTTCACCTCGCCATGGATGCGATCAACCGCGCCAATCTTGGCGTGGAGGCGAAAGCGGCCCTGGACACCTTTCGGCAGAAGCTGCGTGAGCACGGCGAATACATCCGCGAGCACGGCGAGGACATGCCGGAGATCCGCGATTGGCGGTGGGAGGCCACCAACGTTCGGTCGTAGAGCGAATGGATGCCGTGGACAGATTCGCAGTGCGTGTGTCGCGCTCGCGTTTCTGGCGCTCGGCGCGCCCGTGGTGCGATCTCAGCAACAAGCGCAGTGGGTGCCTGGCGCATATGGCCTGGGCGCCGGGGAGTTTCCCGTGCCGGGCTTCACCTACTCGCCCCAGGCAACGTACTACACCGCCTCGCGCCTGAACGACGCGAGCGGCAACGCCATCGCCGCAGTGACGGGCATGTACAGCTTCTGGCAGAGCGGCGGCCAGCTCCAGTACGTGCCCAAGAAGAAGTTTCTCGGCGGCTATTACACGCCGTACCTCGACATCGGCTTCGCTACCTCATCGACGGTGGCGGACATCACCGGGACCGATCTCGGGAGCGCGAGCGGCGGATCGGGACTCGACGATGCGTTCATCGCGCCGGCTGTCTGCGGCTGGCACCTGAGGCAGGCCGACGTGACAGCGGGCTACGGGTTCACCTTGCCGACGGGCCATTTTGCGCCTGGTGCATCGAGCA